>QQND01000073.1 GCA_003402745.1 Verrucomicrobiota bacterium
AGCTCGATGCTGTCTGCATGTAATCCAGTTTCGCTGTTTGTGATGGATTGCAGGATCAGTGCTGCCTTTTCCGCCTCTGCGGTGAACCGAGTCTTTATATTTGCAGAAGCCGCGCCTTCTGGGATCGAATCTAAGAAACCTTGAGGGTTGCCGATGATCGAATCAGATAGGGTGAGCGCCCCTTCCTTTGCCGCAAGCGTCGTGGTTATCACATTGGAAGCCGTCGTATCTTCAAATTTCAGAAAGGTTTTTGAGGTGGCAGTGATGGTCTGTTCCAAGGCCGTGTCACCTTGGATAAAGGTCACTCCACTGAGCGACAGCGCGCCGCCTGATTCAAAGGTGGAATCGATCGTGAAAAGAGGGATGTTGCCAATGGAGAGGTTCCCAGCCGATTTTACGCTGAGCACAGAGCTGCTGACCGCAATCAAATAAGGGTCTGTAATTCCCAAGGGAAGTACGCTGGAACTGAAGGCGGTGAGGGGCCCCGAGAGCCCGCCCAAAACCGTATCGCTCAGGGTGAGGACATTTCCTTCGATTTTGGTGATGGTCGTTCCGCTTGGAATACTTTGCAACGCTGTGACGCTCTGGCCCACCCTTGCCGTGATGCCCTGGCCTACCTTCAAGCCTGCAAGATCTGCGGCAGACTCAAGCGTGATCTTGGAGATTTCAACTTCAGGATTAGTGAGTGAGGCGGTCGTTTCGACGGTGCCCTTGATGCCCCGGCGCGAGAGGGTGACGTCGCCCTCAAAGGATTCGATTTTGACGGCCCCCGCACTGAGCATGGAGTCGACGATCGAAATGCTGGGGGCCTTCATGCTGATCACGCCAGCCGAGGCTTGGGTCTTTTCAAGGGGCCATTCGTTTACGATGGAAACACTGTCAAGAACGAGCGGGGTTCTGGCGGCCTTGTCGAGAGGCAGTAACGTCTCAAGCGTTAGTTTTTCCAACAGTGAAAACGCAAGCCCTTTTGCCTCAAATCCCGTGCCTGCGGCATAGATGTCCAAAAGGGAGGTCGCAATGTTGAGAGCGGAGCCCTTGCTGATGGCGATGGAGTTGCCGGCACTCAGGATCAAGGGCGTGCCCGTCTGAAGTCCCACCAACTGAAAATCGCCACTCCCGTCGATCGTGGCGGGTTTGCTTAAGGTGATTTTCCCGTCGGCGGAGATGGATTCAATGACGGTCCCGCTCGGGAACGCCGGGTTGGTCATGCTCATCCCCGGAAGCAGGCCTGCGGTGTTTGCTCCCGTGACCACAGCGCTATCCTTCAACCAAGTTCCAGAAAGGGCAACGTACGGGTTCAGTTTGATGCCGCTCAAATCGAAATTTCCACTTCCGTTCTCCGTAGCCGGGCTGCTGAGCGTGATTCTTCCCTCTTGGGAGATGGATTTAATAACCGTGCCTGCGGGGAAGGCCGGATTGACCACCGTCATTCCGACCATCAGGCCCGCCACATTCTCAGAGATTACGACAGCCTTGCCCTTGGTCCACTCTCCAGACCGGGTGACAGTCTGAGAGACGGTCGGGGACGTGGTCTCTGTCGTCTTCGTGTCGATCGCCTTTGACAGGGTGACCGAGTTTGTCCTGATATCGATCGCAGTGATGACGCTGCCTTCGGGGATGCCGTCACCCGCGATCGTCATGCCGACTTCGAGGCCTCCGATTTCTGGAAAAATCACGGTTTTGCTGCCATTGACGGTTGCCGCTCCGCTCAAGTCCGGAAAAGTCCGCAGGTTGTCAAATCCAGTGAAGTCGATGCTGCCGTTGATCTTTAGATCCCTGAGAGCCACGATGGCGCTGGCGTCTTTGGTTTCCCCGGGGCCGAGGAGGAAGCGGTCCGACTTCAGCGCAGGGAGCGTGAGGGTGATGTCCTTGGAAAGGAGCGTTGCAATCAAGGGGTTGCCCAACGCGGTTTGGCCACGCGGGACCGAGGTGATCATTTTTGAACCGGCGTTTTTACCGCTGGTTTCCAAGCCGGAGCCGTCGACCCCGAAAATGAGTTTCTCGGGAGCGATCAAAGGGGGATTTGGCGCTTCGAGGGAGGGCAGGCTGAGGATGTAAGGCAATGCCGCCAAAAAATCATCGCTCGGCACTCTGGAGCTGTTGGTACTCGTTTCCTCTTCGGCAGCCCGCTGCTCTCTGATCGTTTGCGCTATTTTGCCGATCGCCTCAAGAATGGCAACTTGGAGTTCCTTGATTTGGGCTTCGGCCGCCCTGACCAGGGCGGGGTCCACTTGGGTGGCGACTCCGGGCTGGTCTCCAATGGCAAGGTCGGTTGTTTCGAGCCCGCCGCTTGCTATTTTTGCCTGCTGGACGTTCACGGCAGCCTCGATTTTTGCGATGGACGCGAGAGGTTTTGAAAACCCGCCGACCAGCTTGGAGCCGCTCACATTGCCCTTGAGCGCGAAGTTCAGGGGAGCGGTTGGAGGTTTTCCGGGGAGCGCAAAACTCATCTGGCCCGGCGAAAGTTTGGAGGAACCTCCCTTTGCTCCCGTGACCTGGCCTTTGCCTTCAAGCAGCATCACCTTGAATCCTCCGGATGGATTCGCTCCCACAATCAAAGTGGTTCCCAGGACGGAGGCTGTCGCCCCCGCGCTTTTGATGCGCCCCCCGCCTTTGCCCTTGGGAGAATTAAAGAGAACGCTGCCCTGAGTCAGGTTGACGTCGCGACTGTCGGCCTCGACGGAGAAAATGGTGTTGGCACCCACCCGGGTGACGGTTTTGTCCTCAGCGATCAATTCGGCCCGGGAGTCAGGCCCTGTTTTGAGGACGTTGGGCGGAACTAACAGATCCCCCGCCTTAGCAGGGCTTTCCTTCTTCGAGGCGACATCGATGATGATGACGTCCTTGACCACATCGGTGAAGGTCAGGTTCTGGATCGCCGCTGAGTATGCCGGCGCAACAGATAACGGCCAAAGCAGGAGGCAGAGTCTGGTAGATTTAAATTTCATAATCAGCGGGCCATCTAACAGAGCAAATTCCGCGCCGCAGGGGATGCGGGGGCCGTTTTCGCTGTAAAAAAGGGAAAAAAAACGCGGAAATCCCCGCCTCAGACCCAACCGAATGCGCAGGAGGCGTTTTTTTCGACCTGTAACACCAGTTTCTCAGGACGCATCCCCCGGTCCGCCGCGACCGCATCCAAGCAGAGGGCTAGGTTTGCGGGGTGGTTCAGGTGCTGGCTGTCTTCACGCTTAAGACGGAGGATAGCGAGGGTCTCGGGAGGCGGCATGTCCGGGGCGTCGGTTTCCAGCAGCAGGCGCTCTAGCGGGACTTTCGTGAACGCGGCGCGCCGTGCCGCGTTGCGGGGGTGCAAAAAGCCCGGGGAAAGCGAAAAAAAGGCGCCTGCCCGGACCCAACCCTCGATCTGGGCTTCGGGACCGGCGTAACTGTGGAGGAGGAAGCCCTTTTTGGAGGGGGGGCTACGTTTGAGGCAGGCGGCCAGTTCCGGCCAGGCCTTGAGGCAGTGCAAAGTGATGGGACGGTCAAGGGTGCGGCTAAGTTCCAGATGCTCCTCGAGCACTCGAATTTGGTCCTCTATGTTTGGATTTTTCATCCAGCGGTCCAGACCCGTTTCGCCTAGGGCTGCCTCAGGGTGTTGCTTGAGCAGCATTTCCAAATGGCAGGCCCAGTGGGGGGAGCGTTCCGCCTGCCACCAGGGATGCAGCCCGTAGGAGGCGTGTACTCCGGGCTCGGTGGTGGCGAGAGTGGTTACGGCGGCCCAGTCCGCCTCGCGGGTGGCGTTGACCATCCACCGGTGGATGCCGCGGGCGCGGCACTCGCGAAGGGTGTCGGTCAGGGTGTCTTGCAGGCGCGGGTCTTGGAGGTGGCAGTGGGCGTCGCTTAGATGCATGGCTGGCTGTGGGAGAGGCAGGAGCGCGCGAAGGAGCGGATGGCCCCCTCGAGTTGGGCGAGGCCGTGGAGTCGGGTGGGGGTGATCCGCTTCAGGAGGCCGCTTTCCTCCAAAATACGGCACTCGAACTCCAGCACCTCCCGCGGGGTGGCGCCCGAGAAGGGTTCGGCGATGAGGGCGGCGAGGGAGCGCACCATGGGGGATTCCGAGTCGACCTCAAAGGTGCAGCGGTCGGAGGAAAGAGAGGGGGCGAGCCAAACTTTTGTCAGGCAGCCTTTCACGCGGTTTTCCTCGGTGCGGAGCGCGTCCGGGAGCGGCGGTTTTCGGCGGACACGGTCTTGGACAAAGGAGAGGCGCTCCTGGGGGTCTTCAAACCGGAGGAGTTCTTGGGCGAGTCGAGTTTGGCGATCGGCCGGGGTCATGGGGCCAATGATGCCATGACTTGGAAAGAGGGAAAGAGCGTTGCCAGCGGCGCTATGTTCTCCACAATATCGGCCATGAAGTACCGTCGTTTTGGAAAAACCAATTTGCAGATTCCCGTTTTTTCCTGTGGAGGGATGCGTTTTCAGCAGAGTTGGGAGGACTTGCCGGCGGAGAAGGTGGAGGAGTCCGTGCAGCGCAACCTGGAGGCCACGGTGTTGCGGTCTTTGGAGTTGGGGATCAACCACATCGAGACGGCGCGGGGCTATGGGACGAGCGAGATGCAGCTGGGGTGGATTTTGCCCAAACTGCCGCGTGAAAAAATGATCGTGCAGACCAAGGTGGAACCGATGGCGGATCCCGCCCAGTTCCGCCGCACCTTCGAGCAGTCGCTCTCCAACCTGCGGCTCAACCACGTCGAGTTGTTGTCTTTGCACGGAGTGAATGACGCCCAGACCCTGGAGTGGTCCATTCGCAAGGGCGGCTGTCTTGAAATGGCTCGCCAGCTGCAGTCCGAGGGGCTTTGCAAGCACGTGGGGTTCAGCACCCATGCTACGAACGACCTCATCGTGAAGGCGATCGAGACCGACGACTTCGATTACGTCAACCTGCACTGGTATTTCGTGAACGAACTCAATACCGGCGCCTTCCATGCCGCCACCGCGCGCGACATGGGGCTGTTTATCATCAGCCCCAACGACAAGGGGGGGATGCTGTATTCTCCCCCGCCCAAGCTCTCTGACCTTTGCTCGCCTCTTTCTCCCATCGCTTTTAACAACCTCTGGTGCCTCTCCCGTCCAGAGGTCCACACGCTTTCTGTCGGCGCCGCGCGCCCGGGCGACTTTGACGAACACGTCCGCTCTCTGGAGTTTTACGACCGCGCGGCGGAGGTGGTTGCGCCGATCGAAGCGCGGCTGCGGGCCGCCTTGGAGGAGGCGCTGGGAGCGGACTGGTGCCGCGGCTGGGCGAGGGACCTTCCCGCCTACGTGGACGTGCCTGGGGAGGTGAACCTCCAGGAAGTCCTGCGCATCTGGACGTACGTCAAGGGCTTGGACCTGCTGCAGTGGGGCAGAATGCGCTACAATCTGATGGGCAACGCAGGGCACTGGTTCCCGGGGGCCAACGCTGGCAAAGCGGACGCGGAGGCCATTCAAAAGGCCTTGAGCGGGTATGCCTTTGCCGACAAACTCGGGGGGATTTTGGCAGAGGCGCACGAGCTTCTCCTCGACGCCCCCAAGAAACGCTTGAGCGAAGGGGGCTAGCCGCGCTCCCGCTCAGTGTCTGCAGGCCGTTTTAGACAGCCGGTTGCCCCAGGCTAGGCAGCCGGTTGCCCCAAGCCAAACGCCTCGTGGACGAGGTTGGCGGCCTCTGCGATCCGCGATTCTTCAATAATCACCGCCGTTTTGATTTCGCTGGTGGAGATCATTTGGATGTTGATGGAGCCGGCGCTGAGAGATTCAAACAGCTTGGCGGCCACTCCGGAGTGGGAGCGCATTCCGATGCCTACGATGGAGAGCTTTGCGATGCCTTCCTGAGAGTGGAAACCGCTGGCACCGACTTCTTTCACGACTGGCTCGAGGGCGGCCTGGGCCTTGGGCAGTTCGTCCTTGGACAAGGTGAAGGAAATGTCCGTGGAGCCCTGTACGCTGACGTTTTGGACGATCATGTCGATGATCACCCCAGAGGTGGCGAGGGTGGTGAAGATGCGGGCGGCCGTGCCTGGTTTGTCGGGCACGTGGGCGATGGTGACCTTGGCCTGGTTCTTTTCGATGCTCACTCCCCGTACCACGACGGCTTCCATGCTTGCAGTTTCTTCTTTCACGATGGTTCCTGGGTTGTAGTTAAAGCTGGAGCGCACCTCGAAGGTGACGCCGAATTTTTTTGCAAATTCCACCGACCGGCTTTGCATGACTTTGGAGCCACTGGAGGCCATTTCCAGCATTTCATCGTAGGAAATTTCCTGGATTTTGGTGGCGGTGGGAACGATGCGCGGGTCGCAGGTGTAAACTCCGTCCACGTCGGTGAAGATCTGGCAAAGGTCCGCCTTGATGGCCGCCGAGATGGCGATGGCGGTGAGGTCGGAGCCGCCCCGGCCCAGAGTGGTGATGGAGCCTTCGGCGGTTTCGCCTTGGAAGCCCGCGATGATCACGATGTTTCCTTCCCGCAAGGCCTCCAGCACGCGTTCGGGCGAGATGGTGGCAATCTTCGCCTTGGTGTGGACTTCGCTTGTCACGATGCCGGCTTGGGCGCCGGTGAGGGAGACCGCCTTGTGGCCGAGGCCGGAGACGGCCATGGCAGTGAGTGCGATGGTGGTTTGTTCGCCGGTGGCCAGGAGCACGTCCATTTCGCGCTCGCTGGGGTTGGGGGAGACGTCCCGGGCAAGCTTGATGAGGTTGTCGGTGACCCCGCTCATCGCCGACACGACGACCACGACCTGGTGGCCCTGCAACTGGGTTTCGATGACACGCCGCGCCACGTTGAGGATGCGTTCCGGATTGCCGACGGAGGTGCCGCCGTATTTTTGGACAATAAGAGCCATGGGAAAAGGGGCGCTGAGTCTCCGCGAGACAGACCGCCGCTGAAAGCAAAAAGCAGTTTTACGCAAAAATGGGAGGGGCGATGCAGTGCGCCCCTTGAGCCCCAGGGTTCTAAAGCGGTGGACTAACGCGGCTGGAAATCCAGCACGAAAGCATCCTCGAGGCTGGGTTTGAGGATCTTCACAAAAGCCTGATGCTCAGGATGGTCCAAGTAAACTTTGAGTGCCGCTGCGTCCGCAAAGCTGAGCACCCAAATGTGGGTGAATCCCTTGTCCAAGTTTTCGGTGCTCACGTTCGTGCCCCATTCCAGCGATTGGATTTGGGGGATCTTTGCCTTTAAGGCCGCGAAGGCCGCTTCGACTTTTTGAACGTCATCGGCGCTCGCTTCCTTTTTGAATTTGAAGGAAACTACATGGCGCACGGGGCCAGCAGCGAAAAGGGCGGTTGTTGTGAGCATAAGAGCGGCAATAAAGGGCAGGAATTTCACGGGCCCACCTTGACGGGTCCGCGCCCGGGCGCAAGGCGGTATGTTCGTAGCGGGCGCCGTTTCAGCGCCGGTTTTTTCGCGGGCCGGGTTGATTTTTCCTGAGCGAGTTTCAAAAACCCTGTAGAATGAAGGTCTCGCCCCGCCATGATGCCGCTTCCTCCCCCTGCGCCCCCCTTTTGCGATGACCCGCGTTTTGGCGGCATCGCGCGCCTCTATGGCCGGGCCGGCCTCCAAAAACTCTCGCAAGCCCACGTCTGTGTGGTCGGGGTGGGCGGGGTGGGCTCTTGGGCGGTGGAGGCGCTGGCTCGGTCCGGGGTAGGCTCGCTCACGCTGATTGATCTTGATGAGGTTTGCGTGACGAACATCAACCGCCAGCTGCCCGCCATGAGCGACACCGTGGGGCGCCCTAAAGTGGAGGTTTTGGCCCAGCGCGTCCGGCTTATCAACCCGGAATGCGCGGTGCGCGCGGAGCAGGAGTTTCTCACCCGGGCCACCGCGGAGCGGCTCCTTGGGGAGTCTTTTGACTGGGTCATCGACGCCATCGATGTGCCTGTGAACAAGTGTCTTCTGTTAGCCGCCTGCCGCGAACGTGAACTGCCCGTGCTGACCATAGGCGGCGCCGGGGGAAAACGGGATGCCACGGCGGTGCGGGTGTCCGACTTGGGCCAAAGCGGGCAGGACCCCCTGCTGAAGGTTGTCCGCCGGGACTTACGGCGGGTACATGGCCTGGAGTTCGCTCCTGGGAAAATGATGGGGATTCCTTGCGTTTTTTCTGCAGAACCGCCGGTGTATCCTTGGTCAAACGGGGAGGTCTGCGAGGCGCGGGAGGACGGTGGCGCCCTTCTCATGGACTGCGCCAGCGGGTTTGGTGCAGCCACATTCGTGACCGGCGCGTTTGGCTTCGTCGCTGCGGGGGAGGTGGTTCGCCGGATTGCTTTGGGGGCGACGGAGACGGCTCAAAAAGCATGAATCTTCTATTTAGCCAAGGCCTGAGAGGCGGCTTCCTTGCCGGGTGTGCGGCGCTGGCGGTGGGCGGGTGTTCCCGCGCCCCTTCGACGCTCCCTATAGAGATGGCTCCGGTGCTTGCGCATGTGGTCCAGTTGGGGGCAAAGAAGATTTACTTTAACGGAGCCGCCTTTTCCGAGTTGGTCAAAACCCCGCCTGTCTGGCTCGGCGCCGAGGACCGCGTCTCCTCGTCCGAACACGTGCGGGCGATGGCGCAGGCGGTGATGGATCCCAAGCTGTTCAGGCAACTCGACAGGCAGGAACGGTTTGAGGTCCTTCTTTTGGTCGGAGACCCGATGCAGTTCCGGCCCCTGATGGAGCATCTGCTTAAAACCCAGGACTGGGCTTTGGATCGGGTGGATCCCTGGTCGCTGGTCTACCGGCGAGGGGGGGCGGAGACTTTTACAATGGAGTCGATTTGGAATGAGGCGGGGCGCTGGGACAAGGCTCCCAACCCGGTGCGGGCCGCGGCGGTGGCGGCTATTTCCGAAAGATTGGTGGCTGCGGGACGCTTGGAGGCGGCGGGTGAATTGCTGGAGGTGGCAAAAAAACTGGATGCCTCAGGCGCTCCGGTGTGTGCGGCGGAGGGGTGGTATCGGTTGGCGCGCGGCGAGTGGAAGCAGGCGGTGGCGGCCGCGGACAGGGCGTTGCGCAGCGAGAAGCGGTTTCGGCCGGCGCTCTCGGTCAAGGCGCAGGGGCTTTATTTTTCGCGGCGATTTGCCGAGGCTTATGAATTGTCTCGGGAGCTTTTGGAAGAGGCGCCGAAAGATCCGGTCATGCTTTTTATGCACGCAAAGATCAGCCATGAAGTGCGCGCTTTTCAGGAAGAAGTCCTCATTCTGCGCCAGCTCATTGAGCTCGCAACGCGTGAAAAACGGTCTACCAGCTGGTATGATCTTTATATGGGGCAGGCGTTAGCGACCACGGGGAAGGGGGAGGCGGCGTTGCAAAGTTTTGACAAGGCCCTTGCGGACCCGGAGCTGCCGGCAGACCAGCGTGATTTTGCAAAAAGCGCACGCGCCAAGGTCCAGCTGCACCTCCGTCCGCCGGGGGACGGTTGGACGAAAATACCTGCGGAATGATGATTCTCCACAAATGAGGGTTGGCGGAACGCCTGAGTTGAGGAGAATAGATAAAGTATGGACACCCTTCCCCTCATCGTAGGCGGAGTCACTGTGGCCTCGCTGGGAGGGGTTATCGCGTGGCAACGCATGCGCATTCTCTTGCTTCAAAAAGCACGGGAGAAGGTGGTTACGGAGGAGGCCAGGGTTTTCGACTTTCTCCATGGCTTGGGGGAAGCGCTCTCCGGCACCGCCCGCCCTGCGGATTTGCACACGCTCATCGTCAAGGGTCTGCTGCGTATTCTTCGCAGCCAGTCGGGGGCTATTTATCTTGCGAATGATTCCGGGTCGGAAATGCATCCTGCCTACGTCTCCAAAGGCTGCCCTGCGCTCATGGAACTGCCCAACGAAGGCCATGTGGAGGAGGAGGCCATCCACCGGCAACTGCGCATCCGCCGGGTCAAAAAGGGCGATGGCGTCCTCGCCGAGGTCTGGCAAAGTGAAAAGGCGCAGGTGCTTGGAAGCAAGGATCCCCGTCTGGTACCCGCCCGTCGCAACGGGGGCATCTCGGGCAACGTGGCCGTGGCTCCGCTGCTTTACTCGGGCCGGAGTTTTGGGGTGCTCATTCTGGCTCGAGCGCCCGTGGATGAGCCTTTTACCACGTCGGACATGCAGGTCTTCCAGACACTTGCCGAGCAGTCCGCCTTCACGCTGCGCACCGCGGAAGTCTTTTCTGACGCCGCCGAAAAGCGGAGGCTCGACAGCGACTTGCAGGTTGCCCAGGAGATTCAGCGCATTCTCCTGCCCTCCAAGGCTCCCGACTTCGACGGGTTTGAAATCGTCGGTTCCAACGTGCCAGCGAGGCATGTCAGTGGCGATTATTACGATTTTCTGCATGTCGACCCTGAACGCTGCGGGGTGGTGATTGCCGATGTTTCCGGCAAGGGGGTTCCGGCGTCCCTAATCATGGCCACCTGCCGCAGCGTGCTGCGCAGTCAGGCGCCGGGGGAAATCTCGGCGGCGCAGGTGCTCAAAAACGTCAACCAGCGGCTGTTTCCGGACATCAAAGAGGATATGTTTATCTCCATGGCGTACATGGTTTTGGAGCGTAACTCCCCGAAAATCACCCTCTGCCGGGCAGGCCATGATGCCCCCTTCCTTTACCGAGCGGCCGACCGCTCCGTTTCCCGAATCAACCCGCCCGGGATGGCCGTGGGGATTGACAGTGGCGAGGCCTTTGACCGCTTCACCCGCGATTTCTGCCTAGAGTTGCATCCCAACGATTGTCTTGTGCTATATACGGACGGCGTGACCGAGGCGCTCGATACCGAAGGAGAAGAGTTTGGCATGGAGCGGGTCACTCACGCTATAGTCGAAAGCGCGCCTCTGGGAGCTGCTGCTATTTTGGAGCGGTTGACGGAGGACCTTAAAAAGTTTGTCGGCGCAGCCCCCCAGCACGATGACATTACTTTGATTGTGATACGCAAAAAATGAGCACAGAAACACAGCATCCTTCAGAACACGCAGAAGATTCCTCCGCAGGGGCTCATCCCCTGGAAGGCGAAGCTTCCCAGTCCGCTTTTGGCTCAGACGCCGCCATCAACCAGGTGCAGGCGGATCTGGAGCGTTTCCGCGACCTGGCCCTCCGTTCCCAGGCCGACTTTGAGAATTACCGGAAACGCGCCAACCGCGAAAAAGACGACGCGGTGCGGTACGCCAATTTTTCTCTGGTGGAAAAACTCATCCCCGTTTTGGACAGTTTTGAGCTGGGCCTCACGGCGGCCCGCACCAGCGACGGCGCCGCTCCGATTGTTTCCGGCATGGAAATGGTGAAGCGCCAGCTTGAGGACGTGTTGCACCAGTTTGGAGTGGAGGCCCTGGAGTCCACGGGCCTGCCGTTTGACCCAAACTTGCATGAAGCCGTCGCCCAGGAACCCAGCAACGAAGTGGCCGAAGGCGCCGTCGTGCGCCAGTTGCGCAAGGGCTACCGACTCAAAGACCGTCTGGTGCGCGCCGCCCTTGTGGTGGTGTCGGGCGGTTCGGCCGCCTAACGGCTCCCGGCCGGAGCGAACGCGGGCGGGGTTGGCGGCATCCAAGGCATTCACCCGAGGAAAAGAAACGCCGCACCCTCGCCAGCGCCGGTTTGTCAGACTTTAAAACCCTTGAACTCCTCCAGTTCACCCACCCTTTTTCATGGCTTCAAAACGCGATTACTACGAAGTGCTGCAGGTTCCTAAAGACGCCTCTGCAGAAGACATCAAACGCTCCTACCGCAAGTTGGCGGTAAAGTTTCACCCCGATAAAAACCCGGGGGATGCGTCTGCCGAGGACAAGTTCAAGGAACTAGGCGAAGCCTACGACGTTTTGTTCGACGACCAGAAACGCGCCGCCTACGACCGTTACGGCCATGCAGCCTTCACCCAAGGCGGCGGCGGCGGGCGCGGCGCGGGGGCGGGTGCAGGCGGATCTCATGATCCGTTCGACATCTTCAGAGAGGTCTTCAATGGCGGTGGTGGCGGCGGGGAAAACATCTTTGAACAGTTTTTCGGCGGTGGTGGTGGTGGTGGCGGCCGGGGAGATCGCAACAGGGGCGAAGACCTGCGCTACGATTTGCAAATCTCTTTGGAAGAGGCTGCTTCAGGTTGTGAAAAAGACATCGAAGTCAGTAAACGCGACCGCTGCGGCGGTTGTAGCGGCTCCGGCGGCGAGCAGGGCTCCAAGGCGGTTATCTGCCGGGATTGCGGCGGCCGAGGCCAGGTGCTTTCCTCCCGAGGATTTTTCCAAATGGCCCAGACCTGCGGCCGCTGCCGGGGCACGGGACAGCTTTTGGACAAACCCTGCAAAAAATGCGGAGGTGAGGGGCGTTCCACCCAGCCCAGTCAGATCAAGTTGAAGATCCCCAAGGGCATCGAAGACGGAATGAAACTACGCTCCACGGGGCAGGGGGAGGCGGGCGTCCGCGGCGGCCCCAACGGCGACCTCTACGTGGTGATGCACGTGAAGGAACACTCCATTTTCGACCGGGACGGCAGTGACCTCATGTGCAAGGTGCCCATCTCCTTCACCACGGCAACCCTTGGCGGCGAAGTCACCGTACCCACCCTCAGCGGGCGCGTGCAGCTGAAGGTGGCGGCGGGAACCCAAAGCGGAACCACCTTCAAACTGCGAGGAAAGGGAATGCCCGAACTCAACAGTAGTTTGCACGGCGACTTGCTCGTGCAGGTGATCGTGGAGGTGCCTTCCAAACTCGACGCCGAGCAGCGCAAGAAACTGGAGGAGTTTGCCGCTTCCATGGGCGAGGAGAACTCGCCCATGCACAAGAGTTTCTTCGAGAAAGCCCGCGAGTTTTTTAGCTGATCCCTCTCCCTGTCATGCCCCGTTTTTTTGCTCCGGCCGCCCAGTGGTCGGGCGACCGTGTTCTTTTGGACGAGACCGAAGGCCGCCATGCTGTCGAGGTTCTCCGCCTCAAACAGGGCGATGCGCTCTCCTTGTTTGACGGAGCCGGAGCCCTCGCTTCCGCGCGTCTCCTCGTAGCGGGCAAGCGGCGGGTGGAGGCGGAAATCCTGGCAGTCACCAGGACGCCGGCTCCTGTTGGGAAAACCACGCTCGTTCAGGCGGTTCCAAAGGGAAAGTTGTTCGAGTGGATTCTGGAAAAGGCCGTGGAATTGGGCGTCTCCCGGATTGTTCCACTGCTTTCGGAGAGAACTGTTGTGCATCTCAATGGGGCGGAACGGGATAGAAAGCGGGAGAAATGGGAGAAAGTGGTGGTCGAGGCCTGCAAGCAATGCGGTCAAAACTGGCTGCCGGAAGTGGCTCTTCCCGTCAGCCTTCAGGCTTTCCGAACGGAACCGGCGCCGCCCGTTTCATTGGTCGCCTCCTTACATCCTGGCGCCGTGTCTCTGCGGAGCGTCCTGCCCCAAACGCTACGGGAGGACGCCCTCGTGTGGGTCGGCCCTGAGGGAGACTTTTCGCCCCGGGAGATGGAGCAAATTGTGGCCTCAGGTGCCCGCACGGTGACGCTCGGAGAAATCGTGCTGAGGGTGGAAACGGCCGCGATGTATTGCCTGAGTGTACTGGCTCATCATCGTCGCTAAATTTTTTCCCGCCAAGTAGTTGAGTTTTATTGATGCGCTGTTCTTGGAGCGATGCTTGTCGCGGCGCACTTTTTTCTAGGAGGACTTAAAAGACGGGTAGGCAGGAGCTTTTGGCTCAAAAGGTGCGTGGGCCGTCTATGTTTTCCAGGGTAAAGAAGCCGAGCGAAAGCGCTTCCAAGCCTTCGCTAAAACTTCAACATCCTTGTCAGCCCGGCCCGCGAGCCAACCGCGCACAAATTGAGCAGAAGCGGCCAGTTCTGGAGTCCGGCCGGCAAGCGACTCCAAATGGGCGTCGGCGACGGCCGCATCATTAAGCCAGCCGAGAGCAGCCTGCAGTTCCTTGAGTTTAGAGAGAAACTCACTCGTCTCCTTTTTCGGGTAGAGTGTCCGAAAAAACTCCGTGGCGTAGCGAAGCTTTTTGGCAGCGATTCGCGCGCGATGACGTTGCTCAGAGGTAGACTTGGATAAGCGGTTCGCTCTTTTCACTAGTTTAAGAAACAGCGCTGTAAGCCGCGGTTTAACCCACTCTTTCAGGGGTGAATCCAAATCTTGTCGCACCTCTGTTTCTGTCGATAAGACTGCGGAAAACCATTTTTCACAATGCTGCCAGCCTCCCAAAGCGAGTGCCATCTTGGCGTAACGCTCAGACTGAACCGCAGCGGAGGCTCGATGCCTCTGCTCCGTTGCCATTGCAATCGCGGCCTTCTGAAGCGCTCCAATATCAACGGCAGCATGTTCGCCAGAGGGAAAGACATCGGCGACAATTGCTAAAGTTTCAAACGCTAAAATCTCCCAGTCACGGGATCCCCCAAGTTCAGAGGTAATCCAGCGCAACTCGTCGATTAACGCCTCCGGGAAATGCGCGGTCTTGCCAAACAGCCCAAGGGCGGAACGCAACCGCCTTAATCCCACTCGCATTTGATGGACGCTCTCCAGGGCGCGCCCGTGTGTGACGCCCGTTTCATTGCCATGAATATGGTCAAAGCAACTTTCGAAAATGCGCCTTCCCGCCTGTGCCACGAGGATGTCGGGGGCCAAGTTCACGTCGGTTGCGTTGACCACGGGAATCACGGTCACAGGGTCGCACAAGGCGTAACCTCTCGCGGCTTTGCTTACATGGCCCAAGCGAAAAGAAAACGTTGCCATGAGCTGTTGTGCCAATTCGAACAATCCACAGGCGTCTCCAGATTTCAGTTCCAGCTCCAGCTCGCTAATCAGCTCGGTCTTGGTTCCTTGCGTTATCTTTCCTAGGTCTAGAGCGCATTCGATTTTTTGACCGTTCGGAAGTCGTAATGGCCAGGCAATCCGTTTGAATTCTGTGGTAAAAATAGGGACGAGTTGTTCCGCTAGTTTGGGGGTTCCCAGCAGCTTTCCCTGCCTAGACTTCGCTCCGACTAAAGACTGAAGCGCGCTCAGGTCCGGATGCTTCCCTGCCAATGGCAACTCCCATTCCTCGCGTCGATGCAGCCCGGAAGCCACAGATCCGCCTCCCTTGAGGGTTTGCACCCACTTCCTGCCAATCTTCCGCACTCTCAGACCGAGGCCGTGTTGCCTCAGAAAAAACTCAGGGGTATCAAAGTAAATACTCGTGATGCGAGACTGTTTAGGTGTCGATTCAGAAAGTTGCTGCAGCCACTTGTGGTCGGCAATCGCAGGAACGGCCGTCGCATCGCAAAGCAATTTGATTTCAATTTCCATAATGTTGGCCCCCTGAAACTGTCCGTCTTAGTGCCGGCGTGTAAGTGAAAAACTTCCGAGTATTGCATCGTTCTGGCTTTCCGGAAGACGTTTAGAAAAGAATCGTAAGATCCACAAGCGATCGCGCGTTCAGTTTCTTGGTCTGGCGTTTGTCGGTGAAATCCTGCGGTAGACCAACCAGAGGAGTACAGGGACGATGGCGCTTAGGGCGATTGCAGCGGTGGAGTCTTTGCGCCCGAGGTGGCCGATGTAGGCGAAGACGAAACCCGTGGGAACGCTGCCGAGGAGAGCGGCGGTGAGGAATTGGCGTTGCGGAAAACCGCTGAGGCCGGCGAGGCAGGAGACAGCCTCGTTCAGAACCGGCAGACACCGGGAGATGGCGATGCAGGGGCCGCCTGCTTTGGAAAACCATTC
>QQND01000074.1 GCA_003402745.1 Verrucomicrobiota bacterium
AGAGAAAACAACTACCCAGCTGGGAACGCAAGATTAAATGCGTAAAATCTTCCCAGCCGGGGGACAAATTAGAGGGACTTGCAGAACTCGTCGATCCGGTCGAGCCCCTTCTTGATCACGTCCAGCCCCGTGGCGTACGAAAGCCGGACGGTCCGGTCGTCCCCGAAGGCGATGCCTGGAACTACTGCAACGTGGTGCTTGGTCAGAAGACGTTCTGCAAACTCCGTGGAGTTCAGCCCAAAGCCGGAGATATTGGCCAGCACGTAAAAGGCCCCTTTGGGAGCCACCACGCTCACCC
The DNA here is from genome assembly GCA_003402745.1 of Verrucomicrobiota bacterium. Classification (GTDB taxonomy): domain Bacteria; phylum Verrucomicrobiota; class Verrucomicrobiia; order Chthoniobacterales; family Chthoniobacteraceae; genus Chth-196. Next base: position 299 of record QQND01000074.1, read on the forward strand.
GGTCGATGGCGCGCAGGCGCTCGACCATGTACTGCCGGCGGACGTCAAATTCCTGGCGCATTTCCTCCACGGCCGACTGGTCGCCTTTAAGGGCTGCGAGGCCGCCTTTTTGGGCAAAAGAGCAGGGGTTGGAGGTCGAATGGCTCTGAATGGCATCGATGGCTTTGGCAATAGCCTCGGGTGCTCCGAGGTAGCCGAGCCTCCAGCCGGTCATCGCGTAGGCCTTGGAGAAGCCGTTGATGGTGATCGTCAGATCGTAAGCGGTCTTGGAAAGGGAGGCGACGGAAACGTGCTGGGCGCCGTCGTAGGTGAGTTTTTCGTAGATCTCGTCGGAAAGGATGAAAATATCCTCAGTGGAAGCAATTTCCACAAGGGCTTCGAGTTCTTCTTTGGTGTAGACTGAACCCGTGGGGTTGCCGGGGGAGTTGATGATCACCATTTTTGTCCGGGGCGTCATGGCGCCTTCGAACTCTTCCGGGGTCATTTTCCAGTCGTTTTCCTGCTTGGTGTGGACGATGACAGGTTCACCGCCCGCCAAACGGACCATCTCCGGGTAGGAGAGCCAGAAGGGCGCAGGAATAATGACTTCGTCACCGGGTTCACAGACGGCCAGCACTGCGTTGTAGCAGGAATGTTTGGCGCCGTTGGACACGATGATTTGGTTCGGCTTGTAATCGATGCCGTTGTCGGCATGGAATTTTTCGGAGATGGCTTGGCGCAGTTCCGGAATTCCGCTTGAGGGAGTGTATTTGGTGAATCCGCCGTCCAGGGAGGCCATGGCTGCGGCCTTGATGTGTTCGGGGGTGTCGCAATCGGGTTCGCCTGCGCCGAAGCTGCAGACGTCGATGCCCTCGGCCTTCATGGCTTTAGCCTTGGAGTCGATAGCGAGGGTCAGAGAGGGAGTGAGAATGGTGGCGCGGTGAGCAAGTTCCATGGCGAGCGTGGTTCAGGTGTCTGTATTGGGGCGGAGGTGCGACTGCAGAGGTGTGTGGTGAAAAACCAACAAAGGAGGTGGAATCCGGATCGGATCTGGAAAAAGAAAACTAAGCGGTCAACTTAGCGGGAGTACCATTCTTCCACCAATGTTTTGAAATTGTTTTCATCAATTTGGATGATGGCCATTTCTCGTTCCGCGTTTTCAGCGGCATCAGACGCGTGGGCGGCATTGACCATGATCGTCTGGCCGAACTCGCGGCGAATCGAGCCGGGAGGCGCCTTGGACGGGTCGGTTGGCCCGAGGACTTCGCGGGTTTTGCGCACCGCATCCACGCCCTGGTACACGAGAGCAATGCATTTTTCGGTGCCAGGTGCGTTCCTAAGCTCCTCAGGACAGTCGCTGGGCTTGCGTCCCGCCATGAACTTGACGATCTGCTCCCAGTTCTCGCGCCCATGAATGGGGCCGAAGAGTTCGCCCAGCTTCTCCCGGGTGTCCGAGGAGATGGGCAGACCAAACTCAGATTCCAAAGCTTTGGCAGCCAGTTCTCCCGAATGGTCTTTAAGCTTTTCCATCAGCACCTCTAGGACCGGGCCGTAAAACTGCTCAGCCTGAGCCACGCTCATGCGGTGGACTTTGAAGCCCACAATGTAGAGGCCGGAGCGGGAAAATACATCCATCACGCCGCCGGGTCGCGTGCTCGGGACGCGGAAATTGTCGGGCTTGATAAGGACGAGTGTTTTCTCAACCTTGGCTCCCGTGGGGAAATGAATGGTCGAATCCAGGATGCCGCCTTCCTTATCCGAATGCGCAGCCCACAGTTGCAAATCCCGTTTTGCGCTTTCCACACATTGGGGGGCGATCGCCGCGGGCTCAAAGTAGGTGACTGCGCCGCTCGCGTCGGTGATGTAATCTCCGAAGGTGTCCCGGATGGTTTGGCCTGTGGGGTCTCCGTGCAGGATGTGCCCGACGGCTGTCCGGATCTTTTCAACGGCGTCTTCTCCTTTGAAAATAAGAAGCAGAACTCGAGGATTGTGCCCGTGGGAAGGAGCCACGTTTGTGAGTACGTATCGGCGCAGGAGTTCCTGAATGCCGCGGTGCGCCGGGTCCTCGGAGGTCACGAGAGAGGCGACAAACGCGTCCGCCAACTCTTGGGAAGGGGCGAACATCCGGGCCGCCACCAGGTCCAGGGCGGTGCGCGAAATGAGGCGGGAGAGAATCGCGCCAGTGCGGGATTTTCGGATGGAGTGGGGGGTGACTAGGACGTAGGAAAGTTCTTCTGACATACAAAAAAAGAGCCCGCGCCCAAGCTCGCTGGATACATCCAGCGGCACTCAACGCAGGCGGAAGACCGCCCCCACGCTGCACGGCAGAACGGGAATCGGGGCACAGACCCTAGTGCCCCTCGGATTGGGGCGTCAACGGATTTTTCGACCGCTTCTCGGAGCGCTTGGACGTTGGAGCGCGCCTGGTCTGGGGGGGCGGCTGTCTCGGGCTCTCGAAATCATCCCGGTGGTTTTTTTGGGCTCTGGTCCGGCCCGCTTGGGTTTAAAAGACGCGCTGGCCCGAGACGAAGGTCATTTCAACCTCAAGGGTATCGTCTAAAACCACCAAGTCCGCCTGGAGCCCTTCTGCAAGAGAGCCGACCTGGTCCTCCAATCCCAGCGCGCGCGCCGGGTTTGCGGAGGCCATGTGCACGGCCTCCAAAAGCGGTACGTCCACCTGTTCCACCATTACCCGAACCAGCGTATTCATGCGGGCTACGCTCGAGCACAGCGCCTTTCGATCCTCCGTGAGCGCAACTCCTCCGTCGACGACCCCTCGGATTCCGCCCAAAACGAAGCTCTCCCCGTCCGCAAGGCCCGCGCCCGCCCCCGCGTCCGTGACTAGGGCGATCCCCTGCCTGCCTTTCGCGCGGTAGAGTGCACGCATCAGGGTGGCGCTGACGTGAAAACCGTCGGCGATGAGTTCGCAAAGAATCTCGGGTTCTCCCATGGCAAACTCCAGCAACCCGGCCGCGCGAAAGGCCCCGCGGCGCCGGGCGCTGGACATACAATTGAAGGTGTGTGTGACCTGCCGCATCCCGTGGGCGAAGGCGGCCGCGGCATCCTCGTCCCACGCGTCACTGTGCCCGCCGCTGGCGCGGATCCCGTGGGACTGGAGCGCCCCGATCAAAGCGAGGGCCCCGGGGAGCTCCGGGGCGAGCGTCATTTGCGTGATGCGCTTGCTGTATTTAAGCCAAGAATTATACTCTTCCGGCTGCGGTTCGCGAATGAGTTCCAGCGGGTGTGCGCCGGGCTTCTCTTTGGAAAAATACGGCCCTTCAATGTGGATTCCAAGCAGGCGCGCGCCTCCGGTGGCGTTGGGGTCGATTTTGCCGGCTGCTTCCAGCACTGCGGTGATCGCCTCTGTGGGGGCGGTCACGGTCGTGAGTGCAAGTGCGGTGGTGCCGCCCGTGGCGTGAAACTGGCAGATGGCAGAGAAGGCTTCCGGGGTGGCCTCCATGCTGTCCCGGTGTAGGGCTCCGTGGATGTGCATGTCGATGAAGCCCGGGGACAAAAATTTGCCACCAAGATCAAGTGCGGCCTCGTTCGGCTCCGGGACGAGATGGTTGCCGAGCGCTGCGATGCGCCCGTCCCGGACGCGCAGTGAAGCGCCGGATAAAATTCCAGCGGGCAGCAGGAGGCGTGCATTGCGGAAAAGCATAAGGGTTGGGTTCAGGCGGGCTGGAGAGAGCGGAGAAAGGCTTCAAAAAAGGCGGCGCCTTTTTCGAGGTCTTCGAGAGCAATCCATTCGTCTCGGGTGTGCGCTTGCGCGATGGATCCCGGCCCCATGGCGATAGCCGGGCTGCCGTGGCTGGCGAACACCGCGGCATCGCAAAACCACGGGGCGCCCACGGCTGCCGCGCCCTGGAGGTTGAGTTTTTGGAGCAGCGGGTGCTCGGGGTCGGTGTACAGGGGCAGGGCGCGCGAGACGGAGATTTCCAGATCCGGGCAGACGTGGCGCAGTCTGGCGAAAAGAGCCTCCTCAAAGGCTGCGTCCTGCCCAGGCACGAGGCGGATGTCCACCGTGGACACGCAGAAGTCTGGGACGACGTTGGTTTTACTTCCGCCCCGGAGCGTGCCTGCGCTGATGGTGGAGTGGCCGAGCAGGGGGTGGGTGAAGCTTTTGAGCCAGATTGCAAGATCGTCCCGGATGAGTCTGAGGACGTCAGCCATCGGGTAGAGTGCGTTGCGTCCGGCTTCCGGCTTTGCGCTGTGAACCGCCACGCCGCGGGTGGTGAGGGAAAGGAACATGCTGCCCTTGTGGGTGTGTACAAAGTCCAGTTCCGTGGGCTCTCCGGCGATGACGAGATCAAATTTTTCGGCTGCCGCCAAGGCGTGGGCGCCGTGCTGGCCCGCCTCTTCGCCTGCGAGTCCGGCAAACCAGATTTCGTGAGAAAGATGGGGCAGAATATCCTTTGCGGCGTGCAGCGCGGCAAGCATGGAGGCCATGGGCCCTTTGGTGTCGCTTGCCCCGCGGCCATACATCCGGCCCTCCTTGATTTCTGCGCCGAAGGGGTCGATCGTCATCCCGGCGACCGACACTGTGTCCGTGTGCGGCGCAAGGAGGAGTCGGGGTTTGTGGGGTGCGTCGCTGGGAAAGCGCGCGATCACGTTGGGTCTGCCGGGCAAGACTTCCGGAGTGGAGACGGCAGCCTCTGAAAACTCCCCCTGGATCCACTCGGCAATCCATTGCGCGCAGCGTTCTTCGCCCGTGTGGGGCGTTCCCGGGTTGTCATCGGGGTTGACGCTCGGAATCCGGATCAGTTCTCGGCAGAGGGCGGCGGCGATGGGGAGGGAAAGGGGCGCTTCCATGATCAAAAAGGGTGGGGAAATCAGGCCCGGGGGAGGGAGCGCAGAAACCAGTCGACAAAACGCGGGATGCCTTCCGAGATTTTTGTATGGGGTTGATAGTTTAAGAGCTTTTTAGCCTTTGAAATATCGGCATACGTAAGGGGTACGTCGCCGGGTTGCTCGGGGTGTCTTTCAATGGACGCCTTTTTTCCAAGCGCTGCCTCAATGCTGGAAATCAGGGCGCTCAGCGTGGTGGTTTCACTTTCCCCCAAGTTGAAGACGTCGCAGAGGGACCCCTCGTAGTCCAGGCAGGCCAACAGTCCCTGAACGATATCATCAATGTAGGTGTAGTCGCGCCGGGTCGAGCCGTCTCCAAACTGCCGGATGGAGCGCCCTTCATGGATGGCGCGGGTGAAAGAATGAATCGCGAGGTCAGGCCTCTGGCGCGGTCCGTATACTGTAAAAAAGCGCAGGCTTACACAGCGCATCCCATAGAGATGCGAGAAGTTGGAGCAAAGTTGCTCGGCGGCCAGCTTTGTCGCTGCATAGGGCGAAATTGTCTGATTCAGGCACATATCCTCCCGGAAAGGAGCCGTCTTGAGGACTCCGTAAACGGAGGAACTGGAGGCCGAAATAAAGCGTGGGACCCCTGCGGACCGCGCTGCTTCGAGGAGGTTAAAGGTCCCCTTGATGTTCGTATCTATGTAGAGCTCGGGTTCTTGGATGGAAGGGCGCACCCCGGCGCGGGCGGCGAAGTGGACGAGGGTGTCCGGTTTAAACTCAGTAACCGCCTTCTGTACCTCCCGGGCGTTTCGGATGTCGGTTTCGTACAAGCGAATCCCCTCCAAGACCCTGGCTAGGTTGGCACGCTTGATCGCTGGATCGTAAAAATCGTTAAATTCGTCCAGAACTGCAACTTCATGCCCACGCTCCAGGACGGACTCCACAAAATGGGATCCAATAAAACCGGCCCCTCCAGTTACAAGCAGCTTCATAACGCAAGGCTAGCCGCAGGCCTCAGAGGCGGGCAAGGGGGAAGTCGCCACTTCCCAGCCAGCGGGCAGGGAACAGGGATCGAACATTTCCAGTGCTCTGGGAGGATCCGGTTGACATTCTTGGCTCGCGGGTGACAAAGATGTAGCTAGGCCACGTCGTTCCCCAAAGAATATGTCTGAGACCTCTCCACAAGCGCCCGTCCCCGTCAGTTCCTCACCTGAAACCATCCGGATCACGCTGCCTCCGAGGCCCGCTGCAATTTCGAGTGCTCCTCAGGCGATCAAGGCCCCCGTGCGCTTAACTTCGGCTCAAGTGGTGCAAACCGCTTCTTCCTCCGGGGTGGTTTCTGCTCGTAGAGAGACGGTGCGTCTAGTGGCGAACTCAGGCCCTCCCGTCGCTGCGGCAATGCCGGCAGCGATTGCGGTTCCGGCCCCTGTATTGCAAGCGGCTCCGCCTGCGGTCGCGGCCATTCCCCAAAGAATTGCGGCTCCGGCAATTCCTGTCGCTCTCGCACCCGCAGCACCCATCTCAGTGGCACCTGCAGCACCCATCTCAGTGGCACCCGCAGCACCCATCTCAGTGGCACCCGCAGCACCCGTCTCAGTGGCACCTGCAGCACCCATCTCAGCGGCACCAGCGGCGCCCATCTCAGCGGCACCCGCGCCGATGTCGCTGCCCAAACTTTCGCCTCCTTCCGTTCCAGGCGGGGCTCCTCTAACTCCCGTGCCCCTTGCGGCAGAACCCACTCCACCTGCTCCCTTGGCTGCCACGATCGTTGCTCCCTCTCCGCGGGCGGCGGCGCCTCTGTCTGCAGGATCTGCTCCTCCTCCACCTAGGGCGGCCGTGGCGGCGGCGGGCCCTCCTGCCCCTCCGAGACCACCTTCTGTTGGGTCCGTGACGGCGCCCATGCAGCCGACTCCCCCCGCTCCCGTTCGTCCCTCCTCTGTCACCCCGCCTTCAGCGCCGGCCATGTCTTTGGCTTCCTCGGGTGTTCAGACCGTCCCACTTCGTGCAACTCCGGCCCCTGTGGGCGCACCGGTTGCCGCGCCCTCCCCTGCTAAGACCAAGGTGGCCCCTGTCGCCGCCGCCGTCGTCGCCGATGCGTCCGATCTCCCCAAGGCGACGGTGAAGCTTCAGGCCCCAGTGGGTGCCGCTCCAGGAGGTCCGAGACCTGCCTCCGTTCCCGCTCCCAAGGCGGCCACTCCCAAGGCCACGGTCCCGCTCGCTAAAGGCTCGAATTTAGGGCGCGAGGTGCCGGAAGCGGTGGGTGCGGGTGCGTCCCCGGCTTCTTTCGAATTGGAGGGGTTGGAGGATTCTTCGGAAGCTCCCTCTGTAGGACGAATGGACAAGTGGCTGGCGATTGCGGCCTCCATCGTGGCGCTGCTCTCGACGGTCAGCACGTTCCTCGCCTATTCCGTGTTGAAGTAGTTGGAATTTATAATTTTATGGCAAGTTCAAACGTAGTCACAATCACAGAAGCTAATTTTGATTCCGAGGTGATCCATTCGACCGTTCCGGTTCTTGTGGACTTCTGGGCTCCTTGGTGCGGGCCCTGCCGGATGCTCAGCCCCGTCATCGATGAGATCGCCGATGCGAAGGTCGGACAGGTGAAGGTCGCCAAGGTTAACGTGGACGACGCTCAGGCTCTGGCCGCGCGCTATAAGATCAATTCGATTCCCGCGCTGCTCTTCTTCAAAAACGGGGAACCGGTTGAACAGCTCGTGGGGGCGGTTGCCAAGGCTACGCTCGTCGCAAAGCTGGACGGCCTGCTCTAGAAGTTTCCTTTCCAGTGTTTTAGTCAGGGCCTGTCTCTTATAAAGAGGCAGGCCTTTTTGGTTGCTTTTTCCACCTCTCCTTCCCGTTTCTCGTATGTCACTCTTAGCCAGATTGTTACTATTCTCCCTCGCCGGCGCCTCCCTTTCCCTGCAAGCGGCGGATCCGGTGACCCTCAAACTCTGGGCAGAAGGCGCCCCGGAAAAACAGGGAGTCGTCATCGAACCCGAAAAGCGGATCGAGCCGAAGGGGCCAAACGATGTGCTGCGCTTGACCAACGTCTCCGAGCCAACCTTGAGCGTGTATCGGCCCGAAAATCCCAATGGTGCCTCCGTGGTCGTCTGCCCGGGGGGCGGATACGGAATCCTTGCCATCGAACACGAGGGAACCCAGGTGTGCGATTGGCTCAACTCCCTGGGAGTGACCGCGATTCTCCTCAAATACCGCGTGCCCGTGCGCAACAAGGTTCCCGGCCTCGAACCCCTTCAAGACGCCCAGCGCGCCATCGGCATGGTTCGCCACCACGCTGCCGAATGGGGATTGGACCCGCACCGCGTTGGGATCCTCGGGTTTTCCGCCGGCGGCCATCTTGCTGTGATGACGGCCCTGTATCCCAATGAACGCTCCTACCGGACGGACCCCGCCTTTGATGTCGAGGATGCCACCCCGGATTTTCTGATCCCAATTTATCCCGCATATCTCGTTGCTGCGGACAATCCTTATGCCCTCCTGTCCACCGTAAAAGTAACGCCCAAGTCGCCTCCCGTGTGTCTCGTGCACGCGCACGATGACAAGGGCACGACTAGTTCTAGCGCCAGCGTCCTACTTTATCTCGAGTACAAAAAACTCGCGCTCCCCGCCGAGTTGCACATTTACCACACGGGGGGTCACGGTTTCGGAATGCGCACGGGCTCGAACCCCGTGGCCAGTTGGCCCCATCGGGTTGGAGAGTGGATGAAGGCCATGGGTTTGCTGGAAACACGCGCCCCTGCCAAGTAGCGCGCAGCGCCGCTCTCGACAACGCTCCCTGCTTGCCGGATACTCCGCGCGGATGGAATTTTCCTTATGCAACTGACAGACGAGCAGAAAACCAAGGTGGCCCAGTGGATTGCGGACGGGATGAAGCTCTCCGACATCCAATCGAGGATGGGGACGGAGTTTGACCTTCGCATGACTTACATGGAGGCAAGGATGCTGGTGGACGATCTCAAGCTGCTTCCCAAGGACCCTGAGGAGCCCGCAAAACCGGCTGCTCCAGAGGAAGATGCGGCCGCCCATGTCGCGGAGTCTCCCGTGGCTGATCCGGCGCAGGCTGCGGCCGCGGGTCAGGTGACTCTCTCCTCAGACACCCTCGCTCGCCCTGGTGCCATGGCCAGTGGTAAGGTTACTTTCTCCGACGGCGAGCAGGCGGTCTGGTACATTGACCAGTTCAGCGGCCAACTGGGCATGGTTCCGCCATTCCCCGGGTTCAAGCCTTCGCAGGAAGATGTCAGGCAGTTCCAAGTGCTGCTGGAGCGCGAACTGGGTCGGTTGGGAATGTAGCTTGGTGGCCCCATTGGATTTCCCGGAAGATCCCGCCCGATGAGCGCAAAATCCTCTGAACGTCTCCTTCAGATCGGTATCGGGGTTTTGCTGCTTGTGGCAAGCGGCCTGTATCTATGGCGGGCCACGATTGTGCCCATTTTACATTCAAAGAAAATCCTGGGAGGGGGCGGCGATTCGGAGCGGGTGGACGCGCAATACCTGTCGTGGAAAGAACGCTCCGAGGAGGCGCGCGCCAAGGCGCTGGAGGCGGACCGGGAGTCTCGGTTGCGTGGCAAGGCGGACAATCCTGAAGCGTCTCAAAAAGCGGGATTAGACGGCTCGAAGTAAGGCGATTAAAGGGCTTTGCAGGTGCTGCAGGGGTGCTGCAGGGGTGCTGCAGGGGTGCTGCAGGGGTGCTGCAGGGGTTGGTCTCTGGCAAGGGAGGACCCCTGGCGAGGGGGGTGGGGGCTTTGGTTTTCCCGCTGGGGAGGATCTTTTTTAAGGCCGAATCCGGTTCATCTCCGTAGCGAAGGGCGTCATGAAACTTAATTCTCTAAACGAACTGCTAGTGTCGGAACTCCAAGATCTTTTGAGCGCCGAGAGGCAGTTGCTCAAAATCCTGCCCAAGATCGTCAAGTGTGCCTCGCACGAGGAGTTGCGCGAGGCCCTCCAGGAGCACCTGCAGGAGACGACGAAGCAGGAACAGCGCCTGGAACAGTGTTTTCAAAAAATGGGGATCCCCGCGAAGGCGGGCCGCAGCCACGGCATGATAGGGCTCGTTTCGGCGTGGATGGAACTGGAGGCGGCGGAGGCGCTTCCTGACGTCCGGGACGCCGCCATCATCGCCTCCGTGCAGCGCATGGAGCACTACGAAATTGCGGGCTACGGGTGTGCTCGTGCCTTCGCTTTGGTGTTGGAAGAAAACGAGGTGGCCGCTTTGCTGCTGGAATCCCTCAAGGAGGAGGAGGAGTGCGACCGCAACCTCACACATCTGGCGCAGACGGTCATCAATACCGAGGCCGAACTTCACTCCCGCTGAGCAGGAGCGACTTGCTGGGCAGGAGCGACTTGCTGGGCAGGAGCGACTTGCTGAGCAGGAGCGACTTGCTGAGCGGGAGTATTTTTCTAGGGCGAACCGGTCGTGCGGGGTGTTTTCGCTGGCGCCTGCCCCGCTGCACCTGCCTTGCGGCCCCGGGCGCTGCTTTCACCCAGGAGGGCGGGGGCGTTTTCCTTTGCCCACTCCAGGGCGTCCTCCCTTGTGGAGAGGGCGCCTTCGAGCTGGCGGCTTTGGGCCTCCTCCAGGACGGCTTTGAAGCCGGGGCCGGGGTTCAGCCCCAGCCCGAGCAGGTCGCGGCCCGTGAGCAGTGGCGGGGGGATGAGGGGGGAGGCTTGGGAAAACTCCTCGAGCTTGCTGTTTAAAAAGATGTAGTTGGAAAGGTCCCCGTTGCTGCTGGCGCAGTCGATTCGGTGGAGGGCGAGCTCGTCTGCGATGGTGGGGCGCGCGAGGAAGCGCTTGAGGCGTGAGATCCTCATTTTTTGAACGTCCTTGAAGGCCATGTGGTTGGAGACGGCCTCCACGGTGGCGTCGATATCCCTCCGCGGGAAACGCAGCCGGGTGAGAATATCTTCGGTCATCTGGGCGCCAATCTTTTCGTGGCCGGAAAAACGGATGCGGCCCTCGGCGGGGTCGAAGGAGTAGGTGGCTGGTTTGGCGATATCGTGGAAAAGAACGGAGAGCAGGAGGGGGGTGGACGTATTTTCGGGCAACATGCTTAACATGAGTCGGGTGTGCACCCAGACGTCCCCCTCGGGATGGAACTGCGGGGGCTGCTCGCAGCCTTTGAGGGCTTCCATTTCGGGGAGGATCTGGTGGAGCAAGCCGCTGGCATCGAGGAGGTCAAACCCCCGGACGCGGTTGGGGGAGAGGAGCGTTTTTAGCAACTCCTCCCGGATCCGTTCCGCGCTGACTTCCCGGATTGCGGGTGCGTTTTTGAGCACGGCCGCCCAAGTGGCGGGCTCGATTTCAAAACCGAGAATGGTGGCAAAACGCACGGCGCGGAGCATCCGGAGTCGGTCCTCGGCAAAACGCAATTCGGGGTCGCCAATGGCCCGGAGCCGGCCGGCGTTGAGGTCGGCCTGGCCGCCCACATAGTCGCTCAGGGTTCCGTTCATTGGGTTGAAAAAGAGCCCGTTGATCGTGAAATCCCGGCGCAGGGCATCTTCTTGGGCGCTTGAAAAACGGACGCTCTCGGGATGCCGGCCGTCGGTGTAGTCGCCATCGGAGCGGAAGGTGGCGACCTGGACTTCCGTCTCGTTTTCAAGCACAGAGATCACTCCAAACTGAGCGCCGACGGCGACGGTGCGGCGGAACAGGGCTTGGACCTGCTCGGGCCTGGCGCTGGTGGCCACGTCGTAGTCGTGGGGAGGGACGTTTCGGAGCATGTCCCGCACGCAACCGCCCGCGTACACGGCCTCATGCCCCGCCTCCTGGAGGCGGCGCACAATCTGGCGCGCGATCCGTTCAACGTGCGCGGCGGGGTCCGTGGTGTGTGGCATGCGGGCAGTTTGAGGTTTTTGAATCGCCGGTGCGAGCCTTGCGGGCGGGGCGCGAGGACAAGCAGCAGCGGCTGTCTGGCAGCGGACGGCCCTCCAATATTGGAAGGCTCGCCGGGCTGTGTGTTAGATTTTAACCGCTTGGGATTAGCGCTTTTTCTGGCTTGCGGCGGTGAACCAGTCCACGGCGGGAGCGCCTCCAGAGCGACTGTCTTGGCGGGAGCTTCCGTCGCGGCGGGGGGCGCCGCCGCCTTGGGACGGGCCGTTGGCGCCGGGGCTGGTGCCGCGGGGAGCCCGGGGCCCGAGGTCGGGGTTGGTTTTGAGGGAGAGCGCGATGCGTTTGCGCTGGAGATCCACCTCCATGACCGTGGCCTGCACCCGCTGGCCAACCTTGAGGACCTCGGACGGATCTTTGACGAAATTGTCCGAGATTTGGGAGATGTGCACCAAACCGTCCTGGTGCACTCCAATGTCCACAAAGGCGCCAAAGGCGGTTACGTTGGTCACCACGCCCGGGAGTTTCATCCCAGGCTGGAGATGTTCTACTTTTTCGACCCCTTCCTGGAACGAAAACGCCTCAAACTGCTGTCGGGGATCGCGGCCGGGTTTGGAAAGTTCGGACAAAATATCCACCAGCGTGGGCAGACCGATCTCGGGAGCGACATAACGCTTGGGATCGATTTTACCCCGCTTGGCAGAGTCCCGCATCAGTTCGTGCACGGTACAACCCATGTCGCTGGCCATCTTGTCAACCAAGGTGTAGCGCTCGGGATGCACAGAGCTGGAGTCCAAGGGATGCTCTCCGTCGCGGATCCGCAAAAATCCGGCGGCTTGTTCAAAGGTTTTCGGTCCCATTCCAGCGACCTTCAGCAATTCTTTGCGGGAACGGAACGGCCCGTTTTCATCCCGGTGCGCCACGATGTTGGCGGCGGTGCGCGCGTTGAGTCCGGAGACGTAGGCGAGCAGGTTTTTGCTGGCGGTATTGAGCTCAACGCCGACCCTGTTGACGCAGGAAACAACCACGTCGTCCAGCGAGCGTTTGAGGGCGTTCTGATCCACATCATGCTGGTACTGGCCCACGCCGATGGACTTAGGATCGAGTTTGACCAGTTCCGCGAGCGGATCCATCAGACGGCGGCCGATGGATACGGCCCCACGGACCGTGATGTCGTGGTTCGGAAACTCTTCGCGCGCGATGTCGCTGGCGGAATAGATGGAAGCCCCGCTTTCGTTGACCATCACCACCGGGATCGAGGCCGGCAGCCCCAGCTTGCGAATGAAGCCTTCCGTTTCGCGGGAAGCTGTCCCATTGCCGATGGCGATCGCCTCGACGTTGAATTTCTTCACCACGTTGCGCACCATTTCCGCCGCTTCCACTTGCTCGCGGGCGCTTTTTTCGGGGTAAACCACGTCGTTGGCCAGCAGCTTGCCCTGCCGGTCCAGCAGCACCACTTTGCAGCCCGTCCGGAAGCCCGGATCAATTGCTAAAACCGTCTTCTGTCCAAGCGGTGCTGCCAGCAGCAGCTCCCTCAGGTTGTCTGCAAAAACCCGCACAGCCTCTTCATCGGCGCGTTTTTTAAAGTGAACCCTGGCTTCGCCTTCCATCGCAAATCCCAGCAGCCGCTTGTAGCAGTCGCCGACCGCGGTTTTCACCTGCAAAGCCGCCGCCGTAGCCCCTTTGACGAACAAGGCTTCGAGGATCGCTACCGCCGATTCCTCCGGGGGGGTCAGCCGGGTGAACAGGAAACCCTCCTCCTCGCCTCGGCGCATCGCCAAAATCCGGTGGGAGGGCGCGTTAATCGCCGGCTCTGTCCAGTCAAAGTAGTCCTTGAACTTGGCGCCTTCCTCTTCCTTACCGCCCACCACTTTGGAGCGGATCGAGCCCTGGGCGATATACAAATCACGCAGCCGCGCCCGAGCCGTGGCGTCGTCGTTGATGCGTTCGGCAAGGATGTCCCTCGCCCCCGCAAGCGCCGCGTCCGCGTCGGGAACTTCCTTGGCGGGATCTACAAAAGCGGCGGCTTCCTCCGGCGGGTTGGTCGAGGGAGACTGCAGCCACAGGATTTCTGAAAGCGGCTCCAGCCCGCGCTCCTTGGCGATGGTCGCCTTGGTGCGTTTTTTAGGACGGAACGGCAGATAAAGATCTTCCAGGGTGGACAGCGTTTCCGCCGCGTCAATTTTGATTTTGAGCATCTCGCTCAACAGGTTGCGTTCTGCGAGGGAGCTCAGGATCGAATCCCGCCGCTTGTCCAGTTCTCCCAACTGTTCAATCCGGTCCCGGACCGCCGCGATTTGAACTTCATCCAGTTCCCCGGTTTTTTCTTTTCGGTACCGGGCGATGAAGGGAACGGTGGCGCCTTCTTCCAGAAGGAGGGCGGTGGCGGCTACCTGACGTGCTTCCAGTTTGAGTTCCTGGGTGATTTTGAGGATGTGCTTTTCGATCATGCGGGGCGGGGCAAAAAGGAAGCTTTGCGCGGGCAGGCAGGGGAGTCAACCGATGATGGGGCTGCTGGGGGAACTAAGCGTGTGAGGCGGTGAAAAATCGATGAAAGAAGAGGGGATAGGGAGGAGTGAAAAGGCTTGCCTGGGGCCCTTCTTTTATTTACTATAATCCCTATAGGTTTACTCGGGTATATGTCTTCCGCCTCTATTCTTCTCTCCTCAGATGCTGTCGCGCAGCAGTCGGACGCGCTTGCCCAGCTGCCTTTGACCGAGGTTCTGCGCTGGGCTTGGGACACTTTTGGAGCGGAGGCCGCCATTGGCACGAGTTTTCAAGGTGCTGGGCTTGTGATGATCCACCACGCGGTGGAGGCGGGGATTCCTCTCCCTGTGTTCACTCTGGACACGGGTCTTTTGTTTCCCGAAACGCTGGAGCTCAAGGATCGGCTGGAGGGCTTTTTTGGCATCACGATTGAACGTGTGGTCCCAGAATTGTCGCTGGAACAGCAGGCGGCCGATTTCGGCGACGCCCTTTGGGAAAAGCGTCCTGACACGTGTTGTCAGGTCCGCAAGGTGGAACCCTTGAAGGCGAGGCTCAAAACGCTTTCGGTTTGGATCACGGGCGTCCGGCAGGAGCAGAGTGCGACGCGCACGGGGGCGGGGATTTTGGAGCGCTACCTGTTTGATGCGCTTCTGGAGCGCTACATTCTCAAGCTCAATCCAATGACGGCTTGGGGCCGGGAAGCGGTTTGGGAGTATTTGCACAAACACGGGATTCCCTACAATCCGCTGCACGACCGCGGTTATCGTTCCATTGGGTGTCTGCCTTGCACCCGGCCTTCGGGGGAGGACGGCTCCGAGCGCGCAGGACGGTGGACGGGGTTTGAAAAAACCGAGTGTGGCATCCACACCTTCCTTCCTTCTGCCCGCTGACTTTTCTTTGCGGCCCCCCCGTTTCTCCGCCAAACTCCTTTTCCCATTCATTCATGAGCACAAGCGCTTCCGACCTCCTTCTGCCGGACTTTTCGTCCCACCCCGCCCACAATGGCAAATACGCGCCCCCGATTGCGGGCAGCTGTCCGGCTTTTTTCCCCG
>QQND01000075.1 GCA_003402745.1 Verrucomicrobiota bacterium
AAAGACGCCCAAAGGAGCGTCACCCCCGTCAATCAGATCCTTACCCCCCTCGGGCGCCAGGTGGAACTCCCCGGACTTCGCCCTCAGGCCCTTGCCCTTCCTCCCGATAGCCGACGCCTTCTGGTTTCTGGAAAAACAAGCGAACTACTCGTGCTCGACCCCGCTTCCGGCGCCCTCCTCCAAAGGGTCCCCCTGCCCGCCGAAGACCTCACCGAACCGTCCCCCGACTCGACGTCCCCCCGCATCCTCAAGCCCGATACCAAAGGCCAGCTCAGCTACACCGGTCTAGTCTACAGACCCGATGGAAAACGGGTTTTCCTCAGCAATGTCAACGGCAGCCTCAAAGTCTTCAACGTCTCAGAAGACGGCTCGCTACAAGCCTCCCACTCCCTCCCACTCCCTTCCGCCAGCGCTCCGCGCCGAAAACAGGAAATCCCCGCAGGTCTCGCCTTCACAAAAGATGGCAAACGCCTCTACGTTTGCGCTAATCTCTCCAACCAACTTTTAGAAATGGACCCCGACTCCGGTCGCGTCCTGCGCACTTTTGAAGTCGGGGTGGCTCCCTACGACGTCGAAATCCTTGGCGCCAAAGCCTACGTCAGCAACTGGGGCGGCCGCAGGGTGACTCCAGGCGACCTGAGCGCTGACGCCGGTCGGGGCACCAAGGTGCGGGTGGATCCCGTGCGCTTCGTCGCCTCAGAAGGCTCGGTGACCGTCCTCGACCTGAGTCAATCCAACCCCCGGCCCCCGCAGGAAATCCTCACCGGCCTCCATGCCTCTGCACTCGCGCTTTCTCCAAACGGCCGCTACCTGGTGTGCGCCAACGCGGGAGCGGACCATTTAAGCGTTGTGGACACCCGTACCGACACTCTGGCTGAAACCATTTGGACAAAGTCCAGCCCCGCGGACCTTCTCGGTGCCTCCCCTAACGCCCTCGCCTTTTCGCCTGACGGTCGGACCCTCTACGCCGCCAACGGCACCCAAAACGCCATCGCCGTTCTCAAATTTGACCCCGCTGACAAAGAATCCCGGCTCATCGGACTCCTCCCCGTCGGCTGGTTCCCCGGCGCCCTCGCGTACGATGCGCAGCGCAAACAACTCATCGTCGCCAACATCAAAGGCATGCCCTCCCAGACAAAGAAAAGTTCGGGCGGCGCCCAAGGCTTCAACACCCACCACTACAACGGCACCCTTTCCCTCGTCCCGCTCCCCTCCGCCAAGGAACTTCCCGCACTCTCGGAGGCCGTATCCCGCAACCTCCGTCGGGATGCCATCCTCGCCTCCAAACAACCCGCCCGCCCCGGCGCGCTCCCCGTGCCCGTCCCCGAACGCATCGGCGAACCCAGCGTCTTCAAACACGTCATCTACATCCTCAAGGAAAACCGCACCTACGACCAGGTCCTCGGCGATGATAGCCGAGGGAACGGGCGCGAGGATCTGTGCGTTTTTGGAAAGGAAATCACCCCCAACCTCCACAAAATCGCCCGCGAATTCGTACTCCTCGACAACACCTACTGCTCGGGAATCCTCAGCGCCGACGGCCACCTCTGGTCCACCACCGCTTACGCGACCGACTACATGGAAAAATCCTTCGCCGGTTTTCCGAGAAGCTACCCCGATGGCATGGATCAAAACGGCTACGATGCTCTCGCCTACTCCCCAGCCGGTTTCCTCTGGGACAACGTCCTCAAACACGGTAAGACCCTGCGCAACTACGGCGAATTCGCCGCCCCCGTGGTAACGTGGAGGGAACCTCGAAAAAAAGGCGCCCCCGATTTCACCGCGTGCTTCCGCGCCTGGAAGGGGGAAAACGACGATGTTCTTTTTGGAAGCGCAACTGAGGTGGAATCCCTCAAACCTCACACCGCGAAAGAGTACGTCGGATGGAACATGTCCGTTCCCGACCAGTACCGGGCGGATTATTTCCTCAAAGAACTCAAACAGTTCGAGGCGCGCGGCGAATTCCCCAACCTCACCCTGATTTGTCTCCCCAACGACCACACCAGCGGCACAAGCCCCGGCCAACCCACCCCCGCCGCCTGCGTCGCGGACAACGACCTCGCCTTCGGCCGCATCGTCGAGGCCGTCAGCCATAGCCGCTTCTGGCAAGAAACCCTCATCCTAGCCATCGAAGACGACCCCCAGGCCGGTTGGGACCACGTCAGCGGCTACCGCACCACCGCCTTCTGTATCAGCCCCTACACAAAACGCGGCGCCGTCGTCTCCGCCCAATACAACACCACGAGCATCCTCCGCACCATCGAGCAAATCCTCGGGCTCCCACCGATGAACCAATTCGACGCAAGCGCCTCGCCCATGTTCGAGTGTTTCACCAAAACGCAAGACCTCACCCCCTATAAGGCCCTCCCCGCTAACCTCCCTCTCGACCAGATGAATCCACCCGCCAAGGCACAACTCAACCCCGTTTTGCGAAGGGATGCTCTCGTCTCCGCAAAAATGAACTTTCGCGAAGTCGACCGCGCCCCCGAGGACGTCCTCAACCGTATCTTGTGGAATGCAACAGCCGGCCCCTCCCGGCCCTTTCCCGCATGGGCAGTCACAGCGGACGCCGATGAGGATGACAAACCAAAAACAGCCCGCAGAAACGCTCCAAAACACTGAAAACACCTCGTCCCTGAGACCCCTCAGCTAAGCGCGCTTCCCGCCAGAAACCGCCCTCGCCCGATATTCACTAGGACTGCACTGAAACGAACGCCTGAAAAACCGATTGAAAAAAGACACCTGCGAAAAACCACACCCCAGCGCGATGTCCAAAATCGAGCGCGTGCTCTGAGCAAGTTCCAAACACGCCGCCTGAAGCCTCAGGCCATTCACAAACTCGCTGAAAGTCCGTCCTGAGTGTTGCTTGAACTGCCTCGCAAACGTGGGCTTGCTCATCCCCGTAAGCTGGAGCACATCCTCCAAACGCAGTTGCTCCCGAAAATTTGCCACAAGATACCGCACCGCTTCGGCCACCGCCTGCTGATGCTGCGACTCCGCAGACAACGCAAACGAGCGCACTGATAAAAAACGCGACTCCGCCTCCGTGCCCTGCGCGATGGCCCCGAGCAAATTCAACAAGCCCCCCAGCTGCTGGGTTCCACTGCAACTCGCAAGAACAGCAATCAATCCAGAAACCACCCGCGCCAACCTCCCCCCAAGATGCAACCCCCGACCCGCTTTTTTAAAAAGCGCCGCCAGCGGAACATTCTCAGGAAATGCCCAAAACGGGTGGCTCTCCGGAAAATGCCACTGCACCGATATACCACTCGAATGCCCGAGCGTGTGCCAGTAGTGAGGCAGCTTTTCCCCCAATAACACCAAATCCCCCGCCCCGAAGGGCTCAATGTTATCGCCCACAAAACGCGTCCCGGTTCCCTCGCTAAACAGCGTCAACTCCATCTCCGGGTGGTAGTGCCAATGCGTTCCTTCGCCGAGAATGGGCAGAAAGCAGCCCGGCGAAACCAGACTCTCCGCCTCCCTCAAAGACCGCGTCCAGCGCAACACCCGAAAGGAATGACCATCAACCAATCTGATTTTCTCGCGGGCAGCGCGCACGGGGTGAATTATCGCACAAAATATCGCGCCATCAATCAACTTTGAGACTTTTCACACACCCCAGAAAAAGCAGCGACTCCACAACAGCACCCATTTTACCAAAACCGCTTCGCCTCGGGCCTTCCGCCGACCGACCGCCGCGCCAAAACATCCAAACCCTCTTTCTAGCCGGCACACGCCGCCGTATTCCGTTCAATATGTCCGGCCGCAATATCCTCCAGTTCAGAAAGCGAGGCGATGTGGGAAAACCGCATCCGCAGGTCCCTCGCCTCCGGCATCCCCCTGGAGTAAGCCATCAAACGGGACCGCATAAACTGCATGGTGACCCGCTCCACCCCCGAGCGAGCCGCCGCATCGCGGCAGTGCCGCACCATGTGCTCCCACTGCTTTTCCAAGAGAGGCTCCGGAAGAAATTCTCCCGTTTTCAAAAAATGCTGGATTGCACCGAACACCCAGGGGGCACTCATCGCCGCCCGCCCCAGCATGACGCCGGCGACACCCGACTGCCGACGCAAAGCCACATCCTCCGCAGAGGCGATGTCGCCATTGCCAATCACCGGAATCTGAACAGAAGCCGCCACCTCCGCGATGACATTCCAGTCCGCCTCCCCGCTGTACCCCTGCTCCTTCGTGCGCCCGTGCACCGCCAGCGCCCGCACCCCACAACCCTCCAAAATCCGGGCGGTTTCCACCGCGTTGATCGACTTCTGGTCCCAGCCGATACGGATCTTCGCCGTCACCGGATGCGGCCCCACAGCCTTCACCACCGAAGCAGCCACCCGTTCTAAAAGCGGGCAATCCCTCAGAAGCGCTGAACCGCCGTTTTTTGAGACCACCTTGTTCACCGGACAGCCGAAGTTCAGATCGATGAAATCGGGCTGCTTCCATTCCAACACCATCTGGGCGGCCCGCCCCAGATGTTCAGGATCCGCCCCAAAGAGCTGCACACCCAGGGGCCGCTCGGCTTCCGTAAAATCCAAGTACTCCAAGGTGCGGGCGTTGCGCCTGAAAATCCCCTCCGCTGCCACAAACTCAGTCACCACCACATCAGCGCCAAACTCCTTGCAGTAGCCGCGAAAAAGCGAGTCCGTTACCCCGGCCATCGGAGCAACAAAAAGGGGAAAGCGGTTGTTAAACCACGGGAGCATCTCGTAAATGTAGCCGATCCGAGCGCCATGTCCCCTCCCAAAACGCGCCACCCCTCTCCCTCCCATGCCGTCCTTGGAGCACATCTTGTCATCTCGAATCAATGCCGGCGGTGCGATCAGCTTTTCCGATTTTATGGAGGCCGCGCTTTACGACCCCCTCCACGGATACTACGCTTCGGCCAAAGCGCGTATAGGCAGCTCAGGAGACTTCGCAACCGCCGTCAGCTCGGGCCCCCTGTTCGGCCGGCTTCTGGCACGGCAGTTTCATGAAATGTGGGACCACCTCGGTCGCCCTGGCTCCTGGCTCTTAGTCGAGCAAGGCGCCTTTGACGGCCGGCTCTGCGCCGATATTCTCGAAGGCCTTTCGAACTTCGCCCCAGAGTGTTTCGCAGCCACCTCCATCGCCCTCGTAGAACCTTTTTCTCTCCTCCAGCGCCGCCAAGCAGACACCCTCCGCAGCTTCCAAAAAAAAATCACCTGGTACCGCGAGTGCTCCACGCTGCCAGTTTTCACAGGCGTCCATTATTCCAACGAACTCCTAGACGCCTTCCCCTTTCATTTCCTCCGCAGCAACGCCTCCGGATGGGAGGAACTGCGAGTTGGCGCCTCCCACGCCGGATTTGAATTTCAGCCCCATCCCATCCGCGAGCCTGCCCTGCGCGAGGCCGCCGCTTCCCTGCCAGCCCGAGAACCCGGTTTTATCACCGAAATCAGTCTTCAGCCAAAGCTCTGGCTCCGCTCCCTCCGGCAAAAACTCAAAACAGGCTGGCTCCTCACCTTCGACTACGGCATGACGCAGCCTGAGCTTCTCTCGCCCCATCGCAAAGACGGCACCGCCAGCGCCTACTTCGCCCACCAAAGGCAGCCTTCTCTCCTCACCAACCCCGGCGCGCAGGATCTTACCGCCCACGTCAACTTTAGTGCCACAACTCGGGACGCCCTCTCCGAGGGCTGGCATCTGAGTGGATACACCGATCAGCACCGGTTTTTTTCCGGACTCGCTCCGCTCCATTTTCAGGACGCCACCGAACGCCCTACGCTGCAGCAGCAAAAAGAGCTTCTCGCATTTCGCACCCTCACCCACCCCCAGCTGATGGGCTCTCAGTTTAAAGCCTGGTGCCTGAGCCGCGGGGAAATGCCCAAACTCAGCGGCTTCAAGTACGGAGCCGGAACGCTTTCCTCTTTGGAAAACTGAAGCGGTCGGAAAGAGAAGCCGCCGCTCCTAGATTGACGCAAAAGCTGCGCTATTAAGATACGGCAGACGCCTTACCCTCACCTAGGCATTTTCTTAGAAAAAAACGTCACCTTCCCGATTGCCGAGCATGCCGAATTCCGACTAGTATTCTCGAATGTTCAAACGTTCCGCGGGAAGTCCCATTTCAGTGATCACGGGAGGCGCCGGGTTTCTCGGCTCTCACCTCACCGATCGGCTTCTGAAAGAAGGACATCGGGTGGTAGGTTTGGACAACTTTATCACCGGCAACGCAGACAACATCGGCCACCTCGCCGGAGATGAGCGCTATCGCCTCATCCGACAGGATGTTTCAAACTTCATCTTCCTCCCAGACGACGTCGATTTTGTATTTCATTTTGCCTCGCCCGCAAGCCCCATCGATTATCTAGAGCACCCGATCCCCACGCTCAAGGTGGGCGCCCTAGGCACACACAACGCCCTCGGGTTGGCCAAGGCAAAGGCTGCAAAATTTTTAATAGCCTCAACTAGCGAGTGTTACGGAGATCCGCTGATCCACCCTCAAACCGAAGACTACTGGGGCAACGTCAACCCCATCGGCCCCCGCGGAGTTTACGACGAAGCCAAGCGTTTCGCCGAAGCCATGACCATGGCTTACCACCGCTACCACCACATGGACACCAAGATTGTCCGCATCTTTAACACCTACGGCCCCAGAATGCGCCTGCGCGACGGGCGCGTGGTCCCGGCTTTCATCGGTCAGGCCCTCGCCGGGGAACCGCTGACCGTTTTTGGAGACGGCTCCCAAACCCGCTCCTTCTGCTTTGTCAGCGACCTCATCGATGGAATTTACCGTCTTGCCATGAGCGACTTCCATGAGCCCGTTAACATTGGAAATCCAAGGGAGATGACCATCCGTGAGTTCGGCGAACAGATCTTACGCCTCACCGGTTCCTCCTCCAAGTTTGAGTTCCAACCCCTTCCTGTGGACGACCCAAAGGTCCGTCAACCCGATATCACTCGCGCAAGGCACGTTTTGAACTGGGAGCCCAAGGTAGATTTTGAGGTTGGAATTCAGCAGACTATCGAATTCTTTCGAAGCCGCATCCAACCGGCAGTCCACTGAGTCTGCCACCACGCCCCCCTCCATCCCTCCTCCATTCCTCCTGTTTGCTTTCCCACTCACCCCTCGAACTCTTCCCCAAGAACGATGAAAAACACCCCAAATCTCGCCCTGCTCCTCTCCCTGTGTGCCGGCATCCCCTCTGGAATGGCCGCAAACCGCATCGATAACGTCCAACCAAAGGTCACCGTCGTAGGTACACCTGAGGTCATGGCGCAGGTCCGGGGCGCGACTCCCAAGCGGCCCCGTCCCATTTCTGCGACCGAACCCGCGCCCACCTGGCTGGAATTCGAGGCCGATTTTGACTCGGCAGAAGATTTTCCCGAGTTGGTCTTCAAATATTCCATCATCCTCAAGTTCGGGGCGGCCCGCAAACTAATCGAGGGCGAGGTCACTCACGTGGATATTCCCAAGGGCAAGGATCGCCATTCGGTCATTTACCTTCCTCCGAAAACCCTGAATAAACTTTCAGAAGGGAAACCCTTCACGCCCAACAACATCCTTGCGGTCTGGGTGGAAGTCTTTGCCGGGGGTGAATTGGTCGGGGGCAAATTTAAATCTCCCGTAGGTATCACCTCGGAAGCCGTGGCAAAGGATAAGGATTCCATCCCGAAGGCCACTGATCTTTTTCTCAACAAAAACCAGACTCCCTTCGCTCCCCTGAACTGGGACTATTACGAGGCGGTTAAACCCTCCACGCGCTAGATTTAACCATCAAAGCCCAGCGCCGGATCCAGCCGCAAACCCTCCGGTCCCCCTCTTTTCCAGAGTTTCTTGAGAGTAAACGCCGAAAACACTCACAAGGTGAGAATCCTCTCAGCGATCCGCCCTACACCCTTCCTGCCATAGCAGCGCAACGCTCATGTCCACCCCGAAAAGGATAATTACCTTAAGCATTGGTTCCCAGACTGTTTCCCTCGCTGAGTTCCGTCCTGGAAGGAAGAATGGTTCGTTCAACTTGCACGCGATTGAAAGTCGGGAGCTGATGGCCGACCCGGCCGCCGACGCCACGAGGGCCTCCCAGGCCAGTCTGCTCATGGGCGAGATGGTTGGCGGCCTCAAAGCAAAAAACGAGGCGGTCCGTATTACTTTGCCGGCGCAGGCCACCTTCAGTCGGATGGTCAAAGTCCCTGCCATGGGGGGAACCGAATTGGCGGAAACGGTTTCGCATGAAGCCAAACAAAACATCCCGTATCCCTTGGAAGAGGTCGTCTGGGACTATCGCATTGTTTTTGAGACTGAGGAGCACGATCCCGAAGTGCTCATCGTAGCAGCCAAGACGGACGTCTTGGAGGATTGGACGGCAGTGGTGCAGGGCTCTAACTTAAACCCATCAGGCATAGAGCTTTCCACCGTCGCCCTCCTGAACGCCTTCCGCTTCAATTACGGGGAACCCGAAGGCTGCTCACTCCTCATCGACTTGGGGGCGCGCACGACGAATCTGATCTTTATAGAACCCGGCAAGTTTTTCATCCGCACCATCTCCGCGGGTGGAAGCTCGCTCACGGCCGCTGTTGCCAAGGAGTTCGGAGAGTCCTTCTTCCTGGCGGAGTCCCGCAAAGTCACCTCCGGATTTGTCGCTCAAGGCTCGAACTTCGCTGATTCCGAGGACCCGGAACTGGCAAAACTCTCCAAAGTACTGCGCAATGCCGCCACTCGTCTTCATGCCGAGGTGGCTCGCTCCGTCTCCTTCTACCGCTCCCAGCAGGCCGGCTCCGCTCCTCAGCGCGTCTATCTCTCCGGCGGCGGCGCCTCTGTGCCGCTGATGCTGGAGTTCTGGCAGGAAAAACTGGGGATCCCGGCGGAACTCTTCAACCCCCTCCGCTGTGTGGGCCTCACCAAGTCGCTCAAGCCCGATCAGATCCTCCCGATGGCGCCATGTCTGGGCGAACATGTCGGCCTCGCATTGCAAGCGGCCCTCCAATGTCCAGTGTCCATCAACATTTTACCTCCGGCCGTACTGCGCAAAAAAGTCGTTGCCCAGTATGCCTTGGTGACTGTCTTGGCTGCCGCTTGTTTGTGCGCCCCAATGTTGTCCTGGGGGTTTCATCTGCGAAAAGGGGCTAAAATCGCCTCGGACCAGGCAAACGGCCTGATGAAGGAAATCGATGAAGCCAAGAAGTGGGACAAGGAGATCAAAAGCCTCAACGAAAAAATTCAGCATACGCTCAAAGTTTCTGCCCCCCTCGAGCGTGCCGCGATGGACAGGGGCTACTGGATCACCCTTTTGGAAACCATCCACACCTGCCTGCCCAAGGAACTCGTCTGGGTGACAAACTTAGAATTGATCAAGCCCGCTCCGCAGGCCCCCAACGGCTCGGCACCCGTTCCGGCGCCCAAGGTCGCTGCGCAGAAACCTGGCACGGTTAGGCTCATGCTTCGAGGCTTTTACCTCGAAAACCCCAAAGGCGTGGAAGTGGTGGACGAATTCGGAATGGCCCTGAAATTTAAATCAGACCTCGACAACGCGCTCGCCGCGCGCAGCGAAAACGGCGCGCCCGCATCCCCGGAGGAAAAGCTCGCACTCAAAGCGGAGGAGGTCAGAAAAATAAAGCTTGAATGCGAACGCTTCCGCTGGAGGGAGGACGACATTGAAAAATTCTGTGATTTTCTGAAGACCAGTCGCTTCCCTGAGCACCAAACGGCCTTCCTCGTAGCCCCCATTCAAGACTGGGTGCGTCCCAACACGCCCAGCTCGACGGACTGGGCCCAAGAATTTGCCATTCCCCTGGACCTCCTCTCGGCTCCGATCACCTTCCCCGTTCTCACCCCATGAAGCCCGCCATTAAACAGTACAAAGGGGTGATTGCGTCGGCAACTCTCGCCATTCTAGCGATTTCCGCCAGTGGTGCGTTTGTTTGGTTCGCTTTTGAAGACCGTGAGGCCGCCACTCTTTTACTCAAGTCAAGAAGCGAGGAAATCAACCGCTTCAGAAACGCCACCCCCCCACCCTCTAAGGAACATTCCAAACAGTTGCAATTGCAACTCGAGGCCGCAGAAAATGCCTATCATGGACTCAGGTCTGCGCTCGTCCAAAACGACACCTTCCCTTTGCAGCCCATATCGCCTCAGGATTTTCAAAAAGCATTGAATGAAAAGGCGCAGGCACTCCTGAAAAAAGCCGAAAAAGAAACAGTCGCCCTTCCTGTGGCGGAGGCCGAAGGAAACGCTGACTCTTTCTTCTATCTTGGTTTCAAAGAATTCAAAACAAAGCCTCCCGCCCCTGAAAAAGCGCCCGCATTGAACCGCCAGTTACAGCTCACGGAACTCCTCCTGAACCACCTTTTAGACAATCATCCTCTCTCCATACGCAAGGTGAGGCTCGTGGAACCCGATCTCCCTCTGGTAGCGACAAACGCTAGCAAAGGTGGGCCCAGCAAAAAAGAGGCCAAACCCGTGGACCCGCCCGCTCCGGCCATGGTCGCACAATCCTTTGACCTTCACTTCAGCGCCCGGCCTGAGAATTTGCGGGAATTCTTGAACGCCCTGAGTGCTGAAAAGCAGGCCTTTTTTGTTCCCCGCAACCTCAAGGTCGTCAACAGCAAGGAGAAAGACTCCCCGAAAAAGGGGGAGACAAGTGTCCCAGGAGCAACAATCGCGTCCATTGGGGGGGGCGCTTCAGCCTCCGGGGACAATTCAGCCCGCTATGTTCTCGGCGACGAACACGTTGAGGTGGAATTGACCATCGACGCGCTGACGGTCCCACCGCAGACGGATGCCCCAAGCAAAGACGCGCCCAAGAAGGACGCTCCAAAAAGGTAATGAGCTTCTTTAAAACTAACGCCCACTGGCTCGCTCTCACCACCACCGCCGCGGTTTCGGTGGCCGGAACCCTGCTTTTATTCCAGGACATCAAAAGTTTTCCGGAGGCACTGGAAAAATTGTTCCCGCGGCAGGTCACCCCTAAAAAACCCAATCCCGTTGATCTCACCGGTCTGGAGAAAGCCAAAAAACTGGTGGCAACTCCAGGACAGTGGAATACAGACCACGCCTCCCTTCTTTTCGTGTCAGAACCCTACCTCATGGAGCCAGACGGACCGAAACGCCCCAAGGAGGGGAGCATCCATCGTCATAGCAAAACCGGCCAGCCCATTCCAAATTCTTGGTTTTTGCAGCATGGTCTGAAATTACGTCTCCCAACCATTACTACCGAAGACACCGACGGGGACGGCTTCACTAACGAGGAGGAGTGGCTTGCTGGAACCGACCCCATGGATGCAGCGGCCCATCCCCTGCTTTTGACGAAACTGTCTTTCAAATCTGAGACGGTTACTCATAACCGAATTTCGTTCCTTCAATATCTAGGAGACGTCTCAAAAATCAATTCCCTTAAAATTACAATCCGGAGGGATGATGCGCCAAAACGCCCCCAATCTGATGTCAAAATAGGGGAACTCATCCCGGACACAGAAATTAAATTGATGGGTTTCACTTCGAGGCGCAAAGATGATTCTGGGATCAAAGACGCTCTCGACGGCTCTCTCGTGAACCTTGTCGATGGGAAAACTGGGGCCAAATCCGACGCAGAAATCAAAGGAAGGTCAGCCGACTTTGTCGACAAAACCATTTCTTTCGAGTTGAACTATCAAAAAGAAAAACGTCCGTTTATTACAAAACCAGGCCAGACAATCAGTTTAAACACTCAAGAAAACTATATTGTCGTTGATTCCACTCCCGCTGGAGCAACGCTGAAGGATAAAGACGGCAAAGTCATAGAAATTAGCCGTAGCCAGGCAGAGTAATCCCCCCCACAACGCGAAATGAAAGCTCGTTCCCCATTTTCCGCATTCTCCTCAAACTCCAGCACTCTGCTGGGATTGAGCCCCCTGCTCGCTGCCCATGTCCTCTTTGCGGCCAACCCGCAGAAGCCGGAGCCCCAGGGTTCTTCGCAACGGGCGGTGGACGCCACCGTTGCTTCGATTTCCGAGATGAGCGCAAAAGAAGTCAAGCGCCGCGCGGAAAGCCGTCAAAAAGCGATTAAAGAAATCGAGCAGGCCGAGCAGATGATGGGGCTCAAGCAATACGATCAGGCCGTGCAGCTTTTCGGGAACGCACTTGACCTTCTTCCACAGTCGCAAATCGTTTCCGCAGAACGTGAAACTGCCATGCGCGGATTTCGGGACGCCGCAATCCGCCTGGCTGAGGTCCGAATCAGCGAAGGGCGCTACCGGACAAAACCAAACCAGCAGGTCCCCAGCGCCGAGGATGCACTCTCAACCCTCCTAAAACGCGATCCCTCCAACCGGAGAGCCCTCCGTCTCCAAGAACAACTTTACACCCCCGGCTATTTCAATCCGACCATTACCCCCGAGTTCAGGGAAGACGTTGAAAAGGTCAAAACTTACCTCCTCGAAGGCAGAGGATTCATGAACAGCGGTCGCTTCGACTTGGCCATGAAAAGAGCAGACCAGGCTCTCGACATTGATCCCTACAACAACGTCGCGAGAAAGCTTCAAGAAGAAGCCAACAACGCCATAAAAAACTACGCTGACAGCGGCTACAATGAGGCCCGCAGCAGGGCCATGCGCGACGTTCAAAAAGGCTGGGTCAACCCCGTCAAGCGTTATGGAAATGTGGTGGGCACCACAGTGACCCCGCAGACCGTCGAAACCAGCCAAGTGGAAAAGCTCCGCCGCAAGGTGCAGGAAATCACCATTCCTGAGGTGCAGTTCACGGACAAGTCCTTGGTTGAAGTGGCGGCGATGCTCACCGAAGCCTCCCGGGCGGCCGATCGTTCCTCCGGCGGCCAGGGGGGAGGAGTACTGATCATCGCCAACTTCCCAGGCGTGCCTCCCCCTCCAGGCGCGGCGGGCCCCACTTCCAGCCTCTTGGATCTAGCCGCCCCCACGGGTGGCGCGGGCGGCGCCTCCGTCCCCACGGTCAGCATCCCAAAAATCCCAAATTTCAAGCTGAGCGAAATCCTGAAAATCGTCACAGAGTCCTCGCAAACCAAGTGGACCGTGAAAGAAAATTGGGTGGAAATTGTCCCCAAAACCACCCCTACTGACAATCTCGTGCTTCGCAGTTGGACGGTTTCTCCCTTCATGTTTAGCAGCAGCGCCCCCAAGGTGGACGATCTCAGTTCGACCGGATTGGGCACCTCCGTCCTCGGAGGCGGGGCCACCGCCGCCAAAACCGCGGGCAAACGGCGCACCGATCCCAAGGATTTTTTGAGCTCCATGAACGTCCAGTTCACCGCCCCAGGATCAACCGCAACATACAACCCCCGCAACAGAAGTCTCACCGTTTATAATACGGTGGAAATGCTCGACATCGTGGATTCCGTTGTGTCGAACTCCGAAGAAACCAGTCCTGTTCAGGTTGATATCCGGGCGAAGTTCGTGGAATTCAGCCAGTCCAACCTTAAAGAACTTTCCTTCGACTGGCTTCTGGGCCAGTCCAACGTTCCAGGGTCCACCAATATCTTCAGCGGAGGCGGAACCACCGGGGCGCTGCGTCCTTCTCTCAACGGCTCTGACTACCCCTTCACCATTCCCGCCAACGGCTTGTACCCCAACGGCGGCGCCCCGGTGGGCGTAAATCCCGTCACCAGTGGAAACCGGTCCGGAAATCTGGCCTTGAGTTCGAATGCCATCGACGCCCTTCTCGCAGGCGCCACTGGGGGAACCGGGCTCGCCAGTCCGGCAGCATTCGCGCTCGCCGGGGCCTTCACTGACCCCCAATTCCAGTTGGTCGTCCGGGCACTCAACCAGCGCAAGGACGTCGATCTCCTTTCCAGTCCGAGCATCACGGCAAAAGACCAAGAGGAGGCAACCATCGACATCATTCGGGAATTCAAATATCCCACAGAGTTCACGCCCCCGTCCTTGCCTCCAGCCTCCACAGGAGCCGTCACTGCGGGCGCCTCGCCTCCGCCCATTGTGGTGACCCCGACAACCCCCTCCTCCTTCGATAAAAAGGAAACGGGCGTCAGTCTCAAGGTCACTCCCACAATCAAGGGTGACAACTACGCCATTGATCTTGACCTGCATCCTACAGTCACTGAGTTTGAAGGCTTCATCAATTACGGCAGCCCCATTCAAACCGTGGCAGCCACGTCAGCACTTTCAGCGAACGGCATCACCGTAGCGTCCACCCCGAGGGCTGTCACCCTCACTGACAACGTCATTAACCAGCCGATTTTTTCGGTGCGGCGCATCAACACCAACGTGACCCTGCTTGATGGCGAAACCATCGCTCTGGGCGGGTTGATCCGCGAGGATGTGCAAAAGGTCAACGACAAGGTGCCGGTGCTGGGCGACATTCCTCTCGTAGGTAGACTGTTCCGGTCCAGCGTGGACCAGCATATCAAGAAAAACCTGACCATTTTTGTGACGGCCCGCATCATCGACACCTCAGGACAGCCGCTCAAGGCGTCCAAGGCGGAGACCGAACCGGAAGAAGTGCCCTCCCTGACCGGGGACCTGCCCTTGATTCTTTCTCCCCGCTAGCCGAAGATGCCAGTGCTTGGAATCACAGGAGGGCCCGCATGCGGGAAATCCTCCTTCGCAAGGCTCCTTGCTGGCTTTCTGCCCAACGTTGTGAGCTTCAGTGCGGATGAGGAGGTTCGCCGCCTCACCGATTCGGACTCCGAAGTGAAGGACGCAATCGGGCGGCTTCTTCCTGAGGCTTACACTCCTGAGGGGGAGTACGACAGAGTTAGGGTACGACGGTACGTTTTTGAACACCCGGAGTTAAGGGAGGGGCTCAACGCCATTCTTCACCCAAAGGTGCGGGGAAAATGGTCCCGGCTTGCAGAATCCTGTCAAAACAACGAAAACTGGCTATTGGCGGAAATTCCGCTACTGTATGAGACAGGGGCAAGTTCCCTGTGCGACCGCATCGCTACGGTGGGTTGCACGACGGAAACGCAGTTACACCGCCTAACGGTGCTTCGCGGCCTGTCTTTGACGGTGGCTGACCAAATCCGACGTTCCCAGTGGAGCCTTGAGGAAAAAATCAGCCGCGCCGACCATCTTATCTGGAATGACTCTCCCTTCACCTGCCTCACCCACCAAACCGCGCTCTTCGCGGCCTGGCTCCAAATCCATTTTGCCTGAATCCATTTTGCCTGAATCCGTGACCACGTCGACTC
>QQND01000076.1 GCA_003402745.1 Verrucomicrobiota bacterium
AAGGGACCGCTCCTTTCGCAGCGGGGGGGACCGCTCCTTTCGCAGCGGGGGGGACCGCTCCTTTCGCAGCGGGGGGGACCGCTCCTTTCGCAGCGGGGGGGACCGCTCCTTTCGCAGCGGGGGACTCGTTTTTTGTAGTCGAAAAGGTGGTTTTTCACGAGGGCTCAGAACCCCCTCGGGAAACCCACCCCGCCCTGGAGATGCTCCTCTCAAATGCTCACGAGCAGAGCGCAGCGGGGCACATCGAGGAGCTTGGCAAAATGCTTTCCGACGCCGTGTTTGCATGGAGGAATGGTACCCTGAGCGAGGCTCAGCGCCAACTCTTGGACAGCTGTGTGAAGTGCCGGATTTTATCGACCGCAAAGTCCAACTCCCCCTCCTTGGAAAAAGCGCTCGTCTTATACCGGAATCTCACGAAAGCGATGCCCTCTCCCTCTTTCGCGCCCGGGGTGCTCGAACACAAAGCGCTCAACGCCGCGTTCCTCCCTCGGGGCGACCACAAACGCCCGGGAGACCCCGTGGCACGAGGCTTTCTGGAAGTGCTCGATGCCCGCCCGTTTCAGAGTGCGCAAAGCGGCCGCATGGAGCTTGCAGAAACGATCCTCTCAAAAAACAACCCGCTTACTGCACGCGTGATGGCCAACAGAATCTGGCTGTGGACTTTTGGGGCAGGCATCGTCCCCACCCCGGACAACTTCGGCCGTATGGGAGAAAAACCAACCCACCCCGAACTGCTCGATTTCCTTGCGCTCAAACTCCAGGCAGACGACTGGTCTCTAAAAACGACGCTCGGTTATCTACTGGAGACCGAGGCCTTCCATCGCACCTCGACCCCCTCCCCCGAAGCGGCCAGCGTGGACCCGCTGAACGCCCTGCTTTCGCACGCACACGTAAGACGCCTTGAGGCGGAGTCCATTAGGGACGCCCTGCTCAGCGTCTCCGGAGCTCTTGAAGCCCAGCAATTCGGAGCCCCCGTGGCTCCCAACTCCCCACGCAGGAGCATCTACCTTCAGCAACGCCGCAACAGCCTGCCAGCGTTGCTCTCCACCTTCGACGCCCCAAAACCGTTCACAACGCTCGGTCGACGAGACAGCACCACCGTCCCCGCCCAGTCGCTCATGCTGCTGAACGATCCGGCGATTTTACAGCTTTGCAAACGCTGGTCGGACACCGTGCGCGCAAAGGTGACCGGCCCGGATGCCAGGATCCAGGCCATGTTCGTTTCGGCTCTAGGTCGCCCTCCCTCCGAAGCTGAAGCGTCTAAGGCGCGTGCCTTTCTGGCCGCTGCCGGGGATCCAGACAACCTCACCCCCCTTGCCCACGCCCTCTTCAATCTAAAAGAGTTTATTTACCTGCGCTAACACCCAGCCCCGGCCCTCAACTCTCCTTCCATGAACTTTCAAGCTCTCTCGCGCCGCTCCATGCTGGCCCGCTGCTCCCTCGGATTTGGCTCCCTGGCTCTAAGCGACCTCCTTGCCGGCGCCGCCCCCTCAGCGACCTCTACGGACGCCGCCCTCCCTGTCCCGCGCCGTAACGCGAAAGTCGACTCCGTCATCTTCTGTTACATGAGCGGGGGCTTCTCGCACGTAGACTCCTTTGATCCGAAACCCGAACTGGCTAAGCGCCATGGTCAACCCATGCCCGTGCCCGTACTGCCTACGATGTTCAACAACAATGGCAACATCATGGCCAGTCCCTGGGAGGCCGCCCCCCGGGGTGAATCCGGGATCGTACTCACCGATCTCTTCCCCCAAATCGCCGGTTGCGCCGATGACCTCACCATCCTCCGCTCGATGACCACCAAAGTGAACGAACACGCCCAGGGCAACTACATGTTCCACACCGGTTTTCCCTTCATGGGGCACCCCAGTGCCGGGGCCTGGGTAAGCTATGGAATGGGCTCTGGAAACCGAAACCTGCCAGCCTTTGTGGTGCTTCAAAGCGGGGGGGCGACCACACCCCATGGCGGCGTGGGAGTCTTCAGCTCGGGCTACCTTCCAGCACAACACCAGGCATCCATTTTGAAAGCCGACGAAGGCAGCCCTCTGGCCTTCATCAACCCAACAGAATCCGATGAACGCCAGAGGGCCAGCCTCGGATTCATCAACGCCTTAGACTCCGACTTCTTGAAAGAAGCGCCCGACTCCAAGGTAGCCGCAGCCATCGCCAACTATGAGACGGCTTACCGTATGCAGACTGCCGTGCCAGAACTTTGCGAAATTAAGGGAGAGTCGGAGGCGGTAAAAAAAATGTACGGCCTGGATTCCCCCGACAAATACACGGCGGCATACGCACGTCAGGCTCTTGTGGCCCGGCGTTTGGTCGAACGCGGAGTGCGTTTTGTGGAGTTGAGCTGTATGTCGGCGGGGATCGGGGCGGGGGGCGCCGCAAATCCCTGGGACCAGCACGGAAAAATCAAGGAGGGCCACGGCGTAATGGCTCACCAGGTGGACCAACCCGTCGCTGCGCTGATCCAGGACCTCAAACAACGCGGGCTTTTTGAACGCACCCTCCTTATTTTCGCCGGTGAATTTGGCCGCACCCCTTTCTCACAAGGATCCGATGGCCGGGACCACAACCCGATGGGTTTTAGCGTGATGCTCGCAGGCGGAGGCCTCAAAAAGGGCATCACCTACGGAGCCACCGATGAATTGGGCTACTACGCTGTGGAGAACCCAGCAACGGTTTACGATCTCTGGGCCACTGTGTTGCATCTTTTGGGCATGGATCACGAAAGACTCACCTACCGTTTTGGAGGCCGGGATTTCCGGCTCAGCGATGTCCACGGCAAGGTCCTCTCTGGAGTGCTCGCCTAAAGTTTAGATGTCCGTCTTCGTCTCCCGCGCCTACACTGGCGTTGCTGCCGGGCACCGCCTCCGGAGTTTTCACCATGAACCCCCGACTCAAAGCTCAAGTCATCGCAGACTGGAGAGGTTTGCCCGAGGTCCCCTTCCCCCGGGACACAGCCAAGACTACCGGACCCCTGGTGGAAAAACTGCTCGGAAGCCTAGGCCTGAACCAGCGAATCCGGGAGGAGGAAATCAAGGCTGCCTGGCAAGGGCTTGTCGGTGATTTCCTAGCCCGCCACGCGGCCCCAGCCAGTCTCGCCCAGGGCGTCCTGTCCGTTCATGTTTTGCAACCAACGGTGCATTTTGAGTTGGAACGCGTCTGGAAAAAAACCTTGCTCACCAAACTCCAAGAACGCTTTGGAAAAGCCACGGTGCGCGAAATCCGTTTCCGTCTCGGGTAACAAAACCCGACTTTGGGTGCGGTGCAGTTCTACTGGAACCATTCCGAAACCAACGCCGCACCCTTTGATAATGGCTGATTTCACACTGGAGACATGGATCAGGTTCAAACCGCCGGGGTCCACCTCAATTCACTGCTCCAAAACGCAACAAACCCGTCCCAAAAGCGGGACGGGTTCATCAGCGAAACGCCAGTTGAGAAAACGGCGACTAGTTTACAGAGGCCATGTCAACATTGACCCGGCGGCCTTCGCGGTCGAAGCGCACGAGACCCTCGATCAGGGCGAAAATCGTGTGATCCTTCCCGATTCCAACCCCTTTGCCTGCAAGGAACTTGGTTCCACGCTGGCGAATGATGATGTTGCCGGGAATCACATGCTGACTGCCGAACTTTTTAACTCCAAGACGCTTGCTTGCGCTGTCGCGTCCGTTTTTGACTGAACCTTGACCTTTTTTATGAGCCATAAAATGGGTGAGTAACTTGTTTAAATTCGAAAACTACGCCTTGATTCCCGTGATCTTTAAACGGGTCAGACGGCGGCGGTGGCCAACGGTGCGGTGGTAGCCTTTGCGGCGGCGATACTGGTAGGCCAGAACCTTTTCACCCTTGAACTGGGACACGACCTCGGCTTCCACCGTGGCACTGCCGACTTCAGTTCCAGTACGGATGTTGGAGCCATCGGCAACCATCAGCACTTCGGAGAAAACCGCGTGAGCGCCTTCGGCTTGCTCAAGCTTATCCACATCAATAAGATCACCCTGGGAAACACGGTACTGTTTCCCGCCTGTTTTGAAAATCGCGTAAGACATAAACTAACCCCGTTTCGAAGGGGGTAGCAAATATTCCATTCATCAGTTTGAATGACAAGAAACTTTTAAAAGAAATCCAAATAAAGTTACGCTCCCAGATAAGCCCCCCGCACCGCTGGGTTGGTTTTTAAATCGGCAGACTTGTCGGAGAGTAAAATACGCCCTGTTTCGAGCACGTAACCAAAGTGAGAGACCTCAAGCGCAAGATGCGCATTCTGCTCCACAAGAAGCACCGTCAGCCCGAGCTCACGGTTCACCTCGACAATCTTCTCAAAAATCGTCTTCACCAGAAGCGGGGCGATCCCCAGGGAGGGTTCGTCCAGCATTAAACAACGGGGCCGCCCCATCAAAGCGCGCGCGATAGCCAGCATCTGCTGCTCGCCGCCGGAGAGGGTACCGGCTTGCTGCCAGGTGCGTTCTCTCAGCCTCGGGAAGGTTTGGAGTACAAACTCCAGGTCGCTGGCAATGCCGGGACGATCCCGGCGCAGGTAGGCACCCATCTGGAGATTTTCCATGACGGTGAGGTTGGAAAAAATCATCCGCCCTTCGGGCACGTGCGCGAGGCCTCGGGCGACAATCTGGTACGGCCTTTTGTTGGTAACATCCTCGCCTTCAAAAAGAACACGTCCGCTCCTTACCTCCACTAGCCCGGAGATGGCGCGCAGCGTCGTGGATTTTCCCGCCCCATTGGCGCCGACGAGGGTGACAATGCTGCCTTTCTCCACACGCAGGGAAACCCCGTGCAGCGCAGTAATCGAGCCATAACCGGCCGTTAAATTTTCAAGTTCAAGCATCTGCAACCTCCTCCCCCAAATAGGCCGCGATCACACGCTTATCCTTCTGGATTTCAGTGGGGGTGCCCTCCGCAATTTTGCGCCCGTATTCGAGGACAGCAATGCGTTCACATATGCCCATGACCACCTTCATGTCGTGTTCGACAAGCAAGACCGCCAGTTTGAAGCGCTCCTGCGTGAAACGAATCAGGCGCATCAATTCGATCTTTTCCGTGGGGTTCATCCCGGCGGCGGGTTCGTCCAGAAGCAGAAGCTTTGGCCGTGTAGCGAGGGCGCGCACAATCTCCAAGCGGCGCTGGTCGCCATAGGGCAGACTGCGGCAAGGGGTGTGAGCCGCCTCCCGGAGCCCGAAAATCTCCAGTAATGCCATCGCTTCTTCCTGGATTTGAGCCTCCTGCGCCCGGAATGCGGCCCCCCGCCAGAGGGCGCCAAAAAAGCCGCTTTCCAAATGCAAATTAAACGCGGCAATAACGTTGTCCAACACGCTCAGAGAGTTAAAGAGCCGAATATTTTGAAACGTGCGGGCAACCCCCATCCCAGTGATCTCGGAGGAGTTAAGGCCGTCCACCTCCCTGCCCCCAAGACAAATGCGGCCGGTCGTCGGAGTGTAGACACCAGTGACCAGATTAAAGAGGGTGGTTTTTCCCGCACCGTTGGGGCCGATCAATCCGACCAACTCCCCCTCCGCGACGTGGAAGTCCACTTCACTCACAGCGACCAAGCCGCCGAAGCGCACCGTCACCTTTTCCAAGCGCAACAGTTCGCTCATGATTTGCCTCCCTTCCCCGGCAGCCAGCGGCCGAGCCCCCCGAGCAGACCCTGCGGGCGCGTGATCATCAGAATGATCAGAAGCAGTGCAAAAGCTACCATCCGGTACTGCTCAGCCTCGCGCAGCGCCTCGTTGAGGAAGGTGAGTGCAATGGCAGCCACGGTGACGCCCGCCGTCGAACCCATGCCCCCGAGGATGACCATTACCACGACGTCCACGGACTTAAGAAAAGAAAACCCCTCCGGGGTGATGTACCCTATGAAATGCGCGTATAGTGCGCCCGCGAGGCCGGCAAAAAACGCTCCCACCACAAAGGCGGTGACCTTGTAACGGGTCGTGTTCACCCCCATGGCTTCGGCGGCGATTTCATCGTCTCGCACGGCCAGAAACCCCCTGCCATAGGTGGAGTTGACCAAAGAACCCACGCAATAAATCGACAGAAGCGAGACCCCCCAGGTCCAGCCCAAGGATGTTTGAGAGGGGATTCCAGCGAGACCGCGGGCACCGCCAAGGGCTTCCGTATTTTGGATCATCACCCGGATAATTTCCCCGAAGCCAAGGGTGACAATGGCCAGATAATCGCCCTTGAGACGGAGAGAGGGAAGTCCCACAGCCAGCCCAGCGAGAGCCGCGAGCACGCCCCCCGCGAGCAACGAGAGCACAAAGAGCCCCAAGGGCGCGGCGTTTCCCAGAAAAGCCAGGGACGCCAAGCAGGCCTTGCTGTTGATCTGGGTGAGCGTGGCACTGCCGTAGGCACCCACCGCCATGAACCCCGCGTGCCCAAGCGAGAATTGGCCAGTGTGGCCATTTACAATATTAAGACTGACCGCGAGGATCACGTTGATTCCGGCCAGAATGAGGATGTTGAGAAGGTAGTCGTCCATCTGGCCCAGCGGCCAGGACGCCTGGGGATGGCCGGTGAATAAAAACGAGACCAGCGACACCGCCGCGATAGAAAGCAGGAGTAAAAAACGCGGGCCCATTAGACTTTTTCCCTCTGTGTTTTACCAAACAAACCCGAAGGCTTGAAGAGTAGGATCAGAATCAGGATCACGAACGCCACCGCATCCCTGTACCCCGGAGGAATGCCCAGCAATTTGGAGTACCCCACCACTAGAGTTTCAACCACCCCGAGGATAAGCCCTCCCACCATCGCCCCCGGCAGGCTCCCCACCCCGCCAAGGACGGCCGCCACGAAAGCCTTCATGCCGGGCAACACGCCCATGAACGGATCAATGGCCTGATACAGGGAGGCGTAAAAAACTGCGCCTGCCGCAGCCAGCGCGGACCCCAAGCCGAAGGTGAAAGAAATGACGACATTCGTGTTCACCCCCATCAGGCGCGCCGCAGTGGGGTTCAGGGAGAGGGCGCGCATTGCCAGCCCGAGCCGGGAGCGCATCACAATGAGGTGCAACCCCAGAAGAAGAAGGCTCGTAACCACGAGGACGATGAGCTGGATATTACTAGCCTGAAGCCCGCCCAGACCGCTGATGGAGGTGCTGGTAATCAGGGACGGAAAACCCCGCGGCGCCGCGCCAAAAACGAGCTGACCAGCGTACTCCAACAGAAGGGAGACGCCAATCGCCGTGATCAGGACGGTGAGTCTCGGGCGCTCTCTGAGGGGTTTGTAAGCGAGCCTTTCAATGACGATGCCGAGGACGGCGCAAAACAGCATGGAACCCAGGAGAACCACGGAGGCAAAAAGCCACTCCGGCCACGCCGCCGCGAACGGTTTGAGCCAGCGCCCGAAGTACATTCCGGAAAACGCGCCCACCATGAAAACGTCGCCATGGGCGAAGTTGATAAACCGCAGCACCCCGTAAACCATCGTGTAGCCCAGCGCGATGAGGGCATAGACGGCCCCAAGGGAGAGGCCGTTGATTAGTTGTTGGAGAAACTCGTTCACTGTTCGCTTTCAACACGAAGCCAACCCAAAGCACAAGCCAAGGGAAACCAAACCCAAAGATCTGCTCCGCCGGGGCCGGCTAATGGGCGCCGGGTCAGTCTTCGAGCAGAAATTGAAAGTCATTGAGAGTGAGCGCTTTTCCGAATGACTCCTCGCCCAAAATATCACCCGCCATCGCACTTTTAGTGCGCTGCAACTGCCGGATTTTTTCCTCTACAGACCCCTTCGCCACCAGACGGTAAGCAATCACCTGCTGGGTCTGCCCGATGCGGTGCGTTCGATCGATCGCCTGATTTTCGACCGCAGGATTCCACCAAGGGTCGAAAAGAACCACATAAGAGGCCGCAGTAAGGTTCAACCCCATGCCGCCTGCCCTCAGGGAGATCAAAAACACGGCTGGTCCGTCGTGGTTCTGGAAGTCGTCGACGAGTTCGCCGCGGTCTTCCGTCTCCCCAGTGAGAACGAAGGAGGTCCAGTTTCGGGCGTCCACTTCGCGTTCAATGCGCGTGAGCATTTCCACGAACTGGGAGAAGACCAGCACCTTCTGACCGCGCTCGATGAGGGGCTCAAGCAAGTCGATGAGGGCCTCCATCTTGGCACTTTCCTCGTGGCCGTGTTCGTCACTGACGAGGCCAGGATGGCAGCAGATCTGGCGCAACCGCAAGAGGGAGGTGAGCACATTGAAGCGCTGCTTGTCCAACTCCCGGCTTGTTTTGATTTTAAGCAGCGTTTGTCGTGCCAGCTTCAGCTCGGCTCTGTACATCTGCGACTGTGTGCCCTCCATTTCCACCACCAAGTCCTCCTCGATCCTCGCTGGGAGATCCTTGGCCACCTGACTTTTAGTGCGCCTCAAGATAAAGGGCCGGATCCGAGCAGCCAGGCGGCGGCGGGCGAGCACGTCGGTGCGCGAGTCGTACTGTTTGTTAAAATGAGCGCGTATCCCGAGCAGCCCGGGCATCGCGAAATGCATGATGCTCCACAGGTCCAAGAGGCGGTTCTCAATAGGCGTTCCGCTCAACGCGAGGCGGTGGGCGCCGCGCAGACAGCAGGCAGCCGACGCGGTTTGCGAGGAGGGGTTTTTGATGTACTGGGCTTCGTCCAGAACGATGGCGCCCCACTCGATGCTTTGGAGTTGTTCGGAAGAAAGGCGCAACTGGGCGTAATTGATGACCACCAGATCGGCGCTCTCCTCCACTGTTTTGAGGTTGCGCGTATCCCCCCCGCGCCAGATGACCGCATTGAGCCCGGGCAAAAACCGGGCCGACTCGCTCAGCCAGTTTTGCACCACGGACTTCGGACACACAACCAAGACGGTCTTTCCCGCAAATTCGGGCTGCTCCCGCAGCCAGGCGATCCAAGTAAGGGTCTGGAGGGTTTTTCCCAGACCCATGTCGTCGGCCAGAATACCCCCGAAATTATTGGTGCTCAGGTAGGAAAGAAAATGAAATCCGTCGACTTGATAAGCCCGCATCTCCGCATGAATGGAAGGCGGCACCGGAGGGGTGACGCTGGTTTGCAGGTCTTCTGCGCGGCGCAGGATGCCCTCCCTCGCCTGGGCCTCGATGAGGGCACTTGCCGAAGACGCGGCCAACTGGAGCGCATGAAACCGCTGAGAAGGCCCGTTCAAATCCAAGGGGTTGATACCCAACTCGGAAAGCTGCTCAGCGTGGTCGTCGTCGATTTCAAACTCTAGTTTTCGCCACCCCTTGTCCTTCAGGCGGACAAACTTTCCCTTCGCCTCCAGCAATAGTTTGATCTCCTCCTTGGTGAGCTCGGTATCGCTCAAGCTGAGGGCCACGTGCAGGTCAAACCAGTCCGGGGAAGTTTCCTCCACCTCCAGTTGAAGCGTCCCGCTAATGACGGCCGTGCGCAAGCTAGCCAGGTCGCCCTTCAACTCAACCACAAAACCCTCGGGCAACTCATCGAGCCAAGCACTAAATTCTTCCGGGAAACGCTTGCCGATCAGACGGTCCCAGTACTCGTCCTGAATACGGTACCGGCTCACGCCGATACCTCGTAAAACGCCGGGGGTCTGGCGTAGGCGAGAATCCTCAATGACAATGATCCGATCCTGGTCCTGGCTCACTTCCTTTAGAGCCATCCAGCCCTTCTCCGCGTACACCTGCTCGCCGTCCTCGCCAACGGTGGCAAATGCCCGCACGCAAAGCCGCTCCTCGCCGCTGCGTTCCTCAAGCATGCACTGGAGCTGAACACTTGGCTCAATCCGCTGCACCTTGCCCTGCACTTCTTCGGGAAGCGACACCCCCAACCCTGAAAGCAGTTGGACGGCCCGCCCCGAGAGCAGGCCCGCGGCGGGTATGCGCATCGGCACCGACGGGTCCAGACGCAACAGCGGAGCCGTTCGATAGACCGCGTCTGAGGTGACGTAGCAGTTCACGAGTCCACCCGCAGTAAACAGCGCTTCGGGAGGGGACTCGCCATCCTCAAACCCCAGCTCGAGCAGGTAGTCCGAGGTGTCCGCCTCGTCCCTGCGCAACTTCCACTCCAGACGCCGCGGAGAACGCCGCACAGGCTGGCCAGAAGGCATCAGAATCTCATCTTCCAAAATAGGGTTGAGCAACAGACGCCCGAGGCGCTCACGGGCATCGTTGCGCCCGTAGGAAAGCTGCCCACTGATGCTGTGCGGTGCGATCGCGCCCAAGATAAAACGCGCAGCCTCCGAAACCTCGATCTGGCCGGCCTCCGCCATTGCAGCAGTGTCCGCGAACTGCTTCTCGGTCATGTTTGTCCAACCGGGGTCCGACTCCCTGCTGCACTGAACACGCGCCAAGTCATGGCCAAGCACCAACCGGATGCCAACCCTGGGCCGCACCACCTGGCGTTCCATCGCTTCCAGAAGTCCGTCCAACCCCTCCTCCCAGTGACGCAGAGCCTGCTGGCGCTGCCAGTCTCCCGCTAATTTTGCGACCTCCTCCGGAGGGGTAATGGCACGCATAAACGAGGGCACTTTGATTCCCCGATTCTCCAAAAATACGGACAGATAGACCCAGCTCTCCCAAGCGCTTTCAGGACGGCGCGGCCACAATTCCACCAGCTCCCAACTTTCAAGCACGCCGGAGGTCATAAAGGGCTCCAGCGCACCCGCCGTGATCATGCGGGCCGCCCAGTGCCGGCGATAAAGCATTTCCACGCTGTCGGTGTATTCCCGCTCTTCCGGAGTCAAAGACCTCCCTATTTTCGCCTCCACCGACTTGGCAAAGACGTTTCCTGAATCAGGCGCGGCTGTTTGTTTCAAGGAGTTCGGGTTTGCAACGACTGGATTCGCCGAAGCGTGAAGCCGCCTGAGTTCTCCGATTTTCACACCAAAATGACGGCTCAAAACCAGAAGCAAGTGCTCGCAGCCTTTCGTGCCGCACTCGTCGCAGTCGTATTCTCGAACACCTTTCGCCCTCGTATAGCTGACCAGCGCGTAAATCCCCCCCTCCCC
The DNA here is from genome assembly GCA_003402745.1 of Verrucomicrobiota bacterium. Taxonomy (GTDB): domain Bacteria; phylum Verrucomicrobiota; class Verrucomicrobiia; order Chthoniobacterales; family Chthoniobacteraceae; genus Chth-196. Next base: position 10,976 of record QQND01000076.1, read on the forward strand.
CACTCCCCCGAGGATTTGTTTACCCGCCGACTTGGAATCTGCGGCATGGGAAATGGAGACAATCGCGTTTTTTTCTATCGCCCGAGCCTGAGTACCCCACTCGTCCAAAAGTTCGAGGGCGTCAGTCAGGGTGGCTTGATCGGAAGGATTGGATTCCATTTTGGGTAGCCCTCCAGAATCGCTGCCCTAGGCAATCCTGCAAGCCGTTTGAGCTCGAATGCCAAAAAACAGGGCCGTCCTGCGTGCTTTAGGGAATATAAAGGTCTTGGCCCACCTTCAGTTTCGTCGCTGCATCCGCAGAATAAAAATTCGCGTCGAGGATCTCTCGGGCACGCCCCTTGTTTTTGTAGTATTTGATGGCAATGGTAGCCAGCGTCTCTCCCGAGGCGATTTTGTGGGTCCGTGCTCCCGGAGGAATGGGTTTTTGCAGAATCTCACCTCCCTTCGCCACGGGGCCGCCCGTGGGCTGCGGTGTCTTGAGCAACCGCATCTCCTCCAAAGTTTTCCGAAGCTTTAAATTCTCGTTCTTGAGCCGGGCAGCCTCTTCCTGTGTGAGCGGAGCCCCATTGCCCAACTGCGCCACCAGCAACAATTCGCCCTCCTTCTTGTAAGCGCGAGCCCCCTTAGCATAAGGGCCGTCCGGGGCGACCGCCACGTACCGGTTAAAATGGTAGAGCGCCCCCAGCGGCTCCTTCAGGCGGTCGGAGTAAACGTGCCCAAGCCGGTAGTGAGCCTCGGCCGTCTTCGGAGTGCCGTCCAAAACCGACTCATATACCCTGACAGCGCCTTCCAAATCATCGCTGGACAGGCGTTTGTCAGCCTCCGAAAGCGCCTTCTGAAACCGCGCGTCCCCCACCCTGTCACAACCCGTAAATCCCATGCAGGCAAGGAACAAGAACAAGGGAAGCGACAAAGCTTTGGCTCGGAAAAAGGAGGGCGCTCTTTTCATGGAAAGCTGTTTTTTAAGCCGACTTCAGTCCGCAATGCCAGCCGCCTCAAGGGCAGCGTTCACCGTCTGAACAACGTTCACCCGTGCAAACCACTTAAAGTTTGACGGGAGCACCGTCCAAGGAGCCGTCGCACCTGTTTTTTGAAACATCTCCTCCGCCGCCTCGTTGTGTTGATCCCATTTCCGCCGGTTGCGCCAGTCCTCATCGGTGATTTTCCAATGCTTGTAAGGGTCTGCCTCCCGCCTCTTAAAACGGGACAACTGCTCTTCCTTGGAAATATGCATATAAATCTTCACGACAATAGCGCCGTCCGCCAAGAGCAACTCCTCAAACTGGTTGATTTCATGGTACGCCCGCTTCCATTGAGCCTCGCTCGCAAATCCCTCAACCCGCTCCACGAGCACACGCCCATACCAAGACCGGTCAAAAACGGCGAGTTGGCCGTACCTGGGCAGTTTGTTCCAAAACCGCCAGAGGTAGTGGTGACCGTACTCTTCCTCTGTGGGTTTAATGACTGAATGCACTCGGAGCAAACGAGGGTCGAGCCTTTCCACCATGCGCCGGATCGCCCCACCCTTACCAGCCGCATCGGGCCCCTCAAAAACTACGAGAAGCGAGCGCTTTGCCTCTGCCAGCGAGCGCTGACGCGTAAGTAATTCCAATTGCGCCTGTTTGAGCGCCTTTTTGTACTCGTCCTCGCGGAACTCACTATGGCTTAGAGCGTCCAGCTTGAGTCCTTTTTTCCAACAATATTGGCTTAAGTGCACTAGATTAAAAACAGTTTTAGATGAATTCGGACTCAAAAGAAGCCTCTCCACGAAGTGAATGTAGCTCCTCGGCCAACAGCACCGGGATTCCCCCGCGCACCGGGTACGCCGCCCGGCCGTCCGCACGCACGAGCGCCCCCGTCCAACCCAAGGTTTCAAACCCTATTGCGAGGCCCACCTCGGCAAAACCGGACGGCAGCACAAGCCGCACAGGCAAGCGCGTAAGCGGGCATCGCAGTAGGGAGCTGAAAAGCAGGCTAGGAGGCTCCATGAGTCAATGAAGGGTTCCAGCGGGGGAGAATTGCAACTCCACCGGAGTATCCGAACAACGCTTAGTACTTGGGCACCGAGGCGTCCACGGTGTCCGCCCATGCCAGAATGCCACCTTCGACGTTCCAGAGCTTCCCAAATCCCGCCTCCTGCAGCAGCTTGAGCGCGCGCGCAGAGCGCATCCCAGACTTGCATTGGAGTACAATTTCGTCCGCACTATCCAGCTCGCTCATCCTCGCGGCCAACTCTCCCAAAGGAATCAGTCGTGCCCCTGGAATGCGGCAAATGTCGAATTCAAACGGTTCACGCACATCCAGAAGCACAAAGCGATCCCCCCGGAGCTGCTTGGCCTTCAGGTCGAGGGCCGTGATCGTCGGCACCATCGTCTCTTCCGCCTCGGCAGCCTTTGCCTGCGGGATCCCGCAGAACTGTTCGTAATCGACCAGTTCTGTAATCGTCGGGTTTTCACTGCACACGGGGCACTTGGGATCCTTGCGCAGCTTAAATTCCCGGAACTTCAACTTGAGCGCGTCAAAGTGCAACAGACGGCCAATCAGCGGCTCCCCGATGCCCATGATAAGTTTGATTGCCTCAATAGCCTGAATCACACCGATCACCCCAGGCAGCACGCCCAGCACGCCGCCTTCAGCACAACTCGGCACCATCCCCGGGGGGGGAGGCTCTGGAAACATGCAGCGATAACACGGCCCACCCAAGTGTGGCGCAAACACCGTCGCCTGGCCGTCAAACCGAAAAATAGAACCGTAAATATTCGGCTTCTTGAGAAAAACAGAAACGTCGTTGGAACAATACCGAGTGGGAAAATTATCCGTCCCATCAATGATCACGTCGTAAGGTTCGGCAATTTGACGTGCGTTTTCAGAGGTGAAAAATGCGTCATAAAGGTCCACCTGCACGTTTGGGTTAACCTCCCGAATGCTGTCCCTCGCTGAATTGATTTTTTTACGCCCCACATCCTTCGTGCCGTGCAGGATCTGGCGCTGCAGATTGGAAAAATCAACCGTATCCCCGTCCACAAGCCCAATCCGGCCAATGCCCGCGGCGGCGAGGTACAGGGCAATGGGGGACCCAAGGCCCCCCGTCCCAATACACAAAACACTCGCCGCTTTCAGGCGTTTCTGCCCCTCCAAGGTCACCTCGGGCATGATGAGGTGGCGGGAATACCGGGCAATTTCGTCGTTAGAAAACTCGATCCGCTCAAGGCGACTGGGGTCAATGATGCTGTGGGCCATAAATCTCTGGAGAGGAAAACTAGCAGGACTTTAAGATTTGAAAAGATTCAGCCGCATTTCTATTTCTTCCAGCAGGTTGCACATTCCATTTGCCGGTAAAATCCAAAAATGCTCCCCCTAGGATCAGTGTTTGATAGTACAACCCGCCTCAGCCTCGATCAGGACCCACGTGAAGCGGCTAACCATCATCACAGAGGCTCAGCCGCCGCTGGCTTCTGCATCCACACAAAGGGCGCGTCCGAACAAAAAAGAAGCGGGACCCGAAACCGGGCCCCGCTCAAAACTAAAGCAGATCGTAAAACGATCTCTACGTCGTACTAGTAGCGACTGCCGCCACGGAAGCTACGATCTCCACGATCGCCCCCCCGATCACCGCGGCTTCCGCCGCGATCACCACCGCGATCGAAGCTGCGAGGTCCTCCCCCGCCGCCGCCGCCACCACCACCACCGCTGCTGCGGCGTTCAAAGCCGCCGCCGCCGCCGCCACCACCGCCGCCCGGACCGCGAGCTTCACGGGGACGTGCCTCGTTCACCGTCAACGGACGGCCTTCAATGTTCTGGCCGTGGAACCGGCTCACCGCTTCCTGCGCAGCAGCGTCAGTCGCCATGGTTACAAAGGCGAAACCACGCGACTTGTTCGTAAACTTGTCGAAAATGATCTGAACTTCAGTGACATCACCGACTTGGCGGAACAAATCCTCCAGTTCGCCTTCCGTCATCGTGAAAGCTAGATTGCCGACATACAATTTGGTACCCATTCCGTTTTCTCAATTAGCTGCCAAGCAAAGAATTCGGTAAGGTTTCCGGTCGTCGGATCTCAAGCGCTCAGAGCGGCGTCTTCGCCCCCTGCTC
>QQND01000077.1 GCA_003402745.1 Verrucomicrobiota bacterium
CAACGGGCGCGGCCGGCGTCACAACGGGCGCGGCCGGCGTCGCAACGGGCGCGGGATTCGGCAGTTTGGGCTCGGAATTCGATTCCCTCCCTGTCGGCTTCGACTCCGTAGGTTTCGGCAGGCGCTCTTCAGCCTTTACTTCCCCTTTGGATTTCGTCTTTGAAGGCTCGTCGCTAGTTTTCTTATCTGCGCCTTCCACCTTGGAAGCGCCCCCAGTCCGGGGGAGCCTCAATTCCGCCTTGTTCGCCTCGTCCGAGGCCTTGGCCTCCTCCACTGCGGCCCGCGCAGCCTTGAGTGCCGCCATGGCCTTCTGGGCGGAATCATTCGCCGCCTCATTGGAATCGCGAAGATCATCCGCGAGCATCGACTTCTTAGGCACTTCATCCTTGGCCGAGGCGGCAGAATCCGCAGCGGAAAAGGCGGTGTGAGAAAACCCCACGCCAAAACAGAGAAGCAACCAACCCTGAACTGAACTAGTTCTTCTGATAGGTCGCACGGCTTGGAGGTTGGGTTCCTAAGGAGGGAGGCTGGGCAGCGCTGAAAGGAGGCACCGGATCAAAGAGAAACCTGTTTTGGCGCTTTTGCACTTCAGGCTCTGGCTGTGGCAACTGGAAAAATTCGAGGACCTCGTTAGAACCCGTAGAAATGTTCCCCTGATCCATGAACGAACTGTTCGCGGGAACACCGCCTGCGGACGAGCCTGCTGGCACTGGAAGCAGCCTGCCATGAACGCTCCTGTAAGTTTCAATCGCCTCCGTCCGGGCGAGTGCCTCCGCCGTCTCACTCAACTCGTGTTTTTTATTCGCAAAAGGAACTCGCGGTGGCGTCCGCTCGTTTCCATTGGGAGAAGCTGGGCCAAAACGCATTGGAAGCGGGCCCATCGTAGCAAGGTAACCTGCCTTTCGGTAGACGTACGGATACACCTGCGGTTGGCTGCGTTCATTTGCAGGCGGCCGGACAGACGGAGGCGTCGCCGTGTCGCGGACGTTTTCCCCGGGCAAAGCGAAAGCCGACCCCAAGGGGATGAACCCGAAGGCCAAAAGTGATAGTACGAAGGTTGTACGCATTCTGAGAAGACCTATCAAAGCACACCGCTTGCCATATTTCCGAAAAACTGAGCATCGCTCCCCCTAAATCGGTCGCATCCTCTGTGTCGGGTCTTTCTTGCGGCTTGGCTTTGCATTTTTCAGGGGCATATCTAAACTTGCGCCGTGCAAAAACAGACTGTTTGGCGCCCCACCCTGCCCGAGGCAGAGTTTGACGCGTTTATTTTCGACTGCGATGGAACTCTGGCTGACACCATGCCGCTTCACTACCGAGCCTGGTGTTCGGCCTTGGGCGACCACGCACACCTGTTCCCGGAAGCGATGTTCAACGATCTGGGCGGAGTCCCTACCTGCCGCGTGGTTGAGATCCTCAACGAACAACACGGCCTCGACCTGCCCGTACATGCGCTGGTGAGCCAGAAGGAGGCCCTCTTCCAGAGTTTCAGCGCGGAAATTCTTCCCATTGACGCGGTCGTGGACGTTGCCCGTCGCTTCCACAAAATCAAACCCTTGGCAGTCGCATCCGGTGGGCACCGGCAGATCGTCATGAGCACTCTTCATACTCTCGGAATCGTCCAATTATTCGACACCATCGTATGCTCCGAGGACTACATCCGCGGAAAACCTGCACCAGACCCCTTTCTTGAGGCCGCCCGACGCCTGGGGATAACGCCCAGTCGGTGCCTTGTGTTCGAAGACTCCGTTACAGGACTTGCCGCCGCCCAAGCTGCGGGCATGGAATGTATTCTCGTTCCCCTGGAGCGGTAGAGCACCTTCGCCTCCCCTCGCATGCAACGCGCAGGTCTGCTCGCTCTTCTCAAAAAAACTTTCGGCTACTCCTCCTTCCGCCCCCTCCAGGAGGAAATTATATCCGACGTTCTCGCCGGTCTGGACGTTTTTGCCCTGCTGCCCACAGGGGGAGGGAAGTCCCTGTGTTTCCAACTGCCCGCTCTGGCGCAAGAGGGTCTGACTCTTGTGGTTTCTCCGCTCATCGCTCTCATGAAGGACCAGGTAGAGGGACTCCAAGCCAGCGGGGTCGCTGCGACCTTTCTGAATTCAACGCTTTCAGCGGAAGAATCGAGGGCTCGATTTAGGGGTTTGTACCGAGGTGAATACAAACTGTTGTACATCGCCCCGGAACGCTTGATGCTTCCTGGGTTTGCCGAGCGCCTGCCAGAATTAAACGTCCGACAAGTTGCCATCGACGAAGCCCACTGCATCAGCGAATGGGGGCACGACTTTCGGCCGGAATACCGCCAACTTGCCGAACTACGCCCGCACCTGCCGGGAGTTCCCTTCATGGCCCTAACCGCCACGGCCACACAGCGAGTTAGGGAAGATATCGTGCGCTTGTTAGCTCTTCGTGAGCCGCGTTGTTATACTGCAAGCTTCAACCGCCCCAATCTGACCTATCGGATCCTCGCCAAAGAAAAACCTTCCGAACAGGTCGTGCGCTGGGTGAAGGAACGCCCGGAAGAGTGCGGCATCGTTTACTGCCACAGCCGCAAAGCAACGGAATCGGTGGCCGAAAAACTCCGCGCAGGAGGTATTTCCGCCCTGCCGTATCACGCCGGACTGGACCCCGCGGTGCGGGATAAAACCCAGGAGAAATTCCTCAAGGACAAAGTACGAGTGATCTGCGCCACAGTCGCCTTCGGCATGGGCGTTCACAAACCAAACGTGCGCTTTGTGTTGCACTTTGATCTTCCAAAAAGCATCGAAGGTTATTATCAGGAAACGGGCCGGGCCGGGCGCGACGGTCTTCCCGGAGAATGCGTGCTCCTTTACAGCGCAGCAGATGCCATAAAACAAAAAACCTTCATCGAAGAGAAAGCGGATCCTGACGAGCAGCGCATCGCACGCGACCAGCTCCAAAAAATGATCCAATACGCTGAATCCTCCGAATGCCGGAGAGAGACTTTACTGGCATATTTTGGAGAAACTCACCTCGCAGTACCCTGTGGCGGTTGTGATAACTGCCTCGAACCCAGAGAGCGCTTTGATGGAACGGTGGCGGCCCAGAAATTTCTATCCTGCATTTTCAGACTCCGGCAGGCCTCCAACTTTGGGGTTGGCATGAATCATCTGGTGGAAGTCCTCACGGGGGCGGCCTCGGAAAAGGTAAAACGCTGGGGCCACGACCGGTTGACCACCTATGGAATTGGCAAAGAGCATTCCCGAACCGAATGGCAATCCATCGGGCGGGAATTGATGCGCATGGGGCTCTGCCAGCAGACGGTGGAACGCATGAGCACGCTAGAACTTGCCCCTGAAGGTCTTGCGTGGCTCAAGTCACGCCAACCCCTCACCCTTACTCGCCCCGTCCGCGCAGCGACGCGGACGGCGCGCCCGAAAATCGAGGGCGACATCGTCTGCGACGAAACTCTCTTTGCACTGTTGCGAGCCCTTCGCCGCGAGATGGCAGACGAACGCAACGTGCCTCCTTACATCATCTTTGCGGATGTCACCCTGCGCCACATGGCAGCCAGGCAACCCGCAAACGAGGAGGAATTTGCCGAAATCCCGGGGGTGGGTGAACGCAAGCTTCGAGACTTTTCAGGCCCCTTCATCGAAGCAATCGCAAAGTGGCGAGTGCAAAGGTCCCGCTGAGACTTTCCCAAAAAAACAGAAGATCCGCCTTCCTCGCACGTCAAGGTGCCTACTCAGCCACAGAATTTACCCGCCCATCGCGCAGGCGCGTGATCATTTTCATACCCGGTTTCACTTCTGAGATGCTACGGATCACGCCGCCCTGCTCCGAGAGGGCGATGCTATAGCCGCGCTCAAGGGTGCCTTCGGGAGAAAGCAGCACCAGCTTTTGCCTCAATCGCTCTATCTCCTGGCGCTGAACAAGTAGCTGCGAATTTGCGACCCGCTCCAAACGGGCATGCGCAGCCTGAATCTGCTGGCGACGCAACGCCAACACCTGATCCGGGCGGTGCGAACGCACCGTGGCCCCGAGAATTTCCACCTTGCGCGCCAGCCTCCCGAGTTGGTCCAGCAACGCGCGGCGGAGCGCTTCTGCGGTGGCGTCCACCCTTTGAGCGGCCTCGGCCAGACGCGCCCTAGGTTCGCGAAACAGGGCGCTCCGGCCCAAATAGTCCAGCCGTTGCTGAAAGTGCCCCAACTGGTTATGCACCAAGGCCTCCATCCTGTCGCCATGGTTTCGAATTTCCCTGCGCAGTGCGATTCCATCGGGAACGACCGTCTCCGCCGCCACACTCGGAGTTGGCGCACGATGATCGGCGACAAAATCAGCAATGGTAAAATCCGTTTCATGCCCCACCGCTGAGACCAGCGGAATGGCAGATTCAAAGATGGCGCGCGCGACCACCTCTTCGTTAAAGCACCATAGATCCTCAACGCTGCCACCTCCCCGTCCAGCGATAATCACATCGATCACGGGCAACGAAACGCCCGACTCTCGATTTAAAAAACGAATCCCCTCCGCGATCTTCGCAGCGGCATTTTGCCCCTGCACCCTCGCTGGGTAGATCAAGACCCGAACCCAAGGTGCTCTCCGGCCCAGAACCTTGAGCATATCCTGAACCACTGAACCCGTAGGAGACGTCACAAGTGCGACCGTAGATGCGTGCAGCGGAAGCGCTCGCTTCCGCTCCCTGTCGAACAACCCCTCCTCCTGAAGGCGCCGCTTGAGTGCCTCGAACTTTGCCTGCAGCAAGCCGGTGCCGGAGGCCTGCACAGACTGGACGTTCACCTGGTACTTCCCCTGGGCTTCAAACACGGTAAGCATCCCCCGAATTTGAACGGCCATGCCCTCGGAAAGCGCGCTTGCCCGGGTCCCGGAAAAGCGGCCGGCAAACCAGACGCACGCCAGCTGTGCCTTTGAATCTTTAAGAGTAAAATACTGGTGCCCAGAGGCCTGCATTCTATAATTGCTGACCTCTCCTTCCACGCACACCTGTCCTATGGAGCCCTCCAAAGTTTTGCGGACGTTTGCGGTGAGCTCCGAAACGCTAAAAACTTTTGAGGCTAGCGCCGAGACTGGGTCATTTGCCATGCACACAACAAAACCCAAGAAGTCCTCGGGCAAAAGCCGGATATTTGGATAAACTCAGGGGTGCTTGCTCTTGAAGTTAAAAGCCGCTAGATTTCCCTGCTCTATGTTTCAAGGCACCTTCACGGCCCTGGTGACGCCGTTTCTCCAGGATAACTTGGATGAAGCCGCATTCGTGCAGCTCATCGAAGCCCAAATTATCGGCGGCATTACTGGCATTGTTCCCGTGGGAACCACTGGCGAATCTCCGACCCTCGACCATGACGAGCACCATCGCGTCATTGAAATCGCAGTGAAGACCGCCAATGGCAGGTGCAAAGTGCTCGCCGGAACTGGCTCAAATTCGACAACCGAAGCTGTCAGCCTCACCTGCGAAGCCGAACGTCTCGGGGCTGATGGTGCCCTCATCGTTGCGCCTTATTACAACAAGCCCACCCAGGCAGGACTTTTCGCCCACTACTCCGCGATCGCCGAGGCTACCAAACTCCCCATCATGCTTTACAGCATCCCAGGACGTTGCGGAATTGAGATCGGCGTTGAAACCGTTCTTGCTCTCGCAGAAAGACATTCAAACATTGTCGCAATAAAAGAGGCCGGCGGTTCCGTAGAACGCGTCAGCCAATTACGCTCCGTTCTGCCGGAATACTTTGAAATCCTCTCTGGGGACGACTCGCTCACCCTGCCCTTTATGAGCGTGGGAGCTGTGGGCGTTGTCAGCGTCGCTTCAAACCTCATTCCAAAGGAAGTCTCAACCCTCGTAAACTACTCTATTGCTGGAGACTATGAAAGGGCCCGCGCCCAGCACTACAAGTTGTATACGCTCTTCAAGGAACTTTTTGTGGAGAGCAATCCAGCGCCGGTGAAATACGCACTTTCGCTTCTGGGCCGCATGCAGCCCGAAGTCAGGCTGCCTCTCTCTTCTCTTACCGAAAACAGCCGGGAAAGAGTCAAGACGGCCATGCACAAAACCGGGCTGCTCTAACCCCGTTTTAAAACACCATGAGCGATCCCCTTCGCCTTCTCATCAACGGTTCGCGCGGTCGTATGGGACAGTGCCTCGTACAGTGCGCCGCATTGATTCCCGGACTCACGGTGGCCGCCGAGGTTGATGCAGGTGATGATTTTGCAGCTGGTTTGGAGCAATGCGAAGCGGTCATTGATTTCAGCCACCATGCAACCATCAACGAGGTCCTCTCCGCCTGTGTCACCGCCAAACGCACCCTCGTCATTGGAACAACCGGCCATTCCGACCCTCAGATCATGGCGATTCATGAGGCGGGCAAACACATCCCCATCGTCTTTGCCCCAAATTACAGCGTCGGCGTGAACACGCTTTTTTGGCTCACACGCAAAGCCACTGAAATCCTCGGGCCAGCATTCGACTTGGAGGTGGTTGAAATGCACCACCGCATGAAAAAAGATTCGCCCAGCGGCACCGCAAAACGTCTGGCGGAAATCCTCGCCGAAACACGCGGCCTCTCCTACCAAAACGACACCCGCCATGGAAGATTTGGCATTGTCGGGGAACGCACGCAGAACGAAATCGGCATGCATGCGGTCCGCGGCGGAGACGTGGTCGGAGACCATACAGTGATCTACGCGTCCCAAGGCGAACGGGTGGAACTCACACACAAGGCCTCTAACCGGGACACCTTCGCGATGGGAGCCTTGCGCGCCTCGCTCTGGGCACACGGACGCGCCCCAGGAGTGTACGATATGCAGGATGTTCTCGGACTGCACTAGAAGCCCCTGAGACCTCGCCCCTTAAGACCCGGCCCCGGCGGCCAACACAAAATGCGTGCAGGAATAGCCCTTGGTTCAAACGTGGGGGACCGCCTTTTGTCGCTCGAATTGGCGCGCGAGGCTGTGCTTAAAGTTCCGGGCATTTCGGGGCCAGTGAGCTCCTCCAGCCTCTACGAAACAGCTCCGGTGGAGAGCGGACCCGATGCCGGCCCTTTTCTCAATGCAGTATTGGAGGTCGAGTTCGAAGGGGCGCCTCTTTTTTTGCTCAAAGCGCTGCAAAGCATCGAGGCCGAAATGGGCCGTCCCCACCAGCGGGCGCGTAACTCACCTCGCACCATCGACCTCGACATTCTTTATCTGGGAGAACTTCAATCCGCTCTCCCTCAACTTCTGCTCCCCCATCCGCGCCTTCACTTGCGCCGCTTTGTGCTTCAACCGCTTGCGGAAATCAAACCCCTGCTTATTCTTCCCGGGCAGGCCCGTTCAATCAAAGAGATCCTGGCTAGTCTGGACGATCCAGCAGCGGTCGAACGTGCAGCGGCCCAATGGATGGCACTATGAACAACCTCGCCGCAACGATAACCCCGCGTGCAACTGCCCTGCGCAAAACCAGCGGCATCCCCATCGCGATGCTCACCGCCTACGACTATCCCAGTGCGCGCTTGCTTGAAGAGGCCGGAATCGACTGGATTCTAGTGGGGGATTCCCTTGGGATGGTTGTTCTGGGCTATCCGGACACCACCAGCGTCACTCTAGCCGACATGGTCCACCACACCTCCGCGGTCGCCCGAGGGCTGTCGCACACGCCCCTGATCGCGGATCTTCCCATCGGCACCTACAACACTGAGGAAACCGCTCTCAACAGCGCCCGTGAGCTTCTTAAAGCAGGCGCCCATGCCGTGAAACTTGAAGGTGGCGTGTCGCACTGTGCGCAAATCGCGGCGCTCTCGGCCGCCGGAATTCCAGTCATGGGCCACATTGGAATGTTGCCACAAAGCGTTCGTGAAGAAGGAGGTTACAAAATCAAGGGCAAGACTCCCGAGCAAGGGGACGCGTTGGTTGCCGACGCCCTTGCCGTGGAAGCCGCCGGCGCGTTTTCAATGGTTGTTGAACTCGTCCAACCGGAGACAGCACGCCGCATTCAAATGGCAGTGAACATCCCCACCATTGGTATTGGCGCAGGTCAGTACTGTGATGGACAAGTTCTTGTTACGCACGATTTGGTGGGTTCTTTCCCCTGGTTTCGGCCCAAATTTGTAACCCCCGCCGCTAGCCTAGGGGAAGGTCTCCGCACCGCCGCCCAACAATGGGCCACTTCCCTAAAAGAAACAAAAGCAAACAGGGAACACTAAGTGTCTCGAGCTGTCGTACCATCCAACAACTCTGCACCCCGGGCAGGACGAGCTAATGCGACAAAAAGTTCATCCCTCTTCTTTTTACGCTAGGCGCCCCTCATCCAACCCACGATGCTAAGGCCGTCCCAAAAATAGCGTTTATCTCCCCATGAAAAACTTCCTGCCCATCACTGTTTTTTGCGCTGCCCCGATGCTTCTGGCTGCGCCTGTCCTCGCCCAGAGTCCCTTCAGTTTTGCCGACACGCAAGGCGACCATCTGGATGTTCAGATGAACGGCAAACCCGTCGTTCGCTGGCAATACGCTTTTGACAACAGCACTCCGGAGAGACTGCACGATACCTACAAACCTTATCTCCACGTCCTTGATGCTGAAGGAAAAGAAGTCATCACCAAAGGACCGGGAGGCGAATTCACGCACCACCGCGGCTGGTTTTTGGGCTGGTCTAAAATAACGACGGCGGCGGGCACCATCGACCGGTGGCACATGAAAGGCGGAAATATCGTGCAGCAGAAAATTCTCGCGCAAACGACCGGAAAAGACTCAGCCGCGTTCACCGTGCTGCTCCACTGGCAGGGCGCCACCGCAGATCCCATCCTCGCCGAGGAACGCACTTACACCGTGCACACCGCTCCGTCACCGGCTTACGTGCTCGTTGAAATGCAGAGCAAAATCAAGGCACTCACGGGTGAAACCAAACTCGACGGCGATCCCGAACACGCCGGACTGCAATTCCGGCCAGCTGGAAACATCGACCGCGCAGACACCTCCTACATTTTTCCAAAAGCCGGCGCGGACCCAAAGAAGGACCGCGACTACGCGTGGGTCGCCGAAAAAATGAGCATCGCGGGAAAGAAATACACCGTCGCCTTTCTCAACCATCCCGAAAACCCTAAAGACACGCCTTTCTCAGCCTACCGGGACTACGGCCGTTTTGGAGGTTTCTTCCGCACCACGATCCCCGCTGATGGCAGCCTGACACTTCGAGGCGAGATCCTCGTTTCTGAGGGCGCCCTCACTCCTGAGGCCATCCAGAAAACCGCCAACGCGTTCACCGGAATCGACGCCCCCACGCCTGAAACCACCGAACGCGCCGCAGACAAGCCTGCGCCGAAAAAGGAAGACAAAAAAACTGAGATCCCAGCCAAATAGTTCTTTCTCAGAAACATCAGCCGCTAAAAAAAAAACATGTCGAGTCAGTTCGGAAATCTATTTCGTATCAGTACCTGGGGAGAATCCCATGGCGGAGAAGTCGGCGTTGTTGTCGACGGCTGCCCCCCACTTTTGGAATTGAGCGAAGCAGATATCCAGAGAGACCTCGATCGGCGGCGACCCGGCCAGAGCGAGATCGTCACGCCGCGTGACGAGGCAGACCACTGCCGAATTCTATCGGGCGTTTTTCAAGGCCGCACCCTCGGGACGCCCATTGCGGTGAGCGTTGTAAACAAGGACGCCCGTCCTGAGTCCTACCGCGAAATGGAGCACGCCTACCGGCCCTCGCATGCCGATTACACTTACCAAGCGAAATACGGGGTGAGGAACTGGCAGGGCGGCGGACGCTCATCCGCAAGAGAAACCATCGGGCGCGTGGCGGCTTCTGCGATTGCCAAGAAGGTGCTTGCCTCCCTGTGCCCCGGGCTTGAGGTGGTTGCGTATGTAAAATCCATCCAAAACCTGCACGCGGATGTCCACTCGGAGACCGTCACATTTGCACAGGTCGAGTCCAATATTGTCCGCTGCCCGGACTCGGCTATGGCCGAGCGCATGATAGAACACATCAAGACTGTCCGCTCCGAGGGAGACTCTGTCGGCGGCGTCATCGAATGTGTCGTTCGTGGCGTTCCTCCGGGATTGGGAGAGCCGGTCTTTGATCGCCTCGAGGCCGATTTGGGGAAGGGCATGCTCAGCTTGCCCGCGACCAAAGGATTTGAAATCGGGTCTGGATTTAGCGGCACAACGCTGCGTGGATCCGAGCACAACGACGCTTTCTTTATGGAAGAGGGAAAAGTGCGCACACGCACTAATCGCTCCGGCGGCGTGCAGGGGGGGATCTCCAATGGGGAGCCCATTATATTCCGGGTCGCATTCAAACCCACCGCGACTATTTTCCATACCCAGCAAACCGTTTCACCTCAGGGAGAAGCGGTGGAGCTCAAGGCCCGGGGCCGACACGACGCGTGCGTCCTCCCAAGAGCCGTACCGATGGTGGAGGCCATGGCGGTGCTGGTATTGACCGATCACGTCCTTCGTCAGCGAGCCCAAAACAGCTGAACCCCCATCAAGCGGATGCGTGAAAACCCGCCTGCTTTGGATTCGGCGGCACTGCCGGGCAAGCCCCTCCCCCAGTCTGCCCCGAAGAGCACGAACTAATCTTGAGGCTTTCGTAACCGCGGAATCTTCTCCTTCGGGGTGGGTAGGGATGCGGATTTGCTTGTTTTCGGAGCTGTTTTTCCAGTCGTTTTTGAGCCAACGACTGAAGGTTTTTTGCCGCTCCCTTTGAGGGCCACAAATTTGGTCGCTCGCTTTAATTTTTTGGTCGGTGCTTGCAGTTCGGGTTCTTCGTTTGGAGCGGGTGTTCCGACGTCCAAATCAATACCAAACAGAGATTCAAGATCCTCCCCTGCGAGCTCGTTGGAGCCCTGTGAAAGACCGGTAAGAACCTCCTGTGCACTTGTAGACAAAAGATCCAAGGGGTCGACCCCGCGCAACTTAAAAAACAGAGCGGGATCTGCATCAAACCTCACCCCAACTCCATACATCGTCGCCGCCACGTGTTTACACATGTCAGCCCAATCCGGACAACTACAGGACATTCGAATTTCTTTGGGCGCTGGAAAAATGCCTTTGTCCCGATCGCAAATCACCTCCATGACCCCCTTCCCAAGCTGGCCTCCCAAAAGATCCAGCAGGCTGCCAACGCGACCGGAACATTCGGCTTGAATCCGTTTCCAATCAGGATCAGCAAGGGGCTGGATGGTAATTTGGACCTCGTACAACGAGGATCCCGAAACGATTGCCTCCATCCTTCCCGGCTCTATCTTCAAATTATAAACGAGACCTTGCCTCAAGTAAGACCGGCCCCTTGGAAGCCTGTAGGCATAATCGCTGTAGGCCTCAAGATGGCTGCACCAAGCTTTTCCCCAAAATGTGGAAACTAGCTTTTTACTCCCAGATGGAGCGGCCACGGCTTCAAACGCCTCTCCTGATTTTCGGCGCTTCTCAATCTGCAGCAGGATCTCTCTTTTGAGAGCGCCATCTTCTTCGTATTGGTACCAAGACATACAAAGGCGGATCTACATTGTGGCGGAACCAATGTCCAACCGTACGAACTCAAGAAGCTCCTCGGTGCTCATATCCGTGAGAAGCTTTTCCGGCCCACCTTCCCCTCCGAAAAGTTCGTCGGAAAGAGCCCCTTTCTTTGCAATCAAGGCGTCCACTTTTTCCTCGATAGTTCCTGGACACAAAAATTTGTGCACCACCACATTTCGTTTTTGTCCAATCCGGAAAGCCCTGTCCGTGGCCTGATTTTCGACCGAGGGATTCCACCATCGGTCAAAGTGGATGACGTGGTTTGCCGCCGTCAGAGTCAACCCAGTGCCTCCCGCTTTGACGCTGAGAACAAAAAACGGAGGCCCTCCGGCTTGCTGGAACGTCTCCACCAAACGCTGCCTCTGCCCGACGGGCGTTCCCCCGTGTAAAACAAGACCCTGCCTGCCAAAAATTCCGGCGAGATAAGCCGCGAGGGGCTCGGTCATTTCACGGAATTGCGTAAAGACCAGGCAGCGCTCCTGCCTCTCAGCAAGCTCGGCGGCAATTTCTCCAAGACGCAGAAACTTGCCACTCTCCTCGGCTCCGAAGCGCCCGTCACCGCTCCAATGGCTAGGATGGTTGCATACCTGCTTGAATTTAATCAGGTATCCCAACACCAACCCCCGGCGCTGATTGGGCTCGATTGCCTCGTTTTCAAGATCCTCCTCGAGCTGCGCGACCAATTTTCCGTAAAGAACGGCCTGCTTTTTAGTGAGCACGCAACGGGCGTTCATCTCAATTTTTTCCGGCAAATCGGAAATGATTCTTCGGTCTGTCTTAAGCCGGCGCAGAAGATAAGGTGCCAGCAAACGGCGCAGCGGAGCGTAACCGCCGGGACTCGCGGCCATCCGCCCTGCAGCGATGGAAAACTCACTGGCTTTGCCCAAAAGACCGGGATTCAAAAAATCAAACAGGCTCCAGAGATCTCCAAGCCGGTTCTCCACAGGCGTCCCCGTGAGGGCAACACGCGCCCTGGCTGTGAGTTTTTTAACACACCGGGAGTGCCGGGTTGCGGGATTCTTGATCGCCTGCGCTTCGTCCAAAACAGCGATATCCCACTTTGCGTTTATAAGCGCCTCACTGCGCTGAAGCAGTCCGTAGGTGGTGAGCAAAGCGTCAAAGCCGCCAAGCGCTTCCTCGGGCTGGGTTTCAAGGGAGGCCAATGTTTCCTTGGAAACTAACGACGGGTGGGCGGGCAAAATCCGCAAGTGGGGAGCAAACTGCCGGAACTCACGCATCCAGTTCCCCATGAGCGAGGCTGGAACCACGAGGAGGCTGGGCGGGCACACCCCAAGGACTTCGGAGCGCCGCAGGCACAGAAGCGCTATGACCTGCACCGTCTTTCCCAAACCCATGTCGTCTGCCAGGCAGGCTCCCAATCCCAACTGACTGACAAAGTGCAACCACGCCACGCCGCGCGCCTGATAGGGCCGTAACGTGGCGCGTAAATCCGGCACCCCGGAAACCTCCTTGGGTTCGCGCAACCGTTCCAATAGGGCCTTCAAGTTTTTCCCCGCTACGACCTCCGTCCAATTTCTTCCAGAATCCAAATCCGGCGCCTCCGCATCACCTTCGGCTCCCGGCGAAAAACCAGCCAGCCAGCGCATTCCTTCATGGAAAGAAAGTCCCCCCGACTGATGAGCGCTCTGTACCCGGCTCCAGTGGTCTAGCGCCTGTTGCCATTGCCTGCGATCCACCTCCACCCACTGGCCTCGAAGATTCACCAACCCCGAAGGGGACGCGTGAATTTGCTTGAGCTCCTCGTCCGTCAACTTCGCTCCACCGAGACTAAGCTCGATTCGAAACGACAACATCGACGCCACCCCAAGGCCTCCTGCCTCAGGCGCATCCACCGAGACACTCACAACCGGCCGGGCGGGACGGCGCCCCTTCCACCAATCAGGAAGTTTGACGACCAGACCACATTGCTCAAGCAAAGGGACCTGGCGTAGCAATTCAAAAGCTTCCTGGGGGCTCCAAGCCAGTGCCTGAAAAAGCCGCTTCGTTTCCAACAAGTCCCGCACGAGCGGACTCGCCTGCGCTGCCGCGCGGACGGGCTCCAGCAGTGCATCCAGTGCGAGCTGGTTCTTCTGACTGGCCAGCAACGCTCTTCCCAAGGGCGTGTGCTGCACCCTTCCATCCGCAGATAACTGGTCGCTATAGGTCGCCAAAAAAGCGAACGGCAGCTCCACGTTTCTTTTGTTTTCGGCCAGATGAAACGTCACGCGGCCGACGAGGTGCCAGAGCGCTCCCACATCCCTCAACCAACCTTCAAGCCCCTCCACATGAGTCGCGGCAGCCGAGACAACGTTGCTTTTAAATTCAGACCAGATCCTCAACAAAAGATCTTCGCTCAAATACTCCGCGCCCCGCATGGGCGGAGCGCTCGCCACCATCGCAGCAAGCACATCGGCGTCCGGACTCATCACTTTTTCCGGGTCGCGGGTCCGGCACAGCTGCGCAAAAAAATGTTTGCTCCAATGCCTCGCCCAGCAGCATTCAGGCGGCAGGTCGTCCTTTAGAAGCGCAGTGGCAAGGAGCAACAAACCTGCAGCATCACCTCCCTCAAAGGCTACCGCCAAGTCATGCGGCGCCCCGGAACCCGCAAAAAGGCGGGGTTCCGGCGTACAAAACAAAAACTCATGGGCGACCTCGTTCATCGCAGCGAAGGAGAATTTTAAGGAAACAAGCGGAGGCTCAGCCTGGTTGGTGTTTCTCGTTATGAAGGGATGGCTCCAAGCTCCTGTAATTTGCGGAGATCCAGTTTCCCGCTGGCCAGATGCGGGATTTCCTGGACCAAAACCCACCTTCGCGGGATCCATAAATTAGGCAGCCCCTCTGCCGCAAGTTTGACGCGCAACACCGCAAGATCAACTTCCCGCGAAGCCAGCAGCACCAGCGCTTCTCCCTTGGATTCATCGGGCACACCCGTGACTGCCACGACGCGCTCGTCACCTGAGAACTCCAGCACCCGCACAACAGCCGCCTCTACGGTTTCGTGGGGCACCATCTCCCCTCCTATTTTTGAAAAGCGGCTCATTCTTCCCTCAATAAACAAAAAGCCGTCTTCGTCAAAACGTCCCAAGTCTCCAGTGCGCAGCCACCCCTCCTGTACCGCTTCTGCAGTACGGTGCGGGTCATGGAGATACGCTTCAAAAATATTCGCTCCCTTGAGCCACAGCATACCCGTGGTGTGCAGACTGAGTTTCTCGCCAGTTTCGGGGTCACGGATTTGTGCGCTCATTCCCGGCATGAGTTTGCCCACGGCTCCCTTGCGATTTGAGGACTGCACAGGACAACCTGGCCAGGGGGCCGCCGGATCGGGCACATTCACGCTCGCCACTGGGGAAGTCTCAGTCAACCCATAGCCCTGCAGCACCTCTTTACCGAAACGGCTTTCAAACGCCTCGGCAAGGTCCATCGGCAATTTTTCAGCACCGGTGACAATGAGTTGGAGGCTCCGCAACTGCTCTGGTTCAGCTTTGCGC
>QQND01000078.1 GCA_003402745.1 Verrucomicrobiota bacterium
CAAAATTCTTCGAATGAAGCATTTAAACCGACTCCTCATCAAAGGACGAGAAGGAAGTCTGGCCTGCGGTCACTCATTCCTGAATATACATGTCAGCCAATTCTCGTATACACATAAAACCCACCCGTCAAACGCAGCATTCGTTCCAGCGCCTCACAAGGGCGCCCTGCCCGGGTGCCGTCTAAGATTCTCCACACTCGGAAAGAGGCTGACCGCAGCCGCAGGTTCCCGCCGTCACCACCTCGACCTCGAAGGTAATCCCCTGCAGGGCGGACTGCTCGTAGACGTGCTGCAAAAAACCAAGCGCCTCCGGCACGGGCGGTTCGGCACATTCCAGTCTGATTTTAAGGGCCTTCCCAAGAAACTGTGGGTAGGCCTCCGTCATTTCGCCGTCCAGAGCGAAAGAAAGATAAGCATTGAGCTTCTCCTGCAGTTGAAAAAGCTGCTCCCCGACATTCCGCCAGGGGCGCTGTTCGACCATCACCAGCAAAACTTCTGAAACGACAGGGTCAAACCCGAGAAAATCGATCACGCCGGCATGTTCAAGTCCCTTGGGGGGAGCAGGTTCTGGCTTGGAGGTTGGTTCGCTCATTAGGAAGTGATAGATGATAGGTCCGCGGATCGCATGTTCGCACAGTTTTTGAACTAAATGAGAGCCATTATTGTAGAGAAATTTGGGGGACCCGAGGTCCTAAAGTTCCAGTATTTGCCAGACCTCAAACCCGCACCCGACCAGGTCCTGGTCCGTGTCCATGCCGCTGGAGTCAACCCCGTGGACGGGTATATCCGCTCCGGTAACTATTTTCGACTCCCCTCCCTCCCTTACACCCCAGGCATGGACGGCGCCGGCCTCGTTGAGGCAGTCGGTGCACAGGTCCGCGGTTACCGGCGCGGCCAGAGAGTCTACCTTTCCGGAAGCCTGACCGGCACTCACGCGGAACTCTGCCTCTGCCTGCCCACCCAAATTCATCCGCTACCGCCCCAAATGCCGTTTGAGGAGGGGGCCTGTCTGGGCATCCCCTATGCCACGGCAAACTACGCTTTATTTCACCGCGCCTCTCCCAGACGCGGACAAACCGTCCTGATCCATGGGGCAACAGGGGGCGTTGGGCTCGCGGCGTTGCAACTGGCGAAACGAGCCGGACTGAAGGTGATCGCCACGGGGGGAAGCGAGGCCGGACGGCTTTTGTTGAAAAACCAGGGGGCCGACTTGGTCTTCGACCACCACCAACCCGGGTACCATCAGGCGATCTTGGAAAGCACCAAGAACCTCGGGGTGGATGTTATTTTGGAAATGCTTGCAAACGTCAACCTGGGCCGCGATCTCCCCATGGTGGCCCAAGGGGGCTGTGTGATTGTTGTCGGCTGCCGCGGACCGGTGCAAATCCAGCCAAGAGACCTCATGATGAAAGAGGCCGATATTCGCGGAGCCATGATTCTTCACGCCTCCTCAGGCGTGGTCGCCCGTGTCCACAGCGACATGCTCTCGGGGCTCACCGACGGCTCCATCAAACCGGTGGTCCGCGCCGTGTTTGAACTGGAACGGGCCCAAGAGGCGGCCACGCTCCAAGCGCTCCCAGGTGCTTGTGGAAAAGTGGTTATGGTGACAGCGCCCGTCTCCGGGGGCGGGGGAAGTTAACCCCGTTTTGGGCCCGGGGCAGGCACTTTGTTGGCACCATCTTTGATTTCAAGGGCACGAAGCTTCCGGGCGGCTTCGGACAAAACTTGCCCACTCCTCTTCCACCCATAATTTTAATGCAGACCGGAAAACTTCCGGGGAGAAGCGCCGCGCGTTTCCCCGGAGTGCCTCTCCGTCAAAGGCGATCTGATCAGCCTCTTCCACAGCTTCCACGATGGCCCGGGCGCTCTGCTCCCGAAAAAGCACGCCGGTGACCCCGTGCACCACCGTCTCGCAGGCGCCCCCTTTTCCATAAGCGATGACCGGGGTCCCCGCAGCCTGTGCCTCAACAGGAACAATCCCAAAATCCTCCTCCGCCGCAAAAACCAAAGCGCGCGCGGCTTGAAGCGCCTCGGCAACAGCCGCCTCAGAAAGCCGCCCCAGCAACCGCACATTGCTCGGAAGCCCGGAAGCCAGACGCCGCCGTTCGGGCCCGTCCCCGATGATGTGGAGCGTTCGCTCGGGCATCGCCCGAAACGCCTCGATGAGCAAATCCACGCGCTTATAGGGCACCAGCCTCCCGAGGCTGACATACACAGCGCGAGCCCGGGTCACAGCCAACGCACTAGGCGCAAAATCCAGCCCCACCGGGGGGAATATCACTCGGGATTTCCGACGGTACACCTTCCAGATCCGGCGGGAAACGAACCGCGAATTTGCGGCAAACGCATCCACACCGTTCGGAGTGCGGCAGTCCCACAACCGAATGTAGTGCAGCAGCGCGCGCGCCATGAAACCCCGCAACCCCTCGTTAAGCCCCGTCTGGCGCAAATATTGTTCCTGCAGGTCCCAGACATAACGCATCGGTGAGTGGCAGTAGCATAAATGCAACTGGTCAGGCCCGCTCAGAAGCCCTTTGGCGACCGCATAGGAACTCGAAAGAATCAGGTCGTACGCAGAAAGGTCAAAAGATTCGACGGCGAGGGGCATTAAAGGCAGGTAGGCCCGGTAAAAACGACGAGCGCCAGGCATCTTTTGCAAAAAACTGGTCTTTATGCGTTTACCCTGTAAAAAAGCGCGCTCAGAAGCTGGGATGAAGTCGAGCAGGCTGAACACGTCGGCTTGAGGAAGTACGTTTAATATTTCTCCCAAGACCCGCTCTGCCCCGCCGACTTCCGGCAGCCAGTCATGCACAACAGCCACGCGTTTTGGCAGCGATGCAGCCGCCCTGAGCTGCTCCATCGTGTTTGGGTGAAGTGTCGCATTCACGCTGTGTAGGGAATGGATTGCTGCGTTGTCCCCTTCTCTCCAGACTTCGGCGGGAGGGATCCACAATCACCGGAAATCCCGTTTTCAATCCAGGGCCACGCTCTCCGTTCATGCGGTCCAGGGCGCGTCAGCGGCGCCCAGACAGAGGCCACCTCCTTGCCCACCCTCTCCGAACGAAAACACCGCTCTGCACGCTCCCGGGCAAGACGAGCGAAACGGTCCCTGCGCGGCTTGTCCAGAAGCGCGGATTCAATGCAACGGCTCAGAGCTCGGGAGTCGTCCCTGGGAAAGAGCATCCCGCAGGAACCGCCCTCTAGCAATTCGGGCACACCGCCTCCATCGGCCCCCACCACAGGCACTCCAGCTGCCATCGCCTCCAAAACCACGTTCGGACAGGGATCCGGCGCCGTACTCGCATGAACAAGCAGGTCCCAGGACCGGATCCGTGCCGGCACATCCGACACAAATCCATGAAAATGAATATGCTCAGATAACCCACTGGAGGCCGCGAACTGTTTAAGCCGTTCGGCATAAGCTTCCTGCCCAAAAAGAGGCCCCCCCAAGAGCTCGAACCGAATCTGCATTCCGCTCTCAAGCAGGTTCGCGGCCGCCTCCAAGAACAAGTGCTGCCCCTTCCAAGCACAAAGGCGACCCGCAATTCCAACGGTCCATTTCGACCCCTGGTACGGGCGCGGCGGCGGTGCGGTCATGGCCGGAAAACAGCCCTCATCGAGCCCGTCGTATATGACCCGCGCGTAGTGCGCCTTGGCGCCTCCCAGAGCGTCCTTGGCTACACTTCGCGACACTGTGATAAGTTCATCGGGCAGATGCCACGCGAGCCACCGCATCCCTGCGAGCGCGCACGGGGGGAGACACATCGGGTGAAGTGAGTCGCGCAAATGCCAAACCAGAGGAATGCCCGACAATTTCGCGGCAACGCCCCCCAGAACGTGGGCTTTCATAGAGTTCGTGTGCACCAACTCCACTGCACGCTCCTTAAAAAAACGCGACAGCCTCACCACATAACGCGCCGCGGCGATTGCCCTTCCTCCCAACAGCCAAGCCGGCGAACCCAAGTTTTCCCTCCGAACCTTACCCAACCCCGCCCCAAGCGGGATCACGTAAGTTTCCACAGACTGCTCCCGGAGCAATTCCACAGCCGGACCCTCCTCCCCGAATACCACCACAGGATGCCACTGTGACCGATCCAGGGCCCCGACCAACCGCGCGAGGGCGAACTCGGCTCCTCCCATTTCTGCCGCATGGTTAAGAAAGCAAACCACTTTTTCCCGATTCATGAATCCCACCTTCCTATTGCTCGATAAAAACGCCCACCCCGCCTTTGCTAAGGCTTCCAAGAGCAAACGCGCATCACCCCGCTCTTGCCTCAAGCTCGTTCCGAGCACCCGCCAGCGACGGCCTTTTTTTAACAACCCCGCCCCAGCTTCGGACAAAGCTGAAAGTAGATTTCCCGCATCTGGCCCGCAATCGCCTCCCACGAATACAAGCGATCCACCTGCTGTCGCCCAGCGCGTGCAAAAAATTCGCAGAGTCCCTTTTCCGAGCGCAACCGTTCAAGGGCGGCACGCAACGCAAAATCATCATTCTCCGGAAAAACAAGCCCCGCCTCCCCCACCACCTCCGGAATCGCTCCCGAGTTGGATCCCACCACAGGAGTCCCACAGGCCTGAGCCTCCACAAGGACCCGGCCAAACTGCTCCTTCCACGAAACGGTTGTCAGCGAAGGCAGCACAAGGACGTCCAAAGCATTGTAGAACCATGGCAGCTTTTCGCGCGGAAGCGCTCCCGCCCATTTCACAAAAGGCTCCTGAAGCAGTTGTTCCAAAAGCGGCCCTTCTCCAGATAGAAAAAGAAACCGCGCCCCCTTGATCTGCCGGAATGCCCTCAGGAGAGTCAGAAGCCCTTTTTCTTCCACCAGCCGTCCCGCATAACCGACCACAAACCCATGCACCCCAGCACTCTGCCTGCAAAGAGCTCGGTCCAGAGGGCGGAACAAGCGGGTGTCCACTCCATTGCCCACCACACGCGCCGGGCCCGTGTACCCCTTGGAGCGCGTGACTGCAAGCGCTTCCCGATTGCGCGCCACGACATAGGCGGCACGCCGCAGTGTCTGCGTCCTAAACCACTCGAAAGGAATCGGTAAGCGCTTTGAAATATTCTGCTCTGTCTCCGAAATCAAACGGCACGCCGGTAAGAATCGGGCGCACACCCCCGAAATCTGAGCCGACAACAGGTTCCAAGGCTCCTCCCAAAGATCTATCACGTCGGGCTTTAGCGCCAACAACTTCTCCCTAAACCCGGGGTACCACTGTAAATACCACTTTGCCGGCCCACACCAAGCGTTCTGCACCGGCGTGGTTCCAAAACTATAGCCAGGCGACCTCGGCTCCAGCGCTGAACGCCAACGCACCTCCGCTTCCCGATAACGTTCCGGACAAAGCACATGAACAGCAAGGTCTGAGAACTTAGAAAGCGCCGCCGCCTTTGCCTGCCCTTCAGAGGGAACCTGGAACTGGTGGCCTATCAGAAGCACCTTGAAGGGACGAGGTAAAGCCACCACCCCGTCCCGAAATGCATCCACATCATTTCGAGTAATTTCCACAGCTGCAGAAACCCCGGATCCAGAAGCCTCAGGATACCGCCCACCCCCTCTTTCCTTCCCTCGTGCGCCCTCTCTGCCCATACCCATTCTTCGTCCCTCACCCCAAGAAGGTTTCAAAAAACGTCCGCATCCGACCCGGGGTGCCCGCAAAAAAGGCGGGGCCCCTGCGAGCCCCGCCTTAACTATAAACTGTTTATTGAGGTGAAAATTTAAGGTTTCTTAGGTGCCTTCGCCTTGGCCGCCGCCTTCGGAGCTGCTTTCGCAACCTCCTTAACCGCAACGTTTACCTTGCCACCAGCTTTTTTCATTGCAGCCGAAAGCTTCAAGACGCGTTCGCGCATGATTTTGCCCGGCTTGAACTTCACGGTGGCACGGGCCGGAATGGTGAAGGAGCTTTCAGGCTTGTTCGGATTGCGACCAACGCGTGGTTTGGTCAAGCGCACCTCGAGCACGCCGAAATTACGCAACTCGACGTTCTCCGAACGGGCTAATGCATCGGTGATGGAATCAAGCGTAAGCTGCACCACCTGATGCACTTGAGCCTGAGGCAGGTGCGTTTCGTTGCTGATATGAACAACCAAGTCTCGTTTAGTTAATGTCCCCATAAGATGATCGGACTTAACCCTATTCGCCTTTTCTGAGCAAGAATTGTGTGCACGAAGTTGCAGATAAAATTTCAGAAGCCGTCTTAAAGTGCGTTTTTGCCACCTTCGCGAGCACTTGCGGCCCGTCCCTTTGCACTAGTTTCATGCCTAGTTCTTTCACCTGAGCTGAACATCCCTTAGGCAAAACCATGCCGAGGGCCTCACTTTCCCTGGCAAGCCAGTCGATAAACTTCGCCCGCGCCAGAATGGAAGCCGCTGCGACCGCGGGATCACTTTCCGCCTTTGTCCGCTGATCCAGCTGGATGCCCCGCCCCTTCTCCAAAAGCGCGTTCTGAATCAGGCGTGGGTTGGCGAACTGGTCGCTCAGCGCGCGCGGACAGTCGGGTTTTATTTCCAGCAAGTTCTCGATCACCCTGGCGTGCCCCCAGGCCAGGAGTTTGTTGAGATTTCCAAACTTCTGGTAAAGCTCGTTGTAGCGCTCCGGACCAATGAGCAAAACACTCTGCACCACGCCGGGGGTCTGTAAAATGACCCGCGACAGCTGTCTGATCTTGGAGTCCGTGCCTATTTTTTTGCTGTCCATAATCCCTGCGGCTTGCCAAGCCCTTGCTATGCTCGGATCAACGTAGGCGCCAGCAATGACAAGAGGGCCGAAGAGGTCGCCTTTGCCGCTTTCATCGATGCCGAAATGCGGGGAAAAATCATCCGGATTTTCAAGCGCACCAGCAGGGGCAGCGCCCGGTGCCGAAACGCCCACGAGCTCCGGCTCGAGGATGAATTCAACGAAATCATCCACCCCTTTGCCTTGAACCACAATTTTCGGCCCCTTTTCATAAGCCGCTACCGAAAGCTTATCCCTCTGGGCGAAAAAATGCATATACGGCTTCACCTGGAATTCCCAGCCTCGGGAGATCAAAATCGTCCTCAGTTTCTCGACCTGCTCCAGGCTCAGAGGACAGGTGTGGATGGTTTTGGGCGGCGGCATTGGGGCGTGTCCGGCAAGGGGCATATCAAAAGTCATTTGGACGGCCATTCTGCGAGCGTCGGCTTTCACGGCTTTCACGGCAAGAACAGGCGGTTCACGGGCGGTTCACGGGCACTCTAGGAAGATCTTAGGGGCGCCTCTAAGCGCCTTTAAAAGGCCTGCGTTTTTTGGGTGGCCCTCCGGAAGTGGGCACAGGCGCTTCCAGCAGGGCGTTTTCACGCCCCGTAGTAAACCCGGATGGCAGCAACCAACCCCGGAATATCGTACTGTTTTGCCTCGATGTCCACGGCCAGTCCGAGGTCGCGCATGGTTTTGGAAGTGATGGGCCCGATTGAGGCAGTTTTGAGCCCGGGCGGCAGCGGGAGTTTGAGGGCCATGAAGTTTTCAACCGTAGAACTGCTTGTAAAAGTGATCAGGTCGGCCCCCTCGGCCTTGAAGCGGGCGATGCCCCCGCTGACGTCCTCGGTTTCAGGAACAGTCCGGTAAGCAACCGCCTGGTCAACAATGGCGCCCAGCTTGGCCAACTCCAGCGGCAACACGTCGCGGGCCTGCTCCGCTCGCGCCAGCAATATCCTCTGGTTTTCCACCGTTCCAACCTTGGTTTTAAACTCCTGAATGATGGCCTCCGCAACGAACTCTGCGGGCTGAAGGTCCACGGCTAAGTGGAACTCGCGGACGCGCTGCGCGGTGGCTGGGCCAATGGCCGCGATACGGACACCGCCCATTTCACGGGCGTCGTTATAGAGTTTGAAGAACATCTCAAAAAACGCACTCACGCCATTTGGACTGGTGAAAACCAGCCAGTCGTAGGTGAACACATCCTGGACGAGTTCCGCAAAACTGCGCAGATCCTCGGGCGGTTCGATGCGGATGGTAGGCAGTTCATAAACGTCCCCCCCAATTTCGCGCAGACCCGCGCTCAGCACGCCCGCCTGCTGGCGCGTGCGCGTGACCACGATGCGTTTTCCGCGCAGCGGCCTCTTTTCAAACCAGCCTAACTTGTCACGCAGGGTTGCCACCTCGCCGAAAACCGCCACCGCAGGAGCCGTGAACCCCGTCTCCAGGATGCGTTTGGCGATGGTTCCGAGCGTTGCTGAGAGCGTCTGCTGGCGGCCCGTGGTGCCCCAGCGGACCAAGGCCACAGGGGTCTCCGCGTCCATTCCGTGTTTTTGAAGTTCGTCGGTGATGGGCCCCATGCGTTCCACTCCCATGAGCATGACCTTCGTGCCCGGCAACGCGGCCAGCCTGGCGTAATCCAGGGCCGTGTCCGCCTTGAGGGGGTCTTCGTGGCCCGTAAAAATGGTGAGCGAGGAGGTGAAATCCCGGTGGGTGACAGGGATGCCTGCATAGGCAGGAGCGGCAATGGCCGACGTCACTCCCGGAACGATTTCAAACAGCTGGCCAGCCTCTGCGAGCGCCTCGGCTTCTTCCCCGCCGCGGCCGAAAAGAAAAGGATCGCCCCCTTTGAGCCGAAGGACCCGGTGCCCGGCCTCGGTCTTTTCCACGAGAAGCGCATTGATTTCTTCCTGGCGCAGGGTGTGGTTGCCCGCCTTTTTTCCAGCGTAAATAACTTCCACGCCTTCTTTTGCCCACTTCAACATCTCCGGATTACACAGATAGTCGAAGACGACCACATCTGCCTTCTCCAGGAGTTCTTTCACGCGCAGCGTCACAAGCCCCAGGTCTCCAGGGCCCGCCCCAGCAAGATAACAAACCCCCGGGGCGGCGGGTTGCGACGATTTAGAAGAGGAGGGTGTAGTCATCAGAGGGAGGGCTTCGGTGAAAAACGCGAAGGTGGGGGGGAAGACACCTTAAACGCGGAAGCGTTAGGGGAGACGCAAGGGCGCGGAGGCTGGCGGAAAAACAGAGAAGAGTCGTAAAACCGGCTGGCCCTCAAAAGGGCCCCTGTTTCCCGGGCCTCCGCGCCCGAAAGGGGGTGGAGGTTTTGTGTGTGTGTTAGTGAGCCGCGAGGAAAAGTTGCTCTGCAGCCTCCCAGTTCGCGACGTTCCAGAACGCCTTCATGTAGTCGGGACGGCGGTTCTGGTAATGCAGGTAATAGGCATGTTCCCAAACGTCTAAGGCCAAGATCGGCGTTCCTTCAATCCCGGCCACAGCCTTGCCCATGAGCGGGGTGTCCTGATTGGCGGTAGAGCCGATTTCAAGTTTGCCATGATTCCACACCAGCCAGGCCCAGCCAGAACCAAAGCGGGTGGCGCCTGCGGCCTGAAACTTTTCCTGAAACGCTTCAAAACTGCCGAAAGCCGCCGTGATCGCTTCCGCGAGTTTGCCCACGGGTTTGCCGGTGGAATGAGGGGTCAGAAGGCTCCAGAAAAGCGTGTGGTTCACGTGCCCGCCACCGTTGTTACGCACCGCGTTGCGGATGCCCTCAGGCAGGGCGGAAAGGTCGTGGATGAGTTCGGCGGCCGTTTTTCCAGCAAGTTCCGGGGCGGCTTCTAGCGCCTTGTTCAAATTGTCCACATAAGCCTTATGATGTTTGCTTTGGTGGATTTCCATGGTGCGCGCGTCGATGTGGGGTTCGAGGGCGTCGAATGCGTACGGAAGAGCGGGAAGTTGATGCATAATCGTTCTGTAGAATCTATTTGGAGTCGTGGAGTGTTCCGTCGCAGAGCGTGAGCGCCCTTTTTAAAAAAGGCGCCCCGCCCGTTCCGGACCCTGCAAATTTGCTTGAGAGCGCCAACCATTGCAAGCACCCCACCGAGGAAGTGCGCGCGCATGTCCTCTCTCGGACCCCGCCTGCAACGGTTCTGATTCCACGCTTTGGCTTCTTAGGTTGCGTTGCGTGTGTAAAAAAAACAAAAAACGATGCCTCGTTTTTTTGCGATGCCGGTACATTCCGGGAAAAGATGATTCTTCCAGGCAAAAAACACACCCTCTGCGTTCTTCGAGAAGCTTCCCCCGGGCTTTACTTGGACGGGCTGGAGTTGGGAGACATTTTGCTCCCAGGAAAATACATTCCGAAGGGAATCGCCCCCGGGGACAGCTTGGAAGTTTTCCTGCACCACGACTCCGAAGACCGTTTGGTGGCGACCACTCAGACGCCGCATGCACTGCTGGGTCAGGTGGCCGGGTTTGAGGTGGTGGGTGTGCGGCCAGGGATCGGGGCATTTCTGGACTGGGGGCTTGAAAAGGACCTGCTCGTGCCGCTGCGCGAGCAGTCGCGGCATCCGAATGTTGGCGAATGGGTGGTGGCGATGGTTGTTTTGGACGAGGTTTCCGGGCGCCTGATGGGGACGATGCGGCTGCACCGGCACCTGCATAAGACGGAGCCCAAATATGAAGAGGGTCAGGCGGTGGACCTGGTGGTGGCCGAGGAAACCGACCTCGGGTACAAGGCGGTGATTAATCACACACACTGGGGCCTGCTTTACAAAAGCGAAATGGCCTCCGCACTCGTTCCCGGGGACGAAATGCTGGGTTATGTTCGCCTGGTGCGCCCCGATGGAAAAATTGACCTCAGCCTCGATGCCTCCGGATACGCCAGGGTGCGGCCGCTGGCGGATCAAATCATGGCGGCGGTGGAGGAGGCGGGCGAAGGGATCCTTCCGTTTGGAGACAAAACGGATCCTGCGCTGATCCGGGAAAGATTCGGGGCGAGCAAGAAAGCGTTCAAACAGGCACTGGGCAAGCTGCTGCGCCAGAGGCGGGTGGAGTTTGTCGAAGGGGGCTTCCGGCGCTTTCGCAAACTCTGAGGACGTGGGCAGGCAAAAAGCGGCCCCTTGGCAAACAAAACAGGCGTCTCCCCCGCGCCCCCCGTTCTGCGCGCCCCCCGTTCTGCGCGTGCCATGTTTTCAGCGAGCCTGCGCTGGCTCCGAGAGAGCCCGCAGATGCTGCTCGAGTGCTTTTGCATCGGACTGAACCATCCAAAGCACCTTGTACGAGCCCGCACTCTCCCAGGCGCCCGACCAGTCCGCAAAGCTGGAACGCCCCGACTCCGAATTCTCCTCGGGAAGATGCAGCGCTTCGGCGTCCACAACCACCAGAAGGCCAGGGGGCGAAAGGGTGGGAAATAGAGCCAAGGGCGAGCCGTTCCACTGTAAGATGCGTGCTGCGGCTAACTTCACCCCGGCAAAAGATTCAGGCATCCTTACCCCTTCGATTCCGTGCAGAAAAAGCCAGTCTTGGGATTCAGAGGCCCTGCCTTCAAATGCTTCCAGGCCGGTGATTCCCGCGCTGCGATTGACCTCGAGGAAACTTTCCATGTGGCTCCGCATCAGGACGGAGGGGCTGTCCCTCCAGCGTTCCCAACCGAGCCATCCCAGAAACACGCAGACCCCAAGAAAAACAGCGGCCACGGCCAAGGCTTTGTCCCATTGCCTGCGGCGAACAGGCAACGCCGTGGCGGAAACCTCCAAAAGGAGCCGTTCCTCGGGGCTTAACTTCACCGCACTCAGGCACTGGTGAACACGCTCTTCGGGAAAGCCAGCGGACGCCATCTGCTCACGAAATTTCACGAGCGCCACGCGCCACTCCCGGCTCCGCAGGTGGAAGAGCTGGATCACCTCGCTTGATTTCACATCACCTGTGCAATGCAGGGCTAGACTCGGGCGCAGATCGGGCGGCGCGGCATTCAAGGCGGTCCTCAATTCTGGCAGAGGCGAGGGAAGCGTCTCTCCGGAAGGCGCCCCCGGAACGTTTTTCTTCGCCAGGCGCAGCGCCAGAAGCCGGGCCGTCCACAGAAAGCGATGCCTCTGCGTACGCCACAGGGAAGCGTTTGACTCGGCCTCTGGAAGAACTTCCGCGATGCAGGCAAGCGCAACGCCACGGTCACCGGTACTCAAAAGAGCAAACCGGTAAAGGTCATCCATAAAACTTGCGGCAATCACTTCCATCGTCGAGGACAGCATAACCGAAAAAACCCGATTGGAGGCAACTATCCACTGCAATTCACAATGTGCTTTTCCCCGAAGCGCTCCTCTACGAACGTGTAGATCACCCGCCTTGCGGGAAGACCCATGTCAGACCCTAAAAGCCACCGTCCTTCTTTGGAATCATACCGGAGCGAATTCCCCATCCTTCACCAAACGGTGAACGGAGCGCCCCTCGTGTACTTCGACAACGCGGCGACGACTCAGAAACCGAGGGCCGTGATTGATGCTCTTGTGCACTACTACGAGCACGACAACGCCAATGTCCACCGGGGCATTCACTTGCTCAGCAACCGGGCCACGGACGCATTTGAGGCGGCCCGGGCCAAGGTGGCCGGCTATCTCAACGCCGCCGCCCCCTCGGAAATCGTCTTCACAAGAGGGACGACCGAGGCCATCAACCTGGTCGCCAACGCTTGGGGAAACGCGAATCTCAAGCCCGGCGATGTCATTCTACTGACCGAGATGGAGCATCACAGCAACCTGGTGCCCTGGCAGCAAGCGGCTCAACGCACCGGTGCCCAACTCCGTTTCATCCCCCTCACCGATTCCGGAACGCTGGACCTCAGCCAGCTTGACCGCCTTCTCACTCCTGAGGTTAAACTGCTGTCGTTCACGCACATCTCAAACTTTCTAGGAACCATCAACCCAGCCTCGCTCCTCTGCGCCCGTGCACGCGCCGTAGGCGCCACGAGCGTGGTGGACGCCGCCCAAAGCGCCGGCCATATGCAGGTGGACGTGCAGGCCATCGGGTGCGATTTCCTCGCGTTTTCAGGCCACAAAATGTGTGCCCCCACCGGAATCGGCGTCCTGTACGGAAGGGCATCCATTTTGGAGCAAACCCCCCCCTGGCAGGGCGGTGGGGAGATGATTTTGTCAGTCCGCTACGAATCGAGTACTTACAAGCAAGCGCCGTCTCGCTTCGAAGCCGGCACGCCCAACATTGCTGGCGCCATCGGACTGGGCGCGGCCATCGACTACATCGAGGCCATCGGCCGCGACGCCCTCCAGGAGCACGACCAAGCGCTGGCCTTGGATGCTTACGCACGCATCGGAGCGCTACCCGGATACCGGGTGGTGGGGCCGACTGGCGATCGAGGGGGCCTGGTCAGCTTTGTGCACGAGTCCGTACACCCTCACGATTTGACCTCCTACTGCGACCAAAAAGGCCTCGCACTGAGGGGGGGACATCATTGCAACCAGCCCTTAATGCGCAAACTTGGGTTTCCGAGCACCAGTCGCGCCAGTTTTTACCTGTACAACACCACCGCTGAGGTGGATCGGATGATAGAGATTCTCGCAGAAGCCCACCGCTTTTTTTCATGAACGCCGACTTTGAAGAACTTTATCAACAGGTGATTTTGGATCACTCCAAACGCCCGAGGAATTTTGGAACTCTCGAGGGGCCTGCCGTCCACGTTGACGGAGACAACCCCTCCTGCGGCGATGAGATTCATCTGCACGTCCGCTTCGGAACCGAGGGACAGGTGGAAGACCTGCGCTTTACCGGCGTAGGTTGCGCCATCAGTCAAGCCTCCGCATCGCTGATGACCCTCAAACTCAAGGGAAAGTCCAAACAAGAAGCCCGGGAACTCCTCGAAGCGTTTACCGATGTTGTAACACTCGGGGAACACGAGGCGCCAAAAATGCTGGGCGATTTGCGGCTGCTGTCCGGGGTGCGGAAGTTTCCCCAGCGGGTGAAATGCGCGATGCTAGCTTGGAGGGCCTTTGAGCAAGCCATGCAGGAAGCCTCAACCGGTCCGGTTTCCACGGAAAAATCTGCCCCTCACTGTTCCTGACGTTTCGAATGCGTATTGCTAGATCCCAGCTTAACGGCTAGGGTTCGGCCTGTTCGGTCGTTTGAAAAAACGCCATGCAACCCCCACCCTCTCCCATCCCGATGCCGCTCCCCTGCCGCGCTTGTCCAGAGTCGCGGCCCCCTATCCTGCGACAACTGCGACAACTGCGACAACTGCGAAAACTGAGCGGGCGCGAGTCTGGGTTTACGCTGGCGGAAATCGCCGTAGCCCTTGGAATCTTTTCCTTCGCTCTAGTCAGCATGATGGGGATGCTTTCTGTGGGCCTCAAAAACTCACGGAAAGCGACCGTGCAGACCGCGGCATCCAACCTGTTGACCGGGATTGTCGCTGACATTCACGCCTCCACCCCGCTGGCCCTTGGGGACGATAAGTTTTCATACACCTCCCCAAAGCTTCAGCTCGAAGCGACCCTGAATAAGAAAACAAATACGGTGACAGCCGCTCCCGGTGCGCTCTCCCTCAACGAGTCCTGCTCCGTGGTATCCCAAAACGCACCGGAAATGCTACAAAAGGTCTACAGCGTCCAGTTTTTTCCCGGGACCGACGGCGTCGCTGCCATCCGCGTTCGGGTGGAATGGCCCATCAACCGGCAACCCAACACCAAGCCGGAAGGTTTTCTGGAAGCCTTGGTACCCTTGCCCCTGTAACCGCGGCCGCCCGCTCCGGACCGTTGCTTTTCCAAAGAACCTATGCGTGAACTTCGCTTTAAATCCCGGGCAGCTTCCGGATTTACGTTGGTGGAACTGATGGTCTCCATCTCTGTGCTCGCCATCTTGGGAGGCCTCGTTGCCCAACTCATGAGCTCCGCCTCGCGACTCACCTCAACCTCAAAGCAGTCCTCGGACTGTGACACAGAAGCACGGTACGCTCTGGGTCAAATTAGTGCGGACATTGCCCACCGGGTGCGCCGCTCTGATGTTGACGGGCTTGTTAAAATCGTCGACGGCAACTCCCGCCTGTACTTGTTCTCGGAAACTGCCGGTTTCGCCCCCGGTTTGGACGCGGCAGCGCGCAGCACGGTTTCTCTAGTCGGTTACCGCCTAAAGGCCGTTCCCCGGGGCATCGGCTCTCAAACTGGGATGGAATTGCAGCGGTACGCGCGTGCGCTTCCCTGGGCCG
>QQND01000079.1 GCA_003402745.1 Verrucomicrobiota bacterium
ACCGGTTCGTAAAAACCAGTCCCGAGGGCCGGATGATGAACTTGGGCTCAAACCCGGGCCGGAACCTCGTCAGTAACGCGGGAAAAAGCAGTTGCGGGCGAGGTGCCAGGGGTGTGGAGATTTCAGTCGGCCCTGCCTGCGAAGGCGCCGGGCCGGCAAACAAGCTAGTTCCAAACACAAAACACGACGTTTAAACCAGTCCAACACAAGGAATGCCATGAGCACTGAATCCAACCTCAAGATCGACGACGTATCGTCCACCTCCCAGTCCGACCTCCACGCGGTGGTCAACCGCAACATGCAGGCCACCCGCGTCCACGCCGCCCAGGCCGCCGAGGAACTCAAAAATGCCGTCGAAGCCAAGGGACGGGAACTCCTGCACGCCGCTGACGACAAAGCCTCCGTTCTCAAGGAAAAGGCCGAACACGCCTACACCGACGCCAAGCAGAAGGCGGAGGATTTGCGCAAAGACACGGAACTCTACGTCAAAGAGCACCCGCTCACCTCCGTGTGCATCGCCCTAGGCGCTGGCTTTGTGCTGGGAATGCTCGCTCGGCGCTAGCCCCTCGAAAAAAACAGACCCGCGCACCGCTCGCACCCCAGCCTCCCACCGGTTTATCCCCAGGGA
Source organism: Verrucomicrobiota bacterium (assembly GCA_003402745.1). GTDB lineage: Bacteria > Verrucomicrobiota > Verrucomicrobiia > Chthoniobacterales > Chthoniobacteraceae > Chth-196. The sequence goes on from QQND01000079.1 coordinate 629, forward strand.
ACGCGCTCCACACCGGCGGCAGCCGGGGGTTTCCCGCTCCCGTTCACACCAGCTCTAGGGTTCCGCTTCATGAACACTGAAACCACGACAAGGGACGCGCGCGGCCCCGAGGACTCTAGAGAGGGGGTTTTCCACCCGGTGCGGGAGATGGTTCTTTCTGCGCTGAGCTATCTGAGGGCCCGGCTGGAGCTGGCGGGCATCGAGGGCAAAGAAGCCCTCACCCGCCTTGCGGGCGTCCTGCTACTCGCGGCGATGGTGGCCACGCTCACCCTGGTGGGGTACCTGCTGCTGTGCCTGGCTCTGGTGTTCGGCGCGGCCCAGCTTCTGCACAGCGAACATGCCTGGATCTGGATTGCCGCGCTCACCGGCGGCCTGCACCTTGCCGCGGCCTGGGGCGTACTCCGGGTGGCCCGGAGCTGGCTGGAGAAACCGATGTTTGCTTCCACACTTGAAGAATTCCGAAAGGACGACGCATGGTTGAAATCGACCGCCGCAAAGCCGCGCTGATCGCGGAACTGGCGATATCTAGGGGAGAAATACGCCGCTCGGTGCGCGCCTGCGAGGATAGCCTGGACTTGGTTTCCCGGGTTCGTAAAAACGTGCGCAGCAACCTGAAGTTCTGGCTGCCGGGAGCGGTGCTCGGAGGCTGGGTGGTGTCCAAACTGCTAACCCTGCGCCTCGGACGCAGCCCCCGCGGCCCGAGACCCTTTGAAACCGCCTCTGCCAGCGGACGTTCAGCGGGGTGGCTGATATCCCTGCTCCGAGTGGGGTTCGACCTGATCCGCCCCACCATCTTGGAAATGACCACCGACTGGCTGGCGCGCAAGTATTCCAGCGCCACCATGCCCTCAGGGACAGGCTCCGCCTCAGGGACAGGCTCCGCCTCGGCAAAACCCGCCGAGGCGGAGCGCGCGTACACTCGAAACGGGATAGTTTAACCCTCCTGCCCTTCCTCGCTTCGCACCGTTTAGAGCACGCCGGAGCGTGTTCACATCCAAGTAAGCGGTCCTCCCAGTCCCCAACGGAGAACCCTCCGAAAGAAAGCCCATCCCAGACACCGTGGATTCCGCCGCGGTGGACCGCTGCCCCAGAAAGGAAGCGAAAACCGAGGCGCCCCGTTTGTGGGATCGCGTTTTAACCAAAGAGAGCGGCGATGGGAGCGCCGCCATCCGTCGAGGGAACCGGCCGGGAACCATCCTTGAGATCGTTTTTGGGATCCATCCCAAGGGCGGCGAGGATCGTCGCGTGGAAGTCGGGAATGCTGACGGGGTTCTCCAGGATTTTTTTACTCAACTCGTCGGTGGTCCCATAGGCGCCGCAGTGGCGCAATCCGCCGCCCGCAAGAACCATCGAAAAGGTGCTGCCCTGATGCCCCCGCCCGCCGCGCGCGTCAAACTCGGGCGGTCTGCCGAATTCAGTGGCGACGACGATCAACGTTTTATCCAACAGATGCTGGGTTTTAAGGTCGACAATGAGGCCCGCCAGAGCCTGGTCCAGTTCCTGAATGAGCAGGTGCTGATTACGGATACCCTCGTTGTGGACGTCCCAGCCCGAACCGTTGAGGAAGTTGAGGTTGTGAGACACCTCGACAAAACGCACCCCAGCCTGCACCAGTTTCCGGGCAAGCAGGCAACGCTGCCCAAATTCCCCACCGTAGGATTCCCGCACTGCAGCGGGTTCATTGGCGATTTGAAAGTGGCGCAGGAAGGAGGGGCCCGCCAGACGCAGCGCCTCCCGCTGGGTTTCCTCGTAGTCGGCGAGTAGGGATTTGGCCGGAATCTGTTCGATTGCGGGTTTCAAAAGCTCCTGCCGGCGGGCGACGCGTGGTGCGTCGAGGTGCTCTGGACGGCTGAATCCGGCGGGGCCAGATGCCGTTTCCGTGAGGTACAGGTACCCGCTTTTGGCACCAAGAAAACCCGGGCCCCGGCTCACATTCGGATAGCCGATGAGGATGTAGGCGGGCACTTCGGAAGAGGCGGCGCCGCGTCCATGGGCGACAATCGAGCCGATGGACGGGTACACGGTGCTGCCGCTCACCATCCTGCCCGTGTGCACGATGTTGGTCGCGAAGGCGTGCTCATCGATAACCTTGTGATTGACCGAACGCACAACCGTCACGTGCTCCATGACCTTGGCGGTGCGGGAAAGGTGTTCGCACAATCGCACCCCCGGCACGGCCGTTTCAATGGAGGGGTATAGCGAGCCAGGCTTCTTTTTCTCCCCCGTATTGTCCCCGAGCGCCTTCGGATCAAAGGTGTCGGCTTGCGACATCCCGCCTCCCAGCCAAATGAAGATGCAGTGCTCTGCCTTGCCCTTGGGTGAGGGACCGGCAGCGCCAGAGGGACCGGCTTCGCCGGCGGCTTTGGTCAGGGGGAAAACCAGGGGCGAAAGAAGGGCCGAGGTTATAAAGTTGCGGCGATTCATGGGGAAATCAGGGGGTGAAAATGAATTCAGGCGAGTTTAATAAAGCCCAGAGAACGTCTTCGAGGCGTTCGCGCCACTGGGGGACGAGGCGACTGGTGGGCGGATCCCCCTTGCGCGCTGCGACCTCCTGCTGCATCCGGATGCGCGTCGCCTCGGGCGCGAGGTGGTTGGACCAAGAGACGTAATAGGCCGGCCGCCTCGGCGCAGCCTCCGTTTTTGGAGGAACCGCGGCTACTTGAAGACGCGTCGCAAACTCCGGAGCGAGCAGCGCCGTGTAGCGCTCTTTCTCGGATGGATTGGGGTGCCGGGTCAGGATGCGAAGAAAGAGCGCATCCAAGAATTGCTCCAAAGATAGGGGCTCACAGGCAAGCGCCGTCACGCCATGATCCTCGCTGAGGATTGTGAGCCACGTGCCCATCACACCATTGCTCAAAATAGCGGGCTGCAGCACGTTGGCGGCCTGGTCCCGCACGGAAGCGGGATCCTGCCGGCTCGCCCGCCAGCCGAAGGCCGCCAAAACATCCGCCACCGCCTGAATACGCGGCAGAGAAAGGCTGGGCCGGTCGCGTTCGTTGGAGGTGGAAGTTAACATCCAAGCCCGCGAGGGGTATCCTAGGGAAAGTGAGTTGCCCAAATCCCGGTTAGAATCAATGTCGAGACTGGCCTCCTCTGTGTGGAAAGGTTTGCCGGTGGCCGCAAAAAGGGAGTCCACAACCTGCTCGGCCTGCAGACGGCGGGGCGCTGGAGCCGTATAAAGTGGGTTGGGTTCCCGCTGGGTGGGGTCGGTCGCACGCTGGTAAGCATGGGAATTGAGGATCAACCGGATGACGTGGGTCGCATCGTAGCCGCTGCGCACCAGTTCGCGGCCCAGCCAGCGGAGCAACTCCGGATGCGTGGGCACCGCATTTTCCCAGTCCGCCACGGGTTCCACGATCCCGCGCCCCATTAGGCGAGCCCAGAAGCGGTTGACCAGAACTTGGGCGAAGCGTTCGTTTTGTGGGGCGGTGAGGAGGGCGGCGAGTCGGTCGGCCGGGTTGGAGGAGTCTTCGGCGAGCCAATCGGCGACTTCGCCCGGGACGAATTCCGGGAAGGGCCAGTCGGGGGCGACGATGGCACCCGGCTTGAGGGTGACCTCGATGAGGGCTTTCCGGCCGCCGGCATGGAGTTTGTCGGCGGGCACGCTGCTGGTCGTGGGAACCTTAATCGATTTTTGTCCGAGCATGGCGCTCAACTGGAACAACTGCTCCTGCTTGAAGCGGTGCGCAGGCGCATCGTGGCAGCGGGCGCATTTCATTTCCACACCGAGAAAGGCGGCGCCTAGGATGGTGCCCTTCGCCGCCATCGGGACGTCGTTTTGAGAGGCGACGCCAAAGCCGGCCGGCCCGCCAAAGCGCTCGCTTCCGCGCAGACGCACCAGTTCCGTAACCATGAGGTCGGCAGGTTTGTGATCCAACAGAGACTCGTGAATCCACCAACGGAAGGGGCCGGTGTTGTTGAGGGTGGGATTGAGGATGTTGGGGTTTTCAGCCAGGACATCCTGCCAATAACCCACCGCCTGGTCGGCACTGCGCGGGTCCGCCAGCAGCCGGTCAATGACTCGGGCGCGGCGCTCGGGGGTGGAATCGTTGACAAAAGCCGCGATTTCCTGAGCACTGGGAACGACACCGACGGTATCCAGGGTCACACGGCGCAAAAAAGCCAGGTCGCTCGTGAGGGGCGTGAGCGTCGTCGGTACCGGGCGGAATTCCGGCCACTGCGCGCCTTCTTGAATCCACTTTTGAAGGGTCGCGATTTCTTTGGGGGAGAGCTTCGTCCCCTTTGGAGGCATCACTTCGTCCGGGTCTTCCGATTGGACGCGGGCAAGAATTTCACTCCGCTGCGGCTCGGCAGGAACGAGTGCCGGTTTGCCAGATTCCCCCCCCTCCAGAGCGGAGCTGCGGCGGTCGAGATGAAGGCCGCCCTTAGATTTTGTTCCCTTGTGGCAGTCCATGCAGTGGGCCTCAAGCAGGGGTTGGACCTCGGCGAAAAAATCCACGGCCCCTGCTTGGGTTTGAGCCGTTTGCTGAGTGAACCCGGCGAGTTTGGCTCCGATGAAATGGTCGATGGCGTTGAAGACTGGCACCCCAGCGGGCAGAGGAGGCACCTCCTGCTCCGGGGTAGAAGCGATCCACTGGGCCGCCAGTTCGCGGCGGTGCTGCCAATACTCGTAGTGATCGGCGCGGGCTTTGGCCCGGTTGTCGGCGTTAAGGGCGGCGAGCTCCTGGTCCGTCCGCTTCTGGTAGGAGTCCCATCCAGCGTCGGTGTACGCAAGCGGGAGCCTACCAGGCGAGAGAAGGCTCCATTCCTCACTGCCTTCCAGGGAGATGGCCGCGACGGTCTCTCCCAGTTCGGGGCGGCGCTTGGTTTTGCCCACGTGATAACCCACGAGGGTTTCCAAGACGACGACGTGTTCGGCGCCAGTGGCTTCAAAGGTGCACCAGCTTTCCCGGTTGCCGGGCGGTGCAAACCGGAAGGTCGGTCCAAGGTCCAAGAAATTGTTTTGCGCCGAAAGGGGCGCATTGTCCGAGCCCCCCTTGGGGAAAGGCGTGGTTAATACGGGCGTGCCGTCAATAAAGAGGCAGGACGCCCCACGCGCCCGCAGAAGGAGGCGATGGCTGCCGGCAGGGAGACGGATCCGTGCACTGGCCCGGAAAAACAGCGGATTGGCCCGGTCGGCGCGAATCCCCGTGTCGGCGTAACGGTGGGGTAGCGCGCTGAAGCCGAACGCTTCCGCAAAATAGTTTTCGGACGCCGTCGGAGAGCCCTTGGGCCAGGCGTTTTTATCCGGCAACCCGTTTTCGCACAATTCCACCAGGACTTTGCCTTCGGGAAGACGGGCGGGGCTGGAGTCGGGGACGGTGACGATCGCTGGCTCAACAGTTTTCTCTTTCGGAGCGGGTTCGGCGCTGAGATCGGTGAGCGCATCATTAGGCGCCGGAGCCTGGGCCAAAGCAAAGCAACCGACAGCCAGAAGGCAGAGCAAGGAGAGGGCTGGGTTCATCGTGGGAGAAAAAAAGGGCGGCGACCGCAAGAGATCACTAAGCAAATGCTTTAGCCAGCGGATTGCTTGGATTATTTTATGAAAAAGATAGCAGAGGAACCATTGAAGGCACATCACACTCGACGCGGTACCCGATACACCGAGTTCGGCGATTGAAACCGTTGACGAACCCTCAAAATCCTTCAGCGTTCCCCTCCCCCCCCCATGAAAAACTTCCTCGCTACCGCCCTTCTCTTTTTCACCGTCCTCCAGACGCAGGCCCAAACCAATGTCCAGAGCATAGGCGCCCTCGGGAACGGGATTGCCGACGACACGGCCGCCCTTCAAAAGGCGCTGAAAGACGGAAAATCCGACCTCTATTTCCCAAAAGGAACCTATCGCCTCACCCAGACGCTGGAATTCGACCTCGCCAAACTCGGGCACTCCAGCGTCTCCGGAGACGGCACCGCCACCCTGCTCATGGAAGGCCCCGGACCGGCGCTGCGTTTTCGTGGAACGCACGGCGGCACGGCGGCCCCCGCGACAATCAAAGCCCAAGTCTGGGAAATCGAGCGCACTCCGATGGCCAGCGGAATTGAAATCGTTGGCAAGCATCCGGAGGCCGATGGCATCGAGGCGGACGGCACCATGCAACTCACCCTCACCCGCGTGACCGTGCGCGAGGCCAGACACGCGGTTCATCTGGTCCGCCGCAACAGAAACGTGCTGCTGGCCGACTGCCACTTTTACCACAACACCGGCGTTGGCGTTTTCCTAGATGCAGTCAACCTCCACCAGATTAACATCACCAACTGCCACATCAGCTACAACGGAGGCGGAGGCGTGGTGAGCAAAGGCGGGCAGGTGCGAAACCTCCAGATTGGCAGCAGCGACATTGAGTCCAACCATTCCGCAGACGGGCCACCGACGGCCAATGTGTGGCTGGATTCAACAGGCGGTTCCATCGCAGAGGTGGCAATCACCGGGTGCACCCTGCAGCACACCCACAAAGCCCCGAACTCGGCCAACATCCGCATCCAGGGCGCAGGGAAGGACGCCGGTGTCGAAAGCAGAACCGGCCAAGACGCCACTAACGAGGGGCACGTGACCATTGGCAACAACGTCTTTAGCGACGTGCAGGTGAACATCGAAATCCAAAACGCCCGCGGGGTGACCATCACTGGAAACACCTTCTGGGAGGGCTTTCAGCACGATCTTCTGATCGAACACTCCTCCCACATCGTTGTCAGCGGAAACAATTTCGACCGCAACCCGCGCTACATCGTCAACGGCTTCCAGGGCGCCGAGCACAACGGACTCATCTTCCGCCACTGTTCAGAAACCACCCTCAACGCCAACACCATCTCCGGCGCTCTTGAGAACGCCGCCGCGCTTGAAGTCAGCGATTCCCGCCGGATGATCATCAGCAACAACAGCATCCTCGACAGCGATGGGGCCGGCTTGTTCCTCAAAAACGTCAGCGATTCCCTAATCTCCTCCAACCTCATCCGGGACGACCGCTCTCCCGGAACCGGTACCCGTGCCATTGGCCTCCGTGTTGAGGGGGGGACGGGCAATATTTTGGGCACGAATCTGGTAAAAGATCGTTAAGAAGTTCGCCCCTCGAGAATCATCCTTGCGTCCGCACGCCAGATCGCGACCGTCTCTTTTAACTTCACACCCACCCCATGAAACACCTCCGCCTCCTCGCCGGTTTTGCCACCCTCGCCTCCACAGCCTGCCTCCATGCCGAGGACTGGCCCCAGTGGCGCGGCCCCCATTTCAACGGGTTTAGCGCCGAAAAAAACCTCCCCTCCTCCTTCACTCTGGAGAAGGACGTGGCGTGGTCCGTCCCCACCACCGGGCCCAGCGCTTCCACCCCGATCATTCTGGGGGACAAACTCTTCCTCTCCAGTGCAGACAAGGAAAACCAGTCCCTCCACGCCCTCTGTCTGGACCGCGCCTCGGGCAAAATCCTATGGCAGGAAAAAATCGCCGACGGCCTCAAGTTCGATGACCGCAGCAACTACTCCTCCCCCTCCCCCGTCACAGACGGAAAGCTGGTAGTCTTTTTCTACGGCAACGGGGAGATGGCCGGCTTTGACACCTCAGGCAAACGTCTCTGGAGCAAAAACATCGAAAAGGAGTACGGCGAGTTCGCCTTCCAGTGGACTTTCTCCTCCAGCCCCCTGCTTTTTGAAGGCCGCCTCTATCTGCCTGTGCTCCAGCGTGATCAGCCCGTCCACAACCGCGGCAAGGCAGGAGGGGAGTCCTACCTCCTGTGCATCGACCCCTCCTCCGGAAAGACCCTCTGGCGCCACGTCCGCCCCACGGAGGCGCAGGCCGAGTCGCGCGAAGCCTTCAGCACTCCCGTGCCTTACGAGGTCAACGGCAAATGGCAGGTGCTACTCGCTGGGGGCGATATGCTCTCCGGCCATGATCCCGCCACCGGCACCGAAATCTGGCGCTGGGGCACCTGGAACCCCACGCGCATCGGCCACTGGCGCCTCGTCCCCACTCCCGTCGCCGGCGCGGGCCTTGTGCTCGCCTGCGCGCCCAAGAAGGCTCCCGTCTACGCCGTCAAACCCGGCTCCGGCACCCTGGATGAAAAAGCCCTCGCTTGGGCCAGCACCGACCGCGGCGTCACCTCCGACGTCCCCTCGCCCGCCTTCGCCTACGGAGACTTTTTCGTCCTCTCCGATGTCTCCAAAGCACTCTCCCGCGTCGCTCCTGATGGCTCCATCAAGTGGACGCTCGAAACCCCGGGCCGGATCAAATATGAAGCCTCTCCGCTGGTCGCGGATGGAAAAGTCTATCTGGTAAACTTCACCGGCGATGTCGTCGTCGTGAACGCCGAGGACGGAAAAATCTCCCACCAGGCTTCTTTCGGAACGGCTGAAGACAAACAGGTCCGCTCAATGATCGTCGCCTCCCAGGGGCAACTCTTTCTTCGCACCGACACCCGTTTATTCTGCATCGGCGGCAAGGCTCAAAAGTAAGAAACGGAAAAAACGACGTGGACGAATTGGTGGAGCAAATGCAGCGTGACCTCGAGGAAATCGGGCGCACCTGCATGCCCTTTGGCAAACACGGCCCTGCCCACCACCCGCCCAACGGCGTTCCCATTTACGATCTGCCGGTGGAATACCTGGCTTGGTTCGCAGCCAAGGGCGGCTTTCCCAAAGGCCGCCTGGGAGTCCTTCTTCAAATGGTCCACCAAATGAAAGTAGACGGCCTGGACCTCGTCTTTGACACGCTTCGCAAACGCCGGGGCGGGCGCACCCAGCTCCGCCCAGCGCGCCCGCGTAACTTCGAATTCGGCGGCAACAGCTGACGCCCGCAACGTCTTTACAACCTTGCACAAGGTCCTGCCGGCCCACTTTTTCTCCAAACCCCAGACGCAAGGAGGACGCGCGAAACACCGCCGGGATTCCCTGCCTGTTTCGAGCGTTCAAGCGCTCGAGTTTCCCACAAAAAAAGGCGCCTCAATGAGGCGCCTTTCTCGTTTTCGAAAAACTACCGTTCCTTACGGCAGTGGTTTTACTTCAATCTTCCGATATTCGACTTTGCTCTTGGGATCGTGGCCCTGAATGGCAAAAGTTCCGTGAGACAAAACCCGCCCGGGGTTGTTCGCAGGAGGCGTTGCGGGATCGGGTTCTGTGAAGTCGGTGATCACATTGCCGTCTACCTTGGTGACGATGTGTTTCCCTTCCACAATGACTTCCATGACGAACCACTTGTTGTCTTCAGCGGGTGCCGTGAAGTTGTCTTTGATGTTGTAGAGACCCGCGGTTTTTTTGGGGTCGCCGTGGGTGTTGTTGACCTGCGTTTCAAAACCCTTCGAAGGCCAACCTGTTTCCTGAAACTCCGTGTGGAAATAGACGCCCGAATTCGACACCGGATGCGTCTGCAACTCCACACGCAGGTGGAAGTTTTTAAAATCATGGTTTTGCACCGGGCCGTTGTAAAACAGGTGCGAGCGCTGCCCATTCACAACAAGGATGCCGTTTTCCACGGAAAAGGAGCTGGGGTTCTCGTTGATTCTCCAATCATTGAGGTCTTTCCCGTTAAAAAGAGGGATGAATCCGGACTCCTCCGCGCCCACGGCGGCGAAGGGAAGCAGGAGGGAGAGAAGAAGGGGAAGCATTTTCATAGGCAGCCCCCAGTTCGTGCCGCAAACGCTTTCGCGTCAATCCGAATTGTATCACCGCCTCGAGTCGGAACTGAAAGTCTCACTCCGGCAACGCGCTGCGCCAGGCATCCTGGTAAACGCCTATTTTTTCGAAAGGAATCCGCTCAAACCCGAGACCCCAAGCCGGTGAATCTTTGGAGAGCCGTTTCGGCTCGCCTTCCTCAAACAACGGATCCGCCACGAGCGAATGGGCATCCACACCATTGGCGCGCCAGCTTTCCCACTCAGAGCGGACCTCCACCCGATGCAGCGAAAGGTTGACCACCTCCATCCAACCGTCCTCCGAACGCCACTCAATCCTTGGCGAAAAACCAGCCATTTTCGGGTGCCAGCCCGCGCGCCCTTCCGAGGGAACCACGAAGACCCATTCCTTGTCCTCCCATTCCTGAGTCACCCGCACTTCGCTCTTTGGACTCATCCAAAAATACACGCCGCTTGAAAAGGACTGCACGCCCACAGTCGCCTTCGCTTCGTGACTAGCGCGCACCCGCGCAGTGAGGCGGTACGCCGCTCCAAACTCCAAAGGCAAGGCGCCGCCTGAAACAATCTGATAGGGCTTCCCCCTCCCGTACACTCGAAGCGCGAGGCCATCCTCCCGCGGTTCGCTCAGACCCGCCCTGCCTCCCCCGGCCGGCTTGTTGCTCAAGCGCCAACCTTCGGGCAACGCGTCCTGAGCACCCTTCCACGCCCCAAGAAGTTCGTCTCCCACGTTCGGTCCGCCTCCCAGGAACCCTGTCCGTACGATCCCGCCCGGCGCCCAGTACAAATTGTGGTCAAACTGGTTGTGCGTAAAGGGGACCTGCCTGATATCGATGACCGGCACCTCGGGGTCCGCCGAGACTATGATGTTTTTGGTGATCTTATTGCCGCGCATGGTCAACCCGTTGGGCAAGGGTACGTCCCTAGGGTGCAGCTCCATGCCGCGCATCTTTTTCCAAGCGGGATTGGAGGCGACTTTTTCATACCCCTCGCTCATCCCCGGCAAACTCGTCGCGTAACGCCCCGGCACCGTCCACCCCAGCGCGTCGACCTGCCACTGCCGGTTGCCCGCCCAGATGTTGTTCTCGATCACGCAATCTCTGGCCGCATGAATATGCAGCCCGCCCCGGCCGCAGCGCTCCACCAGGTTGCCAATCACATCCACTCCCCCAGAATTGTCGTCGAGATAGATCCCCCAGGAAAAGTGGGGGCTGATAAACTTCCCATCATGCAGATCCATCCCCCAGATGTCGTGAATCCAGTTGTGGCGGATCACCGAACCACGCGGCGTGATCCAATCCCGCCCCCCGGAATAAATCGCCCCCGTGTCCTCGGTTTCAAGGGAGAGATCATGCAGGTGATTGCCCTCGATGAGGTTCAGGTTGCCCCCGTGCATCACCCCGAAGCGCGGTCCGTTGTGGATCCAGTTGCGCAGCACGCTGCTGCCGACTCCGGCGACCGCGACGCCCACACCCTGTTTGAAGTACACTCCGAAGTCGCGCAGGTGGTTGTTTTCCACTACGTGTTCGCAGCGCTCCAGCGTCTCGCGCACTCCTCCCGACACCGAAACCGCATTCCGCCCCGCCCCCACAATGGTGTTGCTGCGAACCTCCACGTTTTTGCCTCCCGCCACGGAGACGCCCGTTCCCGCCCAATACCCCACGGAACGCAGCAGGTTGCCCGCGAAGCGGCAGTCGTTGGAGTTTTCAAACACAACAGCCGTTCCATGAGTTCCATCCCAATCCATATTTTCAATGGAAAGATGCCGCCCGTTGACGACCTTCAAAAGTCCTGCTGCAGCCACCAACTCCAACTCGGAGGCGCCCAGGTTTTCAGGGGGAATCAAAAAGAGCGTCCGCGTGCGCTTGTCGAGATGCCACTCGCCCGGGGCATCCATTTCTTCCAGCGGACCCTGCACAAAATAACGGTTCCCAAAGCGAATCGGGTAGCTGCAATCCTTTGCCAAAGTCAGCACTCCGCTGTCTGAGTCTATCCCGCTTACTGAAACGAGGTCGTTCCACCAATTGAAGCGGGCGAACACAAACACCTCGGCATCTTCGAAATGCGCCCAGGAGCGTTGGTCGGCGGGCCTGACTTCAAGGGTGCGCTTGTTCTCCCCCGGAATGTCTGCGTACATCGGCCACGCTTTGCCGCCGGCAAAGGCCCACCCCTTGGTGATCGGATCGGATTCATCCGCGTTCGGATAACGCGCCATGGGCAGCCGCTTGCCCTTAAACAGCAACTGCCTGCACAGCCCTAAATCCTGCTTCTCAGGCAGTTTGATTCTCAGGGCCGTAGGCCTTCCCTCCAGCCCCGCAGGCTCCCAGTCGGCCAGGGGCAAAGTGCCTGTCACCCTCGGCCTCTCCCCTTGGTACCCGCGCCAAACCACGGGAGCGCTGGCAGTGCCTGAATCCTTTTCCCCTAACTCCAGCGGAGCCTTCATGCGGTACGTCCCCGCGCGCACGTTGACCACATTGGTTTTTGCGGCATCCGCGGCGAGTTGTGCGCGAACAGCGTCCCGTGCTCGAGGGAGGGAGGCGAAGGGGCCATCGGTTCCCGCACGGTTTGGCTCGGCCAAAAGCCCGCTCCAAGCGTCGTTGCCCGTCGGGGACACATACCAATCCGCACCGAAAACGGGCGCTGTCGCATAAAAAAAACAGAGGGCCAACAGGTGCCTCAGCAGCGTGTCATTCGAGAACATTCCACAGTATTTTCAAGAGCCCTTGGAAAGGCAACCCTCCTGCGGGCGCGCCCCATCCATCCCAATGTTCCTTTTGCCACACGCTCGAAGCCCCGGATGCGCGCCTCGGATCTGCGTTCGACTCCCGCACCACACACGGGCTGCAGAGAAAGTTTGCATCTCACCATTGCGAATGAACACATCAAGCTCATCCTCCTGCTCCACAGAAAACGAAGTCGCTTCGCTTTCTTCGTTCTGCCAATCCCCACCCTTTGCCATCTCTCGTGAATTTCCATCCAAACTCTGTCAGTGAGTTCTTCGAACAACTCGGCCACGGGTGCGGGCTCAGCCTCTTTGATGCATTTTCAGACACGCGCTTCTTCATCAAAAACACCTCGGGCGTCTACATGCACGCGAGCCGCGTCATGCACCTTGCCCACGGCATTGCCGACCCGGGCGGCATCGTCGGTCGGACTGATTACGACTTCATCCCCGCCTACCTCGCCGACCAATACACCCGCGACGACCGCCAAGTCCTCGCAGGCGCGGAAATTTGGGGTCGTGTCGAAATGGTCATGCGCCACCCCGCCTGCCCCGATTGGTACGTGACTTCGAAGACTCCGCTGCGCGACAAAAACGGCCGCGTCGTGGGCCTCGCCGGAGTCTCCCGCGATCTGCAGCAAGCCGCCAAGATTGCCACCCCATTTGTCCAACTCACCCCGGTGCTCGGCCACATCCGTGACCACTTTGCCTCGTCCATGGAGGTGGCCACGCTTGCCCAACTCTCAGGCATGTCCGAGCGCAGTTTTCAGCGCCATTTCAAAAAAGCGTTCCAACTCACCCCCACCGCCTACATCCGGCAATTCCGCATCGGCAAAGCCTGCCAACTTCTCCTCGAAACGGACGCAACCATCACCACCATCGCCTTGGAAACGGGCTTCAGCGACCACAGCCATCTTGTGCGGGAATTTACCCGCTCCATGAACACCACACCCGGCGCCTACCGGGAGCGGTACCGGAGTTCCTAACAAACGCCACAAGCGCATCCCACGCTGCCGCCAGACACGCTCCCCATCAAAACAGAAAGTCGAATTCCCTGCGCCCCCGAGAACCGACTCTAATACACCTCCACCGGGGACCGCTTCCCATCCTCCGGACTGCGCTGGCCGGCCGCCTCTTCTCCAAGCGTGTCCGCCCGCAACTGCCGCACCTCGCCGTCGCGCCGCAGAAACTCCGCCTCGTCCCACACGTCGGGCGCAACAAGCTTCGCCTTGAAACGCGCGACCTGCGCTTGGGCCCGCTCCAGGTCCCCGGCGGGCACTGCCTGCAAATGCTTGAGCGCCTCCTCCACGCATTCCACCCGATGACAGATCATCGCAATATCGTTTCCAGCCGTGATCGCAAGGCGAATGGTTTCCTCAAGCCCGTGGTGGTTGAGAATGGCCCCCATGTCGAGGTCGTCCGTGATCACAAGCCCCTCAAAACCCAATTCTTCTTTGAGCAGTTCCCGGATGATCTTCTGGGAAAGCGAGGAGCACAAATCGCCCGCGCCCAGCCCCGGAAACAGCCCGTGGCCAATCATCATGGCATCCACGTCCGCGGCGAAGTGCCGAAACACCTTCAATTCGTGCGCCTCCAACTCCTCGCGGCTGAGTGAAATCACGGGCAACTCATGATGCGCGTCCAACGGCGCGCGGGAGTAACCGGGAAAATGTTTACCACAACTCAACACGCCCGTGGCCCTCAAGGCGTCATTGAAAAAAGCCGCGTTTTCAATGACTTGCGCTGCGCTGTGCCCGTAACAGCGCCCGCGAAGGGAGTTGTCAGCCTCGTCGTCAAAGGAAATGTCCAACACGGGACAGAGGTCGAAGTTAAAGCCGAAGAGACGCAACAACTCGCCCGTGATCCGACCGTGGCGGGTCATGAGCTCGG
>QQND01000080.1 GCA_003402745.1 Verrucomicrobiota bacterium
GCTTGCGGTGGTGTTGGCCGTGCCGTTGGTACTGCCTGAGGTGGTGCCCGACGTGTTCGAGGTGGCGCCCGTGTTGCTGGAACTGTTGATGCCCGTGGCCGTGTTGTTTGTGGTATTCGTCCCTACGGTGGTGTTGGCCGTGCCGTTGGCGCTTGCGGTGGTGTTGGCCGTACCGTTGGTACTGCCTGAGGTGGTGCCCGACGTGTTTGAGGTGGCGCCCGTGTTGCTGGAACTGTTGATGCCCGTGGCTGTGTTGTTTGTGGTATTCGTCCCCACCGTGGTTTTGGTGGAACCGTCGGCGTTTGTGTTGGTGGTGTTCGTGCTGTTCGTGCCCACCGCTGTGTTCGTCGTGCCGTTGGTGCCCGACGTGTTGTTTGCCGCACCCGTCACCGCATTGCTTGCGCTCGTAGACGTTTCCGTCGTGATCGCGGTGGTCGCGCTTCCAACCAGGGGTTCGGAGCGCGCAAAAGTGGCGTCGCCCTTTACCACGATCAATCCCGAGAAATAATCCACCGACAGGGCTAGGTTGACCTGTCCGCTCAAATTGTAGTCCACCACCGGGGTGTACATCGTGTTTTGAACAGAGATCACGGCGTAATGCGACGCCTGAGAGAGAAGCTGCATCTTCCCAGAGCGGGTATCCAAATTGCCGTAGGTATTCCCCAGATACATCAAGCCCTTGTCGAAAATAAGAATCCTACCCGTCACCAATCCCGAAAGCGGCACGGAAAGCGATAGCACCCCGGTCGTACTGATGGAGTCCACGCCGGCGGCCTCCTTGCCTTGGAGCGAGATTCCGTAGGTTCCAGCCAGCCCAGCTTGACGGCTTCCAAAAGCTGTATCGTAGGGACCACCCTGAAGGGCCCACGCGTGGGTGAACAGGAAAGGGATGAGGAGCAGGAGGGAAAGTACTCGCTTCATAGGCGTTCAACTTACCAGCCCAAAGGGTCGGTGTCAACGGGGGTTTGGTAAACCCTTTAAAACGGGCGCCCCCCCTTCCCACAAAGCCTCGCTCGACTTTCCCCCCGCAAATCGCCATCTCCATCCCGTGCAACTGCCATTCAGTCTGTTCCTCGCCCTGCGTTTTCTCCAACCCAAACGCACATTTGTTTCGGTTATCACCGTGGTGTCCGTCCTAGGCGTGACTCTGGGGATCGCGGTGCTCATCCTGGTGATCTCCGTCATGACGGGCTTCGACCTTGAGTTGCGGCGCAAGGTGCTGGGGTTTGATCCTCATGTCATCATCAGCGCCGGCGGTGCGCCTCTGGCAGAGTGGCGGGAAATGGGGCCGAAACTCGGCGCCTACAAGGGCGTCAGCGGATCCGCCCCTTTCGTCCAGGGCCCCGTTTTGCTTGCCTCGACCGAGGGCTTTGTCCGTTCTGCCCAGATCCGGGGCGTCGATCCGGAGGCGGAGGGCGCCCGCCCGGGCATCCGGGAGTCCATCGTGGCGGGCGACTTTAAACTGGAGGGGGATTCCGCCATATTGGGGTTGGATTTGGCCCGGTCCATGGGGGTCGCCGTGGGGGGCAAGGTCACCGTTTACCCCGCCAAAGACTTCGCTCCGATTCTTGCCGCCCTTACCGAAGCGGAGGAGGCTTCCAATCCCAAAAACGCCCTTGCAAAACTGCGCTCCCTGGTGTTGCCCGCGGAGCTCACGGTCACTGGAATTTTTGCTTCTGGCCGCTACCAGGTGGATTCTGAAATGCTGCTGGTGCCGCTGCATATCGGACAGGAGCTTTACGGCCTGGGCGACGGCGTGCATGGGGTCAGCGTTTGGTTGAACGAGCCTTACACCGCGCCGGCGTACGCGGCGAAGTTCAGGAACAAAACCTTTCCGGAACTTCAGGCGCTTACGTGGATCGATTTAAACCGGGAGATTTTCGACGCCATCCGACTGGAACGGAACACGATGTTTTTTTTGCTGCTTTTTATCGTGATCGTGGCCGCCTTCAGCATCATGAACACCCTCATTACGGTGACTGTGATGAAGACACGTGAAATCGGCGTGATGAAGGCGCTGGGAGCCACGCGGACCCAGATCATCTGGGTGTTTTTGACCCAGGGAATGGTGGTGGGCGCCTTCGGGAACCTCACCGGCGTTGGGCTCGGACTTTCGATCCTGCACTGGCGCAATGAGTTTAAGGACTGGCTGGCCTCCAGGCTGGGGATAGAAATCTTCCCACCGGGCATCTACCAATTCCGAGACATTCCAGCCGAACTCATCCCCTCGGATTTGGCCATCATCTGTGTCAGCGCCTTCATCATTTGTTCCCTCGCCGCTTTGCTGCCTGCGGTGGTCGCCGCCCGCTTGGAGCCGGTCAAGGCACTGCGGCACGATTGAGGGGAAAACGGCGCCGGTCACCGAATCATTCCCAGCGTCTTCTCGCCGGTGAGCGAAGGCACCTCCTCGCTTTCGCGTTCGGCCTTGGTCGCCTTGAGGGGCTGGCCGGCGGCGTCGATGATGCGGGCGGTGACGAAAATGGTCAGGTTCTTTTTGACGTGCTGGTCGACGTTGGAGCGGAACAGCCTGCCCACCCACGGGATGTCTCCAAGAATCGGTGTCTTGTCGTTGACCTTCTGCACGTCCTCCCGGATGAGTCCCCCCAGAGCGATGGTTTCTCCATCCAGCAGCGTCACGGTGGTGTTCAGGCGGCGCACCGAGAAAATCGGCTGGTTAATGGCGTTTTCGGTAAGCACCACCGAGGTGGCTGTCGTCCCCAAAACACTGGAGCCGGGGGCGACGGTCTTGATGGGGCTTCCGTAATTCACAAAACCCTCAAATTCTGTAACCTCCGGGTGTAAATTCAGGTTGATGGCAGAGTGGTCTGCAATAATGGAAGGGGTGACGCGCAGTTTGACGCCCGTTTCCCTTTTTTCAAATGCGGTGGGGGTTGTAGGCGTCACTGGAATGCTGCTTGGCAGCTGCCCCCCAGTTCCAGCGGTTGCATTGCCAATCGTCTGGGGAATTTGAGGAGGGGAAAACTCCGTGGGGTATCGGAATTCGCGGATAATATCGATGGTGGCCTCTTCGTCTTCGGAGGCGGTGATGCTTGGGCTGGAGAGCAGGTCGACGTCTTTACGCTGATTCAGCGCGCGAATCACAAGCTGAAACTGGGGGTCGGTGAGGGCGCCCGCGAGGGCCAACGCAGCAGGGTTGCCGATGCCTGGAACCCCGAGCAGCGAATCAATGCCGTTCAAGGAAATCGCTCCACTCCCGTAGCGGTTTCCCCCCGTAACATGGCCTTGTCCGACCGCGGTACCATCCGCATTGACGAAAGGGAACCCCGATGTTTCTCCCGCTCCACCGCCGGCGGTTTGAATTCTTTTATTCCCCGGGAGTCTTGACGGTCCCAAAAGCCAGTCGAAGGAGAGTTCCTTGAGGTTGGACTGGCTGAATTCTACGAACTTTGCGCGGATGTCCACCTGCACCGGAGCGTGGGCCTCGGCGGACACGACGAGCGCCTCCACAATGTCCAGCATGTCCAGCGTGTGGTACACAGTAAGCGTTTTGTTGATAGAGCTATACCAGGCCATCGAGCCGGGTGTGTTGAAGCTCACCCCCTGAGTGCTCAAAAACTCTTTTGGATCCACGCTCTTTTTGTTCCCCGGTTTGGAAAGACCGGTACTCCCCTTGTCCAAGATGCCCGCCCCCAGACCCGAGGAACTCAGTTCGTCAACCCGGGGTCCTGTGCTGCTAAAAATAAAAGGCGACACCGTCCAAGTCCGCAGTACCAAACTCGTGATGGTCGTGGATTCAGGGAGAATTTCGACGCGGTTTTGCTTCAAAATCCACTTTGTTCCAGAGGCTTGCGTCACAATATCCAGGATCTCCTTGAGGCTGAACCCCGGGATTTTCGGCGTTGTCACCGAATAGCCAACAGAAGGATTGGTTCCCTGCACTCCAGCCGTTGGCGGCGGGAGATCTAGGATGCTGGTTTTTTGAGGAGCCGCAGGTGCTGTGCCGGGCGTCGCCGGCACGTTGGCGATGACGAGTACGCCCGTGTTTCCCTCGCTAGAATCCGCCAGTCTCGATGCTTTTGTCAGGGTATCGGCGACTTGCGAAATGGGGGTGTCTGTAAACTGGATTTCAGGGATGAGAAGGTTCTGAATTTTAAGACGAAGTTTTTCTGTCTGACTCATTTCTACGATCCGTCGCTCCGTTTGGATGGACTGGACCGCGGTATATTTTTTCACCGGATTGGACCACGCTTTTTGAACGTCCCGCAGGGCCCGGCTCCGCGCCTCGTTGTAACCACTGTCGGCCGCCCCTTTGATGGCTTGGTTCGCCTCCTCCTGAAGTTTTCTGGCCGCGCTGTTGTAGGGGTCGATGTCCAAAATCTGGTCGGCCCGCTTAATCGCCAAGTCAAACCGGCCCGCATCGATAAACCCACGTCCCTCCAGCAAATATCCTTTGACCTTTTCCACATCCTCCCGGAAGGCTCCTGTCACCGCGGGGTTGTAAAACCCTGGAGTGTTCAACCTCTCTTTGAGGCGCAAGGCGGCTGGGTTCTTGGGATTCGCAAGAAGCAGTTTGTCGATGATTTCTTCAGCGCTTGCTCCGGAATCCCCCTCCCTTGCAAGCGTTCGTCCCTCGCTGATGCGGACCTCTGCAAGCTTCAGAGAGGCGTCGGAAAGCCCCTGCTGCGCCCTCTTGCGCTCTTTCACCACCAAGGCCGTTGGCGGCAGGAGGCTCAAGGCCGCTTGGAAAGATCGGGCGGCTCCTTCGTATTGCTCCAAGCTCATAAGCTGCTCGGCCTTCTCGATCGCCAAGAGGGCATCGGCCCGGCTTATAGCTCTCCTTTTAAGCTCCTTCCCCGTGATCTCCGCGATCAGGACGGCGTCCTCTTCCGCCTGCGCGGTCGGTGGTGGCGGGGCGCTCGCACCGGGTGCTGAGGACAACGAGCCTTGGCAGACCAGCATGTCGACCGTGAGAAAAATCCTGGCGTAGATATTTTTAGTCACCGACGGCGAAGGGAGAATCATGGAGAGTTGGACGGAGAATTTCTGGGGCTGACGTAGGGTGGGGTTGAGGGTTGGGGGCTGTCGGTTGCAGGCGGGGGACGAAATTTTCTCAGCCTGCGCACGGGCTGGGGGCTCTTCCAGCGGGCGGAAACCGTCTAGCGATGTGCGACTTCCGTGGGCACAGGGGCGGCGGATTTTCCTGCGTTTTGGAGCCCTTGGAGGGCCGCTTTTCCTGCGGCCACGCTGAGCAGCGTTAAGATGCAGAAGCGGGAAAGGTTGAGCATGGTTGAGTGCGGGGCGCGGTCCGCGCGGGCATATGATTTTGTAGAATTAGCATTCATAATGGCGCCCTAAGTACGTTCTTCGGACACGGTTTGGATGTGTTGGAGGGAAACGTCCTCGGGACAAAGCGGGGGAAGCGGGACCCCCCCGGGCTTGGGAACAGGGCGGCCTGAGCGCCTATGCCGACGGGAATCGGAGTGAAATCAGGCTTTTCCTGATTGTCGGCGTCGGAGGGTGTGGTAAGAAAATCAGGATCATGGCTACTAAAAGATTCCGGTCCGGCGTTCTCTTTGGAGACGAAGTCAAAGAGTTGCTGGACTACGCCAAGTCCAGCGAGTTTGCGCTCCCTGCGATCAATTGCATCGGCACCGATTCGGTGAACGCGGCTTTGGCGGCGGCCCGCGAGGTGAACTCCCCGACGATGATCCAGTTTTCGAATGGGGGTGCGCAGTTTTTCATTGGAAAGGGTGTGAGCAAAGAGGGCCAGTTTGGACCGATTCAGGGGGCCATTGCGGGCGCTCATTACGTGGACATCGCGGCAAAAGCCTACGGCGTTCCGGTGGTGCTCAACACGGACCACTGCGCCAAGAAGCTGCTGCCCTGGATGGACGGGATGCTTTTGGCGAGTGAAGAACACTTTGCGAAGACAGGCCGGCCCCTCTACAGCTCCCACATGCTGGACCTTTCGGAAGAGCCTCTGCACGAAAACCTTGAGATCTGCGCGCAGTATTTTGCACGGATGTCGAAAATGGGAATGACCCTGGAGATCGAACTCGGTGTCACCGGCGGCGAGGAAGACGGCGTGGACAACTCCGGCGTCGAAGAGTCCAAGCTGTACACGCAGCCCGAGGAGGTCGCTTTGGCGTACACAACGCTCAGCGCGATCAGCTCAAATTTTACGATCGCCGCCGCCTTCGGGAACGTCCACGGAGTTTACAAGCCGGGGAATGTGAAGCTCAAACCCGCCATTTTAAAGGAGTCCCAGGACCACATCACCAAGACCCTCGGCACCGGGGCGAAGCCGGTCAATTTCGTGTTCCACGGAGGCTCCGGATCTTCCCGCGAGGAGATCCGCGAGGCGATCAGTTACGGGGCGATCAAGATGAACTTGGACACCGATATTCAGTGGGCGTTCTGGGATGGCGTGCGCGAGTACGAGGCGAAGCATCACGATTTCTTGCAGGGGCAAATCGGCAACCCGAAGGGCCCGGACGCCCCGAACAAGAAGTATTACGACCCGCGCATCTGGCTCGGAGCCGCCGAAGACGCCGCCACCAAACGGTTGGTTGCGGCTTTCGAAGACTTGAACTGCGTGAACCGCAACGCCTGAGCCGCGCTGGGTTTGCAAATCCCTCCGGGTGCTTGAATGCATTTCCCGGGGGGGGGCGGACCGGCGCTTTCCGAAGCGGCTCAGTGCATCTCGACCGAGCAGCTCCCCAACCCTCCGCGGTAGTAGTTGAACTGGACGTTAGGGTGGTCGGCCAGCAGCGACATGGGAGCGGCGGAATCGGCGAGGCCTTTGGAAATCATGAGCGCGGTGAGGCGCTGGCCCAGAGGGTTGTCATGCAGGCCGGCGTGCCAGATGCTCACCTTCTCTGCGAGCCACGTTTCCTGAGGGCTGACGGTGATCGCGCTTTTTGGAACCATCGTGATGTTGCCGCCCCCGGAGGTGCGCGCGTTCTGACTCAAGGTGACGGGATGGAGTTCGACAATCCGAGTGCCAAGCTTGCGGTATTCCGCCGGTGTTGGCGGCTGGTTTTTCCATTTGCCCGTCCTTTTAAGCGGGCCTAGGCGGGACATGCTATGAACGTGGATTTCAAAAAAGAGGCTCTTGCCTCTCCGCCATCACGGTGGCATCTGGTACGCCTGAATGAAGGATGCAATCAACTGGGTGATCGTGGATACCGAAACCGACGGCCTTTGTGCGCCCATTCATGTTGTGGAACTCGCTGCGCAACGGATGCAGGGCTGGGAACCGGTGGGCGAACCTTTCCGGATGTTTCTCAATCACAACGTTCCCATTCCGGCCGAAGCCTTCGCAGTGCACGGTTACACGCGGGAGTATCTGCGCAAACACGGGCAGGATCCGCGCGCGGTGCACGCTGCGTTTGCGAAATACGCGGAAGGCTGCCCGGTGGTGGCGCACAATTTAAGTTATGATTGGAACCGCTGTCTCCAGCCGGAATGGGCCAGGCTGGGCGCACCCACGGTGGGCAGGCGCGGTTTTTGCACGCTGACGTTGGCGCGCCGGCTCGTTCCGGGCTTTGGCGGTTACCGACTGGACGCCCTAAAGCAGCGCTTTGGGCTTTCCACAAGCCGCAGCCACGAGGCTCTGGGTGACGTCTTTACCGTGGTGGAATTGTTCCGCAAAATCTACCGGGCGCGGCTGGAGCCGGCGGGTTTGGTGACCTTTGATGCGATTGCGGCGTTTGCGTCCCTCACGCCCATCGCCAAGTGCGCCGCCATTCTTCAAGGCGAACCGTTCCCTATGGGTCGGAAAAGCCGGTCTCGTTAAAGGGCCGGGGAGAGCCTCCGAACGTGACGCCTTGGTTTCGCCGCCGGGGTTCCCACTAAGGCGGGAGGCAAACGCCGCTAAGGGGCTCCGCTCGTTTTTCCATGGCTGGAGACCGCCTCGAGAAGCCCGCAAACCAGTCTCCCTTCCCAGGCGGCCTGCAGGTCGGCGAGGCGGGCGCCTTTGCCGCGGTTGGGGGCTTCCGAGAGGAGACCTTGCGCGCTCGGGTGCGGGAGGACAAAAAGGCGCAGACCAGCCTTTTCCACAAGGGGGGCGAGCGTGTCTTTGGCGCATTTGCCCAAGGTCGCCACCTGGTTTGCGCCGCGTTCTTTAGCCTGCTGCAGCTCCGCCTCCAGGCGTCGGAGGTTTGCGGGGGATTGCAGCTCGGCGCGGCTGGGGGCGCGGAACCGGCGGCCGTCCTTGGAGGGGCAGCCTGGGAACGCATTGCTCAAAGCCACGCCGTGGAGCCACGGCCGCAGGCTTTCCGCCACGAAACGTGCGCCGTCCCACGCGCGCCAAGCCTCGGCGGGTACCGTGGCACAGCCCGCCTTTTCAAGGGCACGGTAGAGAGGCAGCCCGGCGCCATCGCCCCAGAAGGGAATTCCGCTGCGGTCGGCCCCGCGCGGGCCGGGCGCCTCCCCAAAAATGAAGGAATGCACAGCGCCAGAGGCGGGGAAAAATGCGGGGACGGGTTCTCCGCGAATGCCTTTAACGGGGTCTGGCAGAGGAAAGAGCTCCATAAAAACGCGGCTTGCCGTGCTGGCGGCGGGAGAAGGGGCCGGCCCTAGTGCTTCAGTTCTGGGTGCAGGGCTGCAAGGTCGGTGTCGTTTCGGGCGAATTCGAGGAAACGCTTGTTGATGCTGATGCTGCGGGCGAGGTGGCGGCGCGCGGAATCCAAGTCGCCGAGGACAGCCTCGTAGCAGGCGAGATTGTAGAAATAGGTGGCCTCTTTGTGGAGGGTACTGGGGCCTTTGAGGAGGGTTTGTCGGGCCGCAGCGGTCTGGCCGGTTTCGTGCTGACAATAGGCGAGATGGATAAAGCCCGCAGGGAGGCCCGGTTGGAGCCGGCACAGCTTACGGGCCTGCGTCGTTGCCGTTTTCCAGCGCTCCAGCCGGATCAGCACCACCACATACATCTCGACCGCGATAGGAGATTCCTTCAGGACTTCCGGCAGGGCCTTGAGTTCGCGCACCGCCTCGGCCGGCATCCCCAGTTCGAGGTAGCCCTGCACGCAGGTCAGCGCCTTTTGATGTTCGACGGGGAGGGTCGCGTTCACACGAGTGCGGGCAAGAGGGTTTCGAGTTCTTCCACCCGCCGCGCAAAAAGCTGGAGGGTGCGCTCCACAGGCTGGGGCGCGGTCATGTCGACGCCGGCCTTTTGGAGGGTGGGCAGCGGGAACTCCGATCCCCCGCTTTTCAGGAAGCCCAGATAACGTTCCACCGCGGGGGCTCCTTCGTGGAGGACTTGGTCGGAGAGGGCGACGGCGGCGCTCATGCCGGTGGCGTATTTGTAGACGTAGAACGCGTTGTAAAAGTGGGGAATACGAAGGCACTCCAAGTCCAGCTCCGCATCCAGGGTGAAGTTTTCGCCGAAGTAATCCTTCAACAAAACCCGGTACATATCGCGGAAGGCGTCGAGGGTGAGCGCCTCGCCGCGTTCTTCGGCCGCATGAGAGAGTTTTTCAAACTCCGCGAACATGGTCTGGCGGATCACGGTGCCGCGGATGTCATCAATCTGGCGGTTGATGAGGTAGGCGCGCATGGCTGGGTCGGTGGTGGTTTCAAGCAGGTGGTGAGTGAGTAATTCTTCGTTGAAAGTGCTCGCGACTTCCGCGAGGAAAATCGGGTAGTGGTAAGTCTGAAAAGGCTGGTTCCGTGTGGAATACCACGTGTGCATCGAATGCCCCGCCTCATGGGCGAGAGTGTACACGTCGGAAAAAACATCCTCCTTGTAGTTCATCAGGATGTACGGCGGCCCGGAGAAACTGCCCGAGGAAAAGGCGCCCGAGCGCTTGCCCTTGTTTTCGTACCGGTCGCACCAGCGGCCGCCCCGGAGGCCGTCGGCGAGGGTGGCGCAGTACTCGGAGCCCAGCGGTTCGAGCGCGGCAAGCACCTTGTTCACAGCCTGGTCGAAACTCACATGGGTCTCGATCTTTGGGACGATAGGCACGGCCGTGTCGTAGGCGTGGATTTCGTCCAGCTTCAACACCTTCTTTCGCAGGTCGTAATATCGGAAGAGCGCGGGCAGTTGCGAACGCACCGAACTGATCAGGTTGTCGTACACCGCCACGGGAACGTCGTCCCGGAAAAGGGCAGCTTCGCGGGCGCTCGGATAATGGCGGGCGCGCGCATAAAAAACGTCGGCGCGCACGGATGCCGAGAGCGTGGAAGCCACGGTATACCGGTGCGCGTTGAACTCGGCGTAGAATTGGTGGAAGGCCGTTTTCCGGAGTTCCCGCTGGCGTTTGACCAGAAAGGAAGACAGGGAGGACTGCGTCAGCTCGCGGCTTGCGCCGGACTCGCCGGACTCGTCGGGGATTGTCCCGAACTGCATGTCGACATTGGTGAGCTGGGAAAACGTTTCGCCGTGGGCGCGCACGGAGCTGCTTCCGAGGGCGAGCAGTCTTTCTTCCCCGGCGGAGAGGGTGTGGGGTTTGAGCCGCCGGAGCCGCTGGAGCGGGGTGCGCCAGTCGGCGAGCACCGGGGAGGCGAGGAAGCGCTCAAAGGTGGCGTCGTCGATGGCCTGGATTTCCGGCGAAAGAAACGAGGCGGCTTCCCCGATCCGGGTGAGAAGGTTTTCCAATTGCGCCTCGCGCGCCAGCGACTCTGGGTTGGAGGAGTCCTCCGAGGCCCGCAGTCCGGCATATTGGCCGACCCGTTCGATGCGCAGGTCCAGGCTTTTTTCAAACTCCAGAACCTCCCGCAGCCGCTCCGGGGAGTGGGCGAGGGAACCGGCGAAGGTGGCCAGGGTTGGGTATGCAGCCTGCAGTGCCTCGAAGTCGTGCTGCCAGCCGGCGGGTTCGGGGTAAAGCGGGGAAAGATCCCAGGTGTCATTCTCCGGAACTTGGGCGCGCGTCGGTGTCATGGCGCATAGCGTGCCACGGAAAACGGGGCGCCGCCACTCGGAAGAAGAGCAAGCAGCGGAAGCACCCGGAAAGGTGAACCGTGAACACGCCACCGGCCGTCATCGGCTGGCCCCTTTGGGCTTGGACAGCCTCCCCCGGATAAGCATCTCCGCCCGCCCACCGGCCCCGGTCGAACCGGTTACCAATTGTAATGGTCGAGCCCGAAAGTGATGGCGCCGCCCAAAAAGCCGACGATCGAAACGAGGACGGCCCCCACAAACAAAGCGCCGCGCAACCGGGCTCTCTCAGGGGTGCCTTCCCGGCATTCAGAAAGAATGGCGGCTCCCACACAGACAAGCGCCCAGAGGGCGGTGGCGGTACCGAGCCACTTGTGAAGTTTGTAGACCTCCGAGACGCCCGTGTAGTCGTTGAGCCAGCCGAGCAGAGAGGTGTTGACGGCGCTGGCGGCCCCAAGAACCAGAAGAAGGCGCGTGCAACTCAGCCAGCTCTCTTTCTTGGTTGCCCAGCCAAGGGCCTCCGAAACAAGGGCGACCATCAGCAGCGCGATGGGAAAATGCGTGGAAGCCGCGTGAAAACGGCCGATCCAAGCCAGTGCTTTTGCGAAGAGGGACTGCGCGGGTTTGGGTGCCGCTTCGGCAGCACTCTTGGCGGAAAGAAGCGAACTTTGGCGCTGGGCCAGTTTGTCGGGCAGGACGCTGGGGGCGCCTGCAAGAATCCAACGGTGCAGGGCGAGCTTCTCGGCGGCCGTGGCTGGCCCCTCCTTGCTGTCTTTGCCCGGCATCTCGTCTTCGTTCACCAGCCGGTACAGCTCAGATTTCGCCGGATCCCCGGGGACGACGTACTCCTCGTTGGCCGCCACGCGCTGCAGGTCCATGGTGTACCCGAATTTTCCCTTGGGGCGGGTCAGTTGCGCGCCGTGGCAGTCGTTGCATTTTGCTTCAAACAGCTCAAAAACAGCCTCCGTGGCCAGGGCGGCATCCTCCGTATTGGACTCTGCTGCAGGTGCGGAAAACGGCGGCAAAAGCACCAGAAACCAAGCAAGGGTGAAAAGAAGGGTCGGCCTCATAAAACTCACACAAGCATAACCCCGCAGCCCTCTAAAATAATAGGACATTGCGCAGCGTATTTGTGGGTGCGAGGCCCGCGGGAGGGGCTTCAGACGGGAAGCAGCCGGCCCGCCCAGACGGTGAGCAGGTTGCATAATTCACCGCGAGTTAGGGCAGTAAGGCAGGCGCCCTGAGGGTCCAAGATGCCAAACCCTTCCCCAAACGCGGAGCCGTTGACAACACAGAGGGCGGAATTGTTTTCCTGCAGCTGCTGTTTTGCCCGGTCCAGGGCGGAGGAGCGGTCCCCTTCGAGTTCAAATTTCCACCCGACAATTCTGGCTTTTGGGAAAAGGGTTCCTAATTCCGGCAGCAGTTTTGGGGCTGGCTGGAGGATGATTTGCAGGCCGGGCAGGTGGCTGGAGATTTTCAGGGCCTGGAGCGGCTCCCCGTCCAGAGACTGGACGCAGGTGACATCGTAATCGCTGAGGGCGGCCGCGTGAAAAACAACGCTGACATTTTCGCGCCCTTCTTCGGCGCTCAGGAGGGCAAATAGGTCCGTATTCGTTGTAAACTCGCGGACCACCAGCGCGCCACCCTCCGGATTTCGATAGGAGGAGCCGCTGCTTTTGAAGCACAACACGTCCCAGCCGTGTTCCAGCAGGCATTCGGTCAGGCGCACACCCAGTTCCGAAGTGGAGAAATTCGTGATGCGGCGGACCGCGTCGATGGGGGAAATGCCCGGTCCGCAGGTTACGATAGCGCGAGGAGGGGGTGTCATCAGGTGAGAGGCGGTGGGAGTGCGGGCGGATCGCGCACCCGCTGGTATAGCGGACTGGAGTTCAAAAGCAAAGTCAGCTTCAGCTTTGAATTTTTCCTGTGCGCACTTTGCTGGGAACATGCTATCTATTAGATGCCACCGCTTCCAGCTCTACTGACTTCATGCCATCCCTGAAAGGAATATTTGTTTTCGTTTTTACATGCGCCGCCGCCTTTTTGCAGATGGGGTGTCAGTCTACGGATTTGAGGTACAGGGGGGAGACTCTGTATTTGGGAGGATACAATGCCCGCGACGGGGCTCGGGGAAACTTCGATAACTATTCCCATTGGGACGGCGACGGGGTTAACGGGACGCCGAGCCTAGTGATCCAGTTGAGTCATCAGCGGGCTTATTTTTACAAGGCGGGAGAGTTGGTCGGAGTTTCAACAATTTCCACGGGCCGCGAGGGGTTTGGGACGCCGCGCGGGAATTTCAAAATTCTTCAAAAGGATAAAGACCATGCGTCTTCTTTGTACGGGGATTATGTGGACGCCAAGGGGGGGATCATCAGGAGGGACATTGACCGCTCCAAGGACCCGCTGCCGCCTGGTGCAAAATTTGATGGGGCGAAGATGCCGTTTTTCATGCGGATCACAGGCGGGGTGGGGATGCACGAGGGTTTTTTGCCGGGATATCCCGCTTCGCACGGGTGCATCCGTATGCCGCGGGCGATGGCGGAGGCGTTTTTCAAAAGTGTGGAGGTGGGGACGCCCGTGAGGATCGAGCCGTAGGAGAGCCTCGGCGGCGGCACCGGCGAGAGGTCGTGGGGGGATTCGGGTCTCTGCTGGGTTTTGTATTTTAAGCCCGGGGCGAAAATACTTTCCTCAAACCTCAAAGTTTGGCATTCAACTAGCTATCAATACGAGGAGGACTGGTTTTCACTGTTTAGCCGTCTTTTTCCGCCTCCAAATTACATACATGAATTTCAGGAATACACTTGGCGCAGCCTCTTCAGCGAAGGCCTCTGAAGCACGATCCTTGACCGAGATGCGACCGCTGCACCCGATATTGCGAGCGGTGGCCCTGTTTCTTGTGGTGGCCCTCACCCTCACCGGACCGGTCCCGCAGGTCGCCCTGGCGGCAAACGTCTATTCGCTGGTGCAGAATTCCGCGACAGGCGTCACCACCAGCGCGACAGGAACGGTGTCAGTGGGAACGCTCGTCATCTCGCCGGGAACGTTTTCAGCAATCACGGATTCGAAATTTTCGCTGACGCCTTCGGTGGCGGGCGGCACGCTTTCGGTGCAAAACCTGCTTTTTGATGGGACGTACTCCCTGACAATCGCCGCTAAATTGACCCTTACAGGAGGAACGGTTTATACGGTTCCATCCTCGGGCGGGACGCTCTTGAGCGGGGGTTCGGTGGCGCTTGCTGCTGGGCTAGAGCCCGGGATGAACATAGCTCTTTCGACGTCTCTCTCGAAAACCGGAACCGTTAGCACGGTTAATCCGACAGGGTTTACGACCCGGGCCAAAATTGATGGAACAACCATTACCCTCGCTCTACTAACGGCGACGAAGGCTGGATTGTTTGACGGAGTGACGGCGGACTTGTCCACGATTTCGGTCCTTAAACTCGCCGCCGGCGGCACGCTGGATCTCGGAAAAGGCCTGAA
>QQND01000081.1 GCA_003402745.1 Verrucomicrobiota bacterium
GGAGGCGGTTTTGAAACAGCTTTGTGCGTCTGGCGTGGAATTCGAGGCGGTTGCCGACTTGTGCGAGCTTTCCGCTCGCCGGGATCCGCTTCTGAAAGAGCTTTCCTCGGGCGGGGCTTTGAAAATTGCAGCGTGTTTCCCCAGAGCGGTGAAATGGCTGTTTGCCGCCGCCGCCGCGCCCTTGGACCCCGCGGCCACGCAGGTGTGCAACCTCCGGGTGGAACCCGCCGAGGCTGCCCTCGAGGCGTTGCTAGGCTCCGATTTTTCTCCAAATCTGCCTTCGGGCACGACCTCTCCAAAAAAATAATGGCTCTTACCGAATCCACCCTGCGGGTTGCCTTGTATGAAGGGCCCGGCGCAAAAAGTCTTTCCAGCGAAATCCGCTTTGAAACCCTAAAGCAATTGCTTTCCACAGGGTGTTCTGTGCGCAGAGCGGCCGATCCCGGGGAGGTTGCCGTGTGGGTCGGAGATTTTGAAAACGAAGCAGAGTCGCAGGCGCAGACGCGCATCCCCGTAGGGCAGGAAGGTCTAGCCTCAGCAATCGAAGTTTCGCGGGAGGCGCACTCGGCGGCTCCCTCTGGGCAGTGGAAGCCTTGGTTTCCGGTAATCGACTACGATCGCTGCACTAATTGCATGCAGTGCCTCTCCTTTTGTCTGTTCGGTGTGTACGGCGTGGATTCTGAGCGCAAACTTCAGGTGCAGAACCAGGACAATTGTAAAACCAATTGCCCGGCCTGCTCCCGGGTCTGTCCAGAAGCCGCCATTCTGTTTCCTAAATACAAGGCTGGTCCGATCAATGGCGACGTGGTGAGCGATGCTGATTTGGAGCGCGAAAAAATGAAGGTGGATATTTCCGCGCTCCTCGGAGGGGATGTTTACTCGCTGCTCCGAGAACGCACAGCGAAGGCCCAGAGCCGGTTTTCCAAGGAGCGGGATGCGGACAAGGCTTTGGCCGAGCGTCAAAAGTGCCTCACTAAACTGGCGGCCCTTTCTGCAGATATTCCGCCCGAGGTGCTGGCTTCTTTACCTTCTCCTGAGGAAATTTCCCGACGCGCGCAGGAGGCTGCGGCCAAGGCGCGTGCGGCCTTGGCGTCTCAAAATTAGGAGCCAGCCACAGAGCTCTGTTGGCGTGGGCGTACGCTGGGGCCGTCCATCCACTGTGGGGGAATCATGATCTGTCGGGGGACTGCGGGGATACCGTGCTCGTTTTGGCTGAGCTGTGCGGCGACGAGGTCCACGGCGGCTGCAGCAAGGTGCTCTCGCCGCTGGTAAATGCCCGCGTAACCTTGCATCTTTGGCGTCCAGTCGTGGACCGCAAACCCGAGGTCTTCAGGAATCCGGAGGCCCATGCGTTTGAGCCAGTCTGGAACGTGGGTATCGAAGGAGATAAGCGCGTCGGGATGATGTTTGTCTATCCAGTCGACGAACGCGGACTGGCCCTTCGCGATTTGATTGTGGGGCAAAAGGAGCAGCGGAACCCGTTGTTCGGGAGGCAGGTTTTGCTGGCAGTGAAACATCCCTCCAGTGTAGCCGAACTGGGAGCGGTCCACGATCCAGCGCGTGACAGCCAGGCCGATGCGGTTATAACCCCGAAGGCTGAGTTGTTCGAAGGCTGTCTGGATTCCCAGCGTCATGTTTCCCGCGCACATATGAAGAGCGGGCGTGCGCATTGCGTACCCGAAGGTGACGGCAGCAAAGCGGGAATAGTCGAGCTGGCTGCAGGGGAGCAGGGTGCTTTGAGGCGAAACAAGAACCCCCTCGATCCCGCGTGCGTGAAGGATGTTTTGGAGCCGTTGGGCGCTCAGACCGGCCCTTCCGAGCCAGAATTCTTCCACTTCGTAGCCGTAGCCAGCGGCACGGCGGCGGATTTCCTCAATCGGCACGTATTGGTAGGAAACATTCAGCAGGTGGTCCTCCGGAACGTCCTCGCGGATAACTGCGAGGACGGATCTGAATTTCACTTTTTTCTTGGAGCGGACCGCCTTCATCAGCCGCGTGATTTCTGGATCGGGCTCGTATTGGAGTTGCCGGGCCGCGCTGAGAATCCTCTCGCGGGTGGCCTCGGCCACCTTTGGCAGACCGCGCAGCGCCCTTGAGACCGTCATCATCGAAACACCCGCCTGCTGCGCGACGTCCCTGAGGGTTGAAGATGGGTCGGACATGTGGGGCTTGATTCTGGGCTTTGATTCGAATGTTTCTGTGGAGGTGGTTTCAGCGGGGAGCCTTTCTGCACCTCGTTCCGCCCCCGGTCGGCCAACAGCGCAGCGGCGATAACAGAAATAACGGAAACAAGGCCGCTGCACTCAAGGCAATCAGGCTGCTGAAAGGCGACGACCCTTGCCGAGGCACTGCCACCATTCAGATCCGTTCCGCCAACGACCCGCAGTTCAGCTCCAAGCGAAGGTGAAGCGAGCCACGGATATGGTTTTTCATTTTTTTTTCGCGGTTGAGGAGCCGTCCATTTTGGCGAGGTCCACCAATTCCGAGAGGATGTTGAGTGTCTCCTGCTTGACCGGATCGAGGCGAATGGGGGCGCTTTTGAATACTGGACGGCCATCCTTGTCGGGCTGGGGTTCGCTGAGGGCGTCGGGGGAAGGAGCCTCATCGTCGTCGCCAAGCGCTGGGGTCTCCTTGTTAGACTTGGGTTCAACGAATTTTACCGGCACGAGTTCCTTCTTTGCTACGTTTTCCAGCGTGAGGCGGTAGACCTTCGGGTCTTTGTCCTTAGTGCTTTCCTTGCGCTCTGTTTCCCGCTTTTCCTTGCGCTGCTTGTCGTCATCAAGCTCTGCCTGGCGGGTCTGTTCGTTCAGAGAGATGCGGTTGTCAGCCATTCTTTTGCGGATGCGCGCCAGATCGTCTACGACGTAGGAAAACTCCGGATTCAAAGGGATCCTTGCACTTGAGCGGCGACGCAGTTCATCGAGGTGGAGGGGTTTTTCCCACTTGTCGAATTCGAGGGCCGTGAAGGTGTCGTAGGGCAGGGGGTCTTTCAGGGATTCCTCCCCGATTTCAGACTGGTCGTAGATGGAGGGCAGGACGATATCGCTTTCGACCCCTCGGAGTTGGGTGGACCCGCCGGCCACCCGGTAAAACTTTTGGATCGTGAGTTTGACGGCGCCGGCCTCCGATCCGTTGGCGAGGAAGGGAACGGCCCGGCTCAGCTCGATCATTTGCTGGACGGTGCCTTTGCCGAAGGTCTTGGTGTCTCCCACGATGATTGCGCGCCCGTAGTCCTGCATGGCGCCCGCGAAGATTTCGCTGGCCGAGGCGCTCTGGCGGTTGACCAGGACGAGCATGGGGCCGTCGTAGGAGATGGTGGGATCCTTGTCCCTGGACAGGGTGACTTCCCCCTTCCAATCGCGTGCCTGGACGACGGGGCCTTTTTTGATGAACAGCCCAGTGAGGTTGACGGCTTCGTCGAGAAAGCCGCCGCCGTCCCTGCGCAGGTCCATGACGAGGCCTTGGATGCCTTCCTGTTTGAGGCGGTTGAGGAGGGCGAGGACGTCGCGGGTGGTGCTTTTGGCGTTAGGATTGCTGTTGCGTTCGGGGTCCCCGTAAAAGGAAGGCAGGACGATGATTCCAAGCTTCACGGTTTGCCCGTTGGGCTTAGTCCATTCGATGAGCTCGGCCCTGGCCTCCTCGTCCTTGAGTTTCACCTCGTCCCGTTTGATTTCAACCGTGTGGCGCTCGGTTCCGTTAGTGGCGTCAACGGGGATAAGTTGGATGCGGACGATGGTATCTTTTTTGCCGCGGATCATGTTGACGATCTTGTCCAGTTTCATGTCCACGCAGTCCACAAACTCCTTGTCTCCCTGGGCCACCGAGACAATGCGATCCCCGACCTTGATTTTTCCGGATTTAAGGGCGGGGCCGCCGGGGACCAGTTCCCAGATTTTGGCATAGCCGTCCTCGGAGCGGAGTTTGGCTCCGATGCCGAAGAGGGAGAGGCGCATGTTGATGCTGAACTGTTCGAGGTCGTTTTTGCTGAGGTACTCGGAGTGTGGGTCGTAGGTCTGGGCGAGACTGAGTAGGAAGGTTTTGACGACGTCCTCGCTGGTCTGCTCCTGAAGGTTGCGGATGAACTGGTCGTAGCGTTTGCCAACGGCCTGAGTGGGTTCGGTTTTTTTCTTGGCGAGGCGTTCTTGAAGCAGTTCTGAGGTGATGCGGTCTTTCCAGACAAGGCGGGCGTCGCTCTCGGAGGAGGGCCAGGGGACTTTTTGGCGATTAATTTCGACGGACCGGTCCGTGTTGAAGCTCAGTTCGGAGGCGAGGAGTTCCTTGGCGTAGGCGATCCGTTCTTCGACCCGTTTGCGAAAGAGATCGTGGATTTGGTGGGCGGCGAGGGTCCTGCCGGCGAGGATTTCGTCGTCCAGTTTGTCTCCCCACTGCTGGGTGAAGGCTTCCACGTCTTCCTGGGTGAAGAAAAGGTGATTGTAGTCCAAGGCGTCCAGATAATTGCGCAGGAGCCGCTGGGACATGGCGTCGTTTAGCTGGAGTTTGGAGTAGTGGACGTTTTCGAGCAACCGGGCCACTGCGATGGAAACCTGGCCGGGGTCGGGATCGCCAGCACCCGGGGCCGCCATGGAGGCGAAGCCGAGCGCCGCGAGTGAGAGGCAAAAAGAGCGTGACAGCTTCATTGGAAAGGCAGGTTGGGGGGCAGTGAGAGATCGGATGAAAGGGAACGCGTGGAGAGGGCCTGTTTGAATAAAAGATCCACCAAAGGGGGCGCTGACTTAGGCGCGGCTCTCAGAAATCTTGCGGGCTCTTCGAGTGCCGGCACCGCGGTGTTCCCGGAGGACCGGCAGGCAATTTGCTTTTAGGACTCCTCAGTGCGTCGAAAGCTGACACAAACTGGGCCGTGAATCAAAGGTGCTTTATCCTTTCTACGGGGGGCGGATGAAGAAAGTCGTACTTAAATCAAGTGCGGCTGATAAAAATCGGGCCGGATAGAATTCCCTGCGTTCATTTTGCAGGAAACCGCCTTCATCGGAGGCAAAGCTTGGATTGACGAATGCCAAATGTCTTGGGAGGGATGGGGCATGCAGACCCTTGCCATCGACACTTACACGGGCGGATTGTTTGAAACGAACGCCTATTACCTTCCAGAAGCCCGTATTTTGGTGGACGCCCCCGAGGGCGCGGCAGCGTGGTTGAGGCAGAAAGGGTATTTGGTGGAAAGCCTCTTGCTCACGCACGGGCACGTGGATCACGTGTGGGACGCTGCGAAAATTCAGAAGGAACACAATGCGGCTCTTTATTATCATCCCGATTCGGCGCCCATGATATTGGACCCGAAGTTTTACGAGCGGCACGGTTTTCCCTGGAGCGTCGCGACCGTGGAGCCAGGGCATTTTTTGGAGGCGAGCCAGAGCAGTGTTTTCGGAGGGCTGGAATTTCAGGTACTGGAGGTGCCGGGGCATTGTCCTGGGTCGTTGTGTTTTTACCAGGCGCCCTCGGGCATTGTATTCGGGGGAGACGTCCTGTTTGCCGGAGGGGTGGGCCGCTGGGATCTCCCGGGAGGGGATCGGGATTTACTTCTGGGGGGGATTCGCGAGAAGTTGTTTCCGCTGGGGGACGCGGTGAAGGTGCTCTCGGGGCATGGGCCGGTGACGACGATCGGTCGGGAGAGGGCGGGGAACCCGTACCTGGTCTCCTAAACGGCTTTTGAGGCCGGGCTTGCGTTGGTTAAAGTGTGGGGTGTGGCGACCTTCGGGGAAGCGGTGGGATCGAGGGCGGGCGGGGGCGTTATTTTGCCCGTGGATGAAAGCGGTAATGCACGGACTTGAGGCGCTGAGAGTCGACGTGGGTGTAGATTTGAGTGGTGGCGATGTCGGCGTGGCCGAGGAGTTCTTGAATGACGCGGAGATCGGCGCCGTTGCTCAGGAGGTGTGTGGCGAAGGAGTGGCGCAGGAGGTGGGGGTAGACGCCCTCGGAGAGACCCGCTCTGGAGGACGCTTCCTTGGTGAGTTGCCAGATTCTGTCCGGGGTGAGGGCTCTGCCGCGGTTGGACAAAAATACGTGGCTGCGGGTGTGTTTGCGCACCAGTCCGGGGCGTTCGCCTTGGAGATAGGCATGGAGGGCGGCGGCGGCTTTTGTGCCGACGGGGACGACCCTCATTTTGTCGCCTTTGCCGGTCACGCGCAAGAGGCGGATGTCCAGGTTGAGGTGCTCGAGACGTGCGCCGCATAATTCGGAGACCCGCAGGCCGCAGGCGTAGAGGGTTTCAAAAATAGCGCGGTTACGTAATCCCAGCGGTTCGCCTTCTCCGATGGCCTCCAGGAGGGTTTCCACCTGCTGCTCGTTGAGGGTTTCTGGCAGGTAGCGTTCCAGCCGGGGGAGGACTAGTAGTTCGGCGGGATCCGAGGCGACGCGTTCGCGGGCGCGGAGCCAGCGGAAGAAGATTTTAAGGGCGACGACGTTGAGTTTAAGGGAAGCCGCCGCCATGCCAGCGCGTTTGCGGTGTTCCAGAAAACCGATAAAATGGTCCCGGACGACGGCTTTGACGTTGGAGATGCCAGTGGTTTTAAGCAGCCATGCGGTGAAGGTCTCCAGCGAGATCCGGGTGGAGAGTTGGTAGTGGTCTGACAAGCCCCTCTCGGTGGCGAGGTAGATGATGAAGTCCTCGATGTCGGATTGCATGCAGGGACTTTAGGCGAAGGAGCTTTGAGATGAAGCTGTTAACTGGGCTGGGGGATCAAACTAAACGGGGAGCGGGGATGGGATTTAGAGCTCGGGCAGCGGGGCGCCGGTGAGGCGTTCGTAGGCTTCCTGGTATTTGGCGCTGGTGCGCTCGACGATGGAGGCGGGAAGGCCCGGGGCTGGAGGTGTTTTGTCCCAAGTTAGGGTTTCAAGATAGTCGCGCACGAACTGTTTGTCAAAACTGGGGGGGCTCATTCCCGGAGCGTATTTGGACGCGGGCCAGAACCTGGAAGAGTCTGGGGTGAGGCATTCGTCGATGAGGATGACTTTGCCGTCCAGAAGTCCGAATTCAAACTTGGTGTCGGCGATGAGAATTCCCTTGCTTGCGGCCCAGGTGCGGCCGGTTTCGTAGAGGGCGATGGAGTGGTCGCGCACTTGGGCGGCGATGTCTGTTCCGAGCAGGCGCTGGCATTCTGACCAGGTGATGTTTTCGTCGTGGCCCGAGGCGGCTTTGGTGGAGGGGGTGAAGAGGGTTTCTGGCAGCTTGGCTGCCTGGAGAAGGCCTGGGCTCAGAGGGATGCCGCAGACGCTCTGGGTAGCCTGGTACTCTTTCCAGCCCGAGCCGGCGAGGTAGCCGCGCACGACGCATTCCACGGGCAGTGGCTGGGCCTTTTTCACCAGCATTGCGCGGCCTTCGAGTTGGTCACGGAAGGGCGCGAGGGCGGCGGGGAAGCCGGAGAACTCGGTGGCGACGATGTGGTTTTCGAGGAAATCAAACTTTTCAAACCAGAAGGCTGAAAGTCGCGTGAGAACCTCGCCCTTTCGGGGAATAGCCGTAGGGAGGATGCAGTCGAAGGCGGAGATGCGATCTGAGGCGACGAGCAGCAGGTGTTCGCCGAGGTCGTAAATGTCGCGGACTTTGCCGGAGGCTACTTTTGGGATGCCAGGGAGTTCTGGTGCGTGCAGGAGCATGGGAGAGGGGTGAGGTTAGGGGCGGGTGGTTTCTTCGAGCGCTTCCCGCATCGCGGAATGAATCAAGGGCCAGGGGATGTCCTCGACTTGTTTCCATGCCCCGGGGGCGTTGGGGAGGACGAACAGATTTTTGCCATTGCGGAATTTTTTGTCGAGCTGGAGGGCGCGCAGCATGGGGTCGAAGAGTTCCGGATGGCCTGGGTGGGAGAGGGGGAGTCCGGCGCGGCGCAGGAGGGCCTCGAGACGGGTTTGGAATTCGGGGCTGCAGAGGCCCAGGCGAAGGGCGAGGCGGGTGGCGGCGGCCATGCCGATGGAGATGGCTTCCCCGTGGGTGAGCGCGTAGTGGGCGCTAAGTTCCAGAGCATGGCCGATGGTGTGTCCAAAGTTGAGGACGTTTCGGATGCCTAGTTTGTCGAATTCGTCCTGAGCGACGACGGCTGCTTTGAGTTGCACACATTTGGAGACGATGTCCTCGAGGGTGTCTGGGTCAAGGGCGAGGAGTTTTTCCAAGGCGCCAGCCTCGAGTTCCTCGAAGAGGGTGTTGGAACAAACGGCGCCGTATTTGATGATTTCGGCGGTGCCGGAGCGCAGTTCGCGGGGGGGGAGGGTTTTGAGGGTGGCGAGGTCGCAGAAGACGAGGCGGGGCTGGGAGAAGGCGCCCATGATATTTTTGACGCCTCCGAAATTGACGGCGACCTTGCCTCCAACGCTGGAGTCCACAGCGGCGAGAAGCGTGGTGGGGATCTGGACGAAGGGAACGCCCCGACGGTAGACGGCGGCGGCGAAGCCACCCAGGTCGCCGACGACGCCCCCGCCCAGAAGGAGGACCAGGGGGGAGGCGCCCGCATCTGGAAAATGTTCGAGGAGGGCGGCGCAGGTGGCCGAGAAAATGTCCCAGTTTTTGCCCTCCTCGGAAGCGGGGATTTCGTGGCGTACGATGCGGAGAAAGCCTGCGTTTTTAAGGGAGGTCTCCAAGGCTGAAAAGTAGAGGGCAGCGACGTCGGGATTGGTCAGGACGAAGGCATTGGTCTGCGCGAGGCCGTTTGAGCGGAGGGTGGTGCCGAGTTGCGGGAGGCACTCGGAGTGGACGAGGACGGGGTAGGAGCGCGGCCCGAGGGCGACATCGATGCGGGTGGGCATGGAAAGAGGTGTAGCGGCGGCGGTGCGAGGAATCCAGCAGGGGAAAATAAAAAGGGCAGCCCCTGAGGACTGCCCTTTTCGTTAGAGAAACGTCAGGCTGGATTAGAACGCGACGCCGAGGCCGATATTTCCGACCACATCATTGTCGGCTGTGCCACCGACGGCAGACTTGTTGAGGTTGTAGTAGGTGCCGCCGAGGTTGGCCGTCCAGACTCCAAACTGCTTGGAGAGGGGAAGGGCGTAGCCCAGGTTGACGCCTGCGGAGACGTAGGCGTAGCCGTCTTTTTTGTAATATTTGGAGGACCCAAAGGCCAGTGTGATGGGGGCCGTCACGGTAACGGGGCCGGCGGCGATGCTGGGAGCCACTGCGGCTTCCCAGTAATTGCCGTGCCGACCCTGGTTTGCGTCAGCGACAAGCGCTGCCTTGCCGCTGATTTCGTGCTGGTGGGTGAGAGTGGGGTGCAGGGCAAGAGCGCCTAGGAGATCAGAATCGTCGAAAGCAAGCTTTGAAACGATGGATTCTGAGGTTTTCGTGGTGCTTTTGTTTGGGAAAAACATGAACTGATAGCTTTCCGTCAAGGTTACCTTGCCGAAAGTCAGCGAAACGCCGGGGGTGAAATCGGACTCAACCCAGGCTTTCGGGTTTTTCCAAGCTCCATTGCCCGAGGGGGCTGTCGAGGTCTTCGGATTGGTCAGGGAGTTCCAGATTCCGAAGTTAACGGTGGCCTTATTGAGGAAGCCGTCGCCTTCAAACGCCTTGAAGTTGATATCGGCGTAGGGTTGGAAGCTGGCAGAGTGGTTCTGCTGGATGGCCCCGTGGTAGTAGTACGAGGTGACGACGTTCAGCCCGATGTCACCGGTGATAGCGCTTTCCAAGACTTTTTCGGGGGCAGGGGCGACAGCGGGTGCTTTCGCTTTTTTTGCCTTGGTTTCTGTGCCCGCCCAAGAGAGGGAAGGAAGGGCGAGAACTGCGGTAACGGCACAAATCTGTGCTGCGGATTTTTTGGTCATGGTGATGTGTGTTTTTTTTCGGCAGGCCCAGCCAGGGGGGCTTTAAAGAACCTGCCAAGCCCTTTCCTGCCAACGAAGGGAAGGGAAGGGCAAGAGCAAAATGTTACAATTGCGTGGCTCCTTATGAGCACAACTGTTGGGAAATGACCATCTATCGCCCTGAAACACGGCGCAATCCAGGCGGGTTGCGCCCTAGCGCTGCGTATAAAGCGCGTCTGGAGGATTCTAGGGTAGATCGCAGCGCCGGAGCAGTTTGTGCCAGAATGCGCAGGCTCCAGCCCGAGGGGTGCGCCAAGCGGCTCTGTCCGATCCAGACTTCATTGCTTTGCAAGTCATTAAGCGAAGCCAACAAGGGCGTGGAAGCTGATAATTTTTCACTGACCGCTAGGACTGAGGCGTAGTATGCGGAGGGGAAAACTGAGGTGAGCGCTGCGATGGAGGGGGTGCCGGGCTCCAGGCGGAGTCGCTCCCTTGCGGCATGCTTGGTGCCGATAAAAAGGTCGGTGCGCCAGTCCAGCCAGCGGTATTGGAAAACCTCCCCTGCGGCGGTTCTGCCCGGGGCTAGGGATTCGAAAAAGAGCAGTTCGCCGCCTTCTGCGACTTCCAGACGGGTGTATTGTTTATAACAGGCCCCGGCTTGGGGGATGAAAACCTCGGGGAGAACTTCTAGAAAAGCCCCATGCTCGACGGTGAAGGATTGTTGCAGCTGCGCCCAGCCATTGCGGACTTTGTGTGCGCGGCTGGCGCCTGGCATGGTGAGCAGCAGTCGTGCGGCCGTTCTGACGGTGGCTTCCTGAGTGATGCGATCGTCTTGGAGCAGGCCTGCCGTAGGATTGACGACATTGAGCACGAGGGTGTCTTCCTCCCAGTGCGGTTTACTCAGATGAATTGGGGCGCGGAAGGATTGCTCTCTTAGACAGGGGAGGCCCCTGGAGTCTAGCGCGCACACCAGGCGCATATGGCCTTGGATGCCTTGGGACGGAGGGGAGGTGTTCACAGGCTGAAGAGCGCCTCCCGTCGGATCCATTCGAGGAGGGGTTCTTTGCCCTTTTCTGAGCGGAGGTCTGCAAAGAGAAATGGCCGTTCGCCCCGCATGAGTTTGGCGTCGCGCGCCATCACTTCGAGGTCGGCGCCGACGTAGGGGGCGAGATCGGTTTTGTTAATCAGGAGCAGATCGCTTTGGCGGATGGCGGGTCCGCCTTTGCGGGGGATTTTATCGCCCTGGGCGACATCGATGACGTAGATGAAGGCGTCGACGAGTTCTGGGGAGAAGGTGGCGGAGAGGTTGTCGCCCCCGCTTTCGACGAGGATGAGGCGTGCATCTGGGTGGCGGGCTTCGAGTTCTGCGATTGCGGCGAGGTTCATGCTGGTATCGTCGCGGATGGCGGTGTGCGGGCAGCCACCGGTTTCGACGCCGAGGATGCGGTTGGCCGGCAGGGCGTTGTTCCGGGTGAGGAATTCGGCGTCTTCGCGGGTGTAGATGTCGTTGGTGACGATAGCAAGAGAGAGTTCGTTGCGAAGCCACTGGCAGAGGCGTAAGAGCAGCATGGTTTTGCCGGAACCGACGGGGCCGCCGATGCCGATGCGCACTGGACGGAGGGTATGTGGCGGGGCGGGAGGGGTGGAAAAGAAATGTGGCATGGAAAAAAGGTTGCGTGCTGGAATGGATCGGCTAAGTTTCCCGACCCACCAAGTACATTTTATGGCGAAGACGAGTTGGATTGAACGTGAAAAGAAGAAGGCGGCTACGGTCGCTAAGTACGCAACAGTGCGCGCAGAATTGAAGGCAAAAGGCGATTACGTCGGGCTTTCTCTCCTGCCCCGCAATGCGAGTCCAGTACGGATGTCGAAGCGCTGCCTGCAGACGGGCCGCAAACGCGCCTTCATTGGCCGCTTCAAGCTTTCGCGTATTGCCTTCCGGGAACTGGCCTCACACGGGCTGATCCCTGGAGTGACGAAGTCCAGCTGGTAGGTTGCAGCCTGTTTGTTTCGCTTGCAGCCCTAGGCCGGTGGTTTGAGTTGGTTTGATTTGGTTTGATTTGGTTTGATTTGGTTTGATTTGGTTTAGGGTAGCCCGGATAGCTTAGAGTGGCCTTAATGTTGGTTGTTGGGTCACCTCAGTTTTCAGGTTTGTCCTCGTGCCGGCGGCTCTCGGCACTGTTTTAAATTTTTTGAGACCCGAGTTGCAGGGGAAACCTGGAACTCGGTTCTTTTTTTGTCTGTATTTAGTGAATGCGCTGAAGTAAACAGTGCCTGTCTAGTATTCGCGCGATCGAAGCGCTCAAGTATGTCATCAGAAGTTGGTTCGGACCCGCAGGGGATTCCTATATTTTTTCAGTTAGGAGCAGTTCTAGTCCTTGTGGGACTGAACGGTTTTTTTGTTGCTTCAGAGTTCGCCATCGTCAAGGTCCGCTCCAGCCAGCTGGAAGCGCTTGAGGCATCGGGCGAAAAAAAGGCGCGGCGCGCCATTGAGGTGACTGAAAATCTGGAGGCGTACCTTTCTGCGACGCAGTTAGGGATCACGCTGGCGAGTCTTGCCTTGGGTTGGGTGGGGGAGCCGTGTATGGCGCGGTTGATCCTGCCCATGTTGCAGACGCTAGGGGTGGTTTCGGAGGCCGTGCTGCACACTATTTCCGTGGGCTTGGCCTTTGCGGTGATCACCTTTCTCCACATTGTCCTTGGGGAGTTGGCGCCTAAGACGCTGGCGATCTCCAAACCCGTGCCCACGACGGTGTGGGTGAGTGTTCCCTTGGGTTTGTTTTACCAGATTTTCCGACCAGCGATCTGGTTTTTGAATGCTGCAGCCAACATTTTTTTGCGAAAAGTTTTGCGGATCAGCCCGGTGGGGGAGCATGAATTGGCGCATTCCGAGGAGGAGTTGCGTGTGATCTTGGCCGAAAGTGAGGACGCCAGGCAGGTCACGCCCATTGGTAAAGAAATTCTCATTAACGCCCTGGATCTTAGGAAACGTGTCGTGCGGGACATCACCACCCCGCGCAAGGAAGTTGTTTTTCTCAATACTGAAGATACTTTTGAGGAGAATTTAAAGCGGGCAGTCGAGTCGCGTCACACGCGATTTCCTGTGTGTGAGGGGCATTTGGACAATGCCATTGGTCTTCTGCACATTAAGGACCTGTTGGTGGAGATGCGGGAGGCTCAGCCCGACTTGATGCGATCGAAGCGGGATATCTTACCCGTTCCGGAGATGATGCCGTTGGAACGGTTGCTCACTTTCTTTTTAAGCAAACACGCTCATTTGGCACTCGTCGTGGACGAGTACGGGGGCACGGTGGGGGTTGTCACGCTCGATAATGTCCTAGCCGAAATTGTGGGTGACATTCAGGACGAATTCGACACCGAACTGCCGGAGTTCAACCGGGTCAATGCCGACGAGTTTGTCGTCGACGGAGGCATGGCCCTGTACGAATTAAAGGATCTCGCCGGTCTGGATCTGGAGAGTGAGGACGTCAGTACGGTCGGCGGCTACGTCACGCACCTCGCCGGAAATCTCCCCGCAGTGGGAGATCAGGTGAGGGTGGAGCCCTTTGAGGTCACCGTCACCAAGGCCGATGGCCGCAGAGTCCTGGAGGTGCGGTTTAAAAGGGTGAAGCAGTCCGAGGAATAAGACGGCAGAGAAACTAAACTCTCTCTCGACGGGCCGCTTTCAAGGGGGCGCTAGCCACCCCCTTGGAGAGGGACGTTTTTACTCGGGCTTTACCGATTCGAGTTCTTGAAGTGGGGCGGGAGAGGTGGGTTCATGTTCGACCGCACTGCTTTCATCCACGGTATCCACGGTATCCACGGTATCCACGGTATCCACGGTATCCACGGTA
>QQND01000082.1 GCA_003402745.1 Verrucomicrobiota bacterium
ATGGGAGGCAATGGGAGGCAATGGGAGGCAATGTATTCGGCGCTGCGCGTTGACGTCTAGGACTGGGAGAATATCGCGTTTCGATTAGATCACTGGTTGAACACGCTTTTGATTGGGAGCGACCTCGATGATCGTGTGCACGCTGTGAAAGTTGAACTTGGCGCGGATCTTCCCGACAAGGCGGGCATTCTCTCCAAACGC
Organism: Verrucomicrobiota bacterium; assembly: GCA_003402745.1. Lineage (GTDB taxonomy): Bacteria > Verrucomicrobiota > Verrucomicrobiia > Chthoniobacterales > Chthoniobacteraceae > Chth-196. Next base: position 202 of record QQND01000082.1, read on the forward strand.
AACGAAAAGATGGTTCAGCTCGAACGCTTTAGCGGCGGCGCTTTTTATCCCGGCGCCCTTTTGTTGGTGGGCGATTTGGACAAGTAATCCCAGCCCGCAGGACTGCCTGGAGCCGCCAGCCCCAAGCCGGTCGTTTTATCCTTCTCCAGACGAGTGGGTTAATTTAAAAGCTGAGTCAAATGTGCGCATCCTTTGAAGCAAACGGAAAACAGTGGAGACCTGGGCGCATCATCGGAGTGTGGAGTAATGGGCAGGCGCAGAGGGCGGTTTGGAGCGGCTTTGCCAGAAGTGAAATCCTCTCCTGGTGGATGGACAAGGGCTGCGTTGCCGTGGATGTCCCTGCCGTGCGTTTTGCGGAACGTTCTCGGAGGGAGGGGCGGCTGATCTGGGGCGAAATGCCTCCAGGAATGGTGATTCGCGGCCTTTGGGATGCGACGGGGGCTGTTCCTCAGGTGTTGATTGTCACCCGGCAGGCGACATCCGGGGAGGAGGAAAGCTTTGGACACGAGAGGATGCCGATGCTCGTCGCACCCATTTTTTCGGCGCAGCTCCTGCCAGAGGTTCTGGAGACGGAGTCGGAAAGTAAGTCGCACCAGATGGAGCTTTTCTGAAGGCTTCTTCGGGGTTTCCAAGGAGTTTGGGAGGGGTGCGGGGTGCGCAATCGATCCCAACTTTATCTCGGATTTAGTGAGCGTGAGCCTTCTCTTCGGGCGGTTTTCCATCGAGCGGTTTTCCAGAGAGAAAAGCGAGAGCCTTGTCGTAGCTGCAGCGTTCCAAATAATGTTTGAGTTGGGGATGGACGGGCTCGGGAAGTTGCGCCGAAAAGTCCGTGATCCGTCCCGCGACACTCATGAGCGCCTCCAAGTGGCCCGCCGCATCCCTTTCGTACCATGCCCGGTCCGCAATAATTGCCAGGCGTTTTTCCAAGGCGCTCGCAAGGAGCGCCGTGGGTGAGGGCGTTGGTGCAGAGGGCGTTGGTGCAGAAGGGCTCACCGGGCTTTCCTCAAAGAGGCGGCGATCGCCGTTGCTTCAGCCCGCAGCTGGCGTTCCGCCTCGTGCCAGTCGGCGGCATGGTCCCCAGGGTGGCCATAGGAGTGGCGGTTTTCAGCCAGGAAATAGGCTCGGACGGCGATCATTTCATACGTGACGTCCGGGGTTTCAGCCAGCAGGGCTTCGGAAATCCCGTGCTGGGCCGGCTCTATTTCAAAAGTGAGGGGGACGGCTTTCACCGCCTTTTTTCTGGGTGTCTTCGGAGTTTTTGGGTCCCCATTTTCTTGGGAGGCGTCCGCCGCAACTTTCGTCGCCGGTGACGCTTTCTTGGCCCTTGGAGATTTTGGATCCTTAGGAATTGTCCCGGCTTTGGGTGCCGCGGACGTCTTCGCAGCCTTGGACGTTTTCGGGGCTGCTTCGGTCGTTTTTAGTTCAGCGGTCTGCTGTTTTTGGTTCGGCATAACAATGGGTGATTGTCGGTTTTTCCTGACCTGGGGCGACCTCGGGCATCGTGGGGCGAACGCGATGCAACTTATGCCAAGAAAGGTGTATCGTCTACCGAAAGTCGGTCGGATGCCAAAAACAACGCAAAACAGCAGACTGAAACTCTACGGCCTCCGGTTCTCAAGCAGGCCAAGGCAGAACTTCAGAGAGTGCTCGGGAGACAGCGCTTTAAGAGCGGTCTCTTTCCTGAACCAAGTCTCCTGCCTGCGGGCATATTGGCGTGTGGCAAAAACGATGCGCTCAACCGCCGTTTCTCGGGAGGCCTTCCCCTCAAGAACATCACGCACGTCTTGCAAACCAATGGCCTGCTTTGAGTTGCTTCCAACTCGGGGCAGCGCGAGCCGCACCTCCTCTTCAACGCCGTTTTGAAAAAGCTGCCCCGCCCGCGTTTCAATTTTGTGGTGTAAAAGCGCCCGGTCCACGCTCAGCCAAACCCCCACCAAAGGGCGTTCGAGCCGCTTGGGTTCGCGGAAGCTCGTGAAGGGCCTTCCTGTGAGGAGGCACACTTCCAACGCCCGAATCACCCGGCGCGGGTTTTGCAGATCCACAGTGTGGGCGGCTTCTCCGTCGAGGCTGACGAGTTGCCGGCACAAGTCCGCGATAGGGCGCGTCTCCAAGTCCAGTCTGAGAGCCGCATCCGGACTGGGAAGTCCCTCGGAAAGGCCGTAGAGCACGCTTCTGATGTACAGACCGGTGCCTCCGACAAGAATGGGGGGGCGCCCGGCTGCCCAGCTTTGCGCGATGCGTTCGCGGGCGAGACGCATGTAACGGGCAGCGTCAAAGAGTTCTGCGAGGTCAAATTCCCCAACGAGTTGGTGGGGGGCGAGGGCGAGTTCTTGGGGGGAGGGTTGGGCGGTGAGCAGGGGCAGACCGCGGTAAAGTTGGAAAGCATCGGCGTTGATGATTTCAGCGCCCGTTTTCTGTGCTAGCTCTAGCGCCAAGGTGGACTTTCCGGAAGCCGTCGGGCCACCGATGACTAGAGCGGGGGCGGGGGCGATTTCTTTCGGGTCCATGATGCGGGTCCATGACGGGGGGCCAAGGGCCCGCCCGTGCTAGCTTAACCCCAGCCTGCGCACCGTCAGAAGAACCCAGAGCGCAATCACCGCCAAAATCAGGATCCCTCCAAAGACGAGCAGCGGCATGACCGAGGGGGACCTTTCCCGGGCTGCAACGGAGTCCTCAGAGAGAGGGGGAATGTGGGCGTTTTTGATGTACTGATACTCTTTGGTATTGAGGGCGTTGTGCCCTTCCATGGAGCGCGTTTCCGCAGAGACGTCCACGTCTAGGTGTTTGCCGTACATGGCCAGGAACCCGCGGCAGTACGCCATGCTCGGGAAGGGCGAATAGTCGTCCGATTCGAGCGCGGCCAGTTTGTCGGGCCGGATGCAGGTTGACTCGGCCACCTGCTCCAGGGTGAGACCCCGGTCGATTCGCGCTTTGCGAAGTTTTGCTCCTATGCTTTCAGCCATGAAATTGAAAAATATCCGAATGCGGTTGTGACGGGGGCGCCTGAGATCTGCCTTGGGAAGGGCAGGTCAAATCCGATCCGTATCCACCAAAATTTCACGGGGTTTGATGCCTTCCCCGGGGCCGACATAGCCCCGGGTTTCGAGGATGTCTAGGATCCGGGCCGCGCGGGTGTAGCCCAGGCGCAACCGACGTTGAAAGAGCGAGGTGCTCGCCTTTTTTTCCTGACGGATGACTTCCAGGCACTTTTCCACGAGTTCTTCGTCCTCGTCGCTGACGTCCTCTTCGCCGTCCTCGCCATTGGACTCGAGGCGTTTGTGGATGGAGTTTTCGAAGACGGGCACGCTCTGGGCGGAGGCAAAGTCCACGAGGCGCTTCACTTCTTCGTCGGTGACCAAAACGCCCTGGGCGCGGATCATGCGGGAGGTGCCCGGCGGACGGTAAAGCATATCACCCTGGCCTAGGAGTTTTTCGGCTCCGTTTTCATCCAAAATGACTCGGGAATCCAGTGCTGAGGCCACTTGGAACGCCACCCGGCACGGCACGTTGGCTTTGATCACCCCGGTGATGACATCGGCCCGCGGGGTCTGGGTGGCGATTATCATGTGAATCCCAGCCGCGCGGGCCTTCTGGGTGATTCGCGCGATGGCACTTTCCACATCCGCAGGAGCGGTCTGCATGAGGTCCGCAAGTTCGTCCACGATGATCACGATGAACGGCATCCGGTCTGGGATTTGGAGCTCCTTGTCGCGTGGAACCTTAATGGTGGTCATGCGCGTGATCCGCTCCTCGGAAGAAAGCTCCTCCACGGGAGGCTCCATCTCGTCCTCTGGTGAGTTCGGAGGCTGGTCGGTCCCGTGGGAGAGGGCGATGTTTTCCTCGAGATCTACGGGCTCCAGAAGAGCGCCTGACCCGTCCTCTGGAGCGTGTTCGGCGGTGGCTGCGTTGGGAGCGGGTTTGGGAGGCTCCACCTTCGGGTTGCCTTCCGCATCGAAGAGTTCGGGTTGAAGGCGCTTGCGTTCGTCGTCGAGTTCCTTTTGGGACTTTGGTTTGGGGCGGTCGTTGAAGCTGGCGATATTACGGACCCCTGTTTTGGCAAAGATTGCGTAGCGTTTTTCCATCTCATCCACCGCCCAACGCAGGGCAAGGAGCACCTTTTTTGGATCTGTCACCACAGGCACCACGAGGTGCGGGAGTGCGTTGTACATTTGCATTTCGACCACCTTCGGGTCGATCATGATGAAGCGCAGTTCCTGGGGTGTGAATTTATAGAGGATCGAGGCGATAATGGCATTGATGCAGACACTTTTGCCTGACCCCGTCGTGCCTGCGACCAAGCCGTGAGGCATTCCCGCCAAGTCGCCGATGATGGTTTTTCCGTACACGTCCTTGCCCAGAGCGATGGGGATTTTAGCCTTGCTGGTGGAAAAATCGTCGCTTTCAAACAGTTCCCGAAGGGTGACTTTCTGTTTTTTAGAGTTTGCGATTTCGATCCCTACGGTGTCCTTGCCAGGGATGGGCGCGAGGATATTGATGCGTTCTGCGCGCGTTGCCCGGGCGATGTCGCGCTCGAGGGCGAGGATGCGGTCGACCCGCACGCCTTTAGCAGGATAGACCTCGTACCGGGTGATCGTGGGGCCCCGGGTGATGTCGCCGGCTGAAACCTCGATTCCAAACTGGAGAAGAGTATCGATCACAACATCCTGAAGCGCCCGAAGCTCCGCGGGGTCCGCGGCTTCTCGGCTTGCTAAATCCACGGGATCCAGCAGGTCGATAGAGGGCAGTTCGTAGCCGTCGCAGTCCAGCGCCGCCAGCATGGTGTGATCCTTTTCCTTGCGCGGTTCCTTGGGGCGTGGGAGGGGGGGAGCGGTGCTATCGATGATTTTTGGAGCCGGTCGTTCTGGTTCGGGGGCCTCTGCGACGCTCAAGGCGGGTTCGGGAAGGTTTTCTTCGGGCGGAGCCGGTGGGGAGGCCTTGAGTGCAACTTCAACAGGGGGCTCTTCACAGGGGGCCAAGCGGGGCGCCGCCTCAACTTTGCGAGTTAAGGGGCGGGTTTTCTTGCGTTCGTTGGCAGGAACCGGCGACGGTTCTAAATTCGCGGAGCGCGCGGCACGGTCCGCCGACATTTCCAATTCCGCTTGCCGGAGTGCGAGGGCCTCCGCCCTTTCGGCGCGCCATTGCAAGAAGGCGTCTTTACCCTTGGCGGGGAGCAGACACAGAATTTCCAGCACTTCGAGAGGCCGGATTCCCGTCATATATAGGAGGCTGACGACGTAAAGGCTGATTAGCAGCGCGCTGGCTCCAATGAGGCCAAACAATTCTCGTAAAATCGTCTCCCCCAGAAACCGACCCAGCCAGCCACCCTCTCCCGGCAGGTTGAGGCGATGGGCGTCAATGAGTGGCAGGCTGAACACTTGGGCAAGGCAGGCTCCGGAAGCCACGAAGACGAGACTCCAGAGGGCGCGCTTTCCGATCCGGGTTCCCGACAAGATCAGTTTTGCCGACCCATACCCGAGGAGGAGCGCACACAGCAGATACGCGGCGCTTCCAAGGACGAAGTAGACGCACATCGCGAGAATCGCGCCAAGGGAGCCGAGGAAGTTGAGGGTGTGCGACGAGGTCTGCTGGGACACGGGGGCCCCTTGGGACCTGAGCCAATCCGGCAGATCTTGGGGGGTGTAGGAGATGAGCGAAAGAAACAAGACCAGTCCGGCAGCGAGAAGGAGCAACCCTTTGAACTCGTGGGAAGCGGCGTGTGGTGTCTGCTCTTCAGTGTGGGCTTCTGGTATTTCCTTCAGGCGTGCCATGAGGTTCGGGCTGGGGGAACTGGAAAAGCTGGGGGGAACCGGCCTTTCTCTTAGTTATTCGGGGAGGGCAAGGCGGGGTGCGTCGCCCCAAAGGTGTTCGAGTGCGTATTGCGGACGTTTGGCTTCGTGGAAAATGTGCACAATGACATCTCCGAAATCCGCCACGATCCACTGACTGAAGGGTAATCCGTCGACATGGAGGGAGCGCACCCCGTGATCGTCACGCAGAACGTTTTGGATTTCCTCAACAATGGCCTTGAGTTGGGGCTCGGAATTTCCCGAACAAATCACGTAAAAATCAGTGAACGTTGAGATGCCTCGCAAATCGAGGGCGACGATCGCCTCCGCCTTCTTGTTTTTGGCGGCTTCAGAGATCAGGCGTGCCAAGGTTTCGCTGGAAGGGCGTGTTTTGGAACTTGTGGGGCTAGAACTTGTGGGGCTGGTAAATGGCATGGGCGTAAATAAAGGCTCGGACGGACTCTGGGACAAGGTATCGGATGGATAGCCCTGCGGCAATGCGTTGTCGGATTTCTGTTGAAGAGATATCAACGCGGCGACTCAAACGCAGCTTCCCAGGGAAGGCTGGAACGAATTTCTCCTCTGTAGAACGTCCGAAACAGACGAATTCAACGAGCTGATTCAAACGTTCGATTCTATGCCAAGTGTGTAGTTTTGGGAGGTTGTCTTCTCCGAGCAAAAGAAAAAGGCGCGCTGCCGGCCAGCGTTCTTGCAGGGATTCGACCGTGTCGACGGTGTAGCTGGGGCCTTCGCGGTAGATCTCCAGAGCGTCCACTGCCAGGCGTTCTTCCCCGGCAACGGCCGCTTCCAACATCCTGAGGCGCTGCAGGCCGTCGGCCTTTGGCGTTGCATGGAGTTTGTGCGGGTTGATGCCCGCCGGAATAAACACAAGCCGGTCCAACTCGAGCTGCTCTAGAGCGTCCTGCGCGAGGAGAAGGTGTCCATGGTGGACTGGATCAAAGCTGCCACCGAAAAGGGCGATACGCATAGGGTGCGGGGTGCGGGGTGCAGGGTGCAGGGTGCAGAGAAGGGTGGGTTTCTGTGTCAGGCCTTTGCTGGAATACGACCTATCGTTTTTTTAACTCGGGATCGCGCCTCTGCCGCCCCGTCGTACCCAGGAACGACCAATATGTCGGTTCAAATCTGTGTTTTTACCGTGAAAGCCATCCCCTGAATCCAATGCTCTCGCCCACGAATGGGCAAGAAGACAGCACAACGAACTTATCCTAGTCAAATCGGGCATTCATTGGCGGGAAAGACGACACCAGCGCGAAATTCTTCGGTGTACTGGCTTCTGACCTCAGCCTAGTAAAAGAGGTACGGCTTGCGCTCTTCCCGGAATTTTTCGACCCCGGGTTTCCAAGCTTGGGCGATTTTTTGCACGGAAGTCCCCTGCCTCAGCTGGTCCCGGATCGTAGTGCTGCCGTATACTTTCCAGAAAATATCTAGCTTGTCCGCAGGTGACTTGGCAAACAGGTCTGGTTTGGAGGCCCGGTTGGTTTCCACCAGCAATGCCAGGGCCAGCACGCAAAGGTCCCCCTTGGCCTTGGGGTCGATCACCAACCGGCACCCGCTGAACCCGCCCGCTGTGTAGGGCCGCACCTGGACGCCGTCCAGTCCCAGGTTTTTGATCGTGTTGCTGAAGGAATCGGGATTCACCCCTTTGCCGGCGCAGATCTCAAAAGGATTCGGCCCGCCCACTCCGGTCTCCAGCCCTGCCAGAGACCCCACGATGCCCGTCGCCACGTAATACGCCGGCGAATCCGCGCGAGGGATGTTGGGAGAGGTCTGCACCCAAGGGAGCCCTGTGTCTCGCCAGACCATGGGGCGCTCCCAGCCCTGCATTTTCACGACGGTGAGTTTGCATTGTGCTGACATCCATTTGCGGTCGTTGAGCATCCGGGCTAGTTCGCCGCAGGTCATCCCGTGCACGTAGGGCACCGGCAATTGGCCGACAAAGGAAATCCACTGGGGTTCCACCGGCGGGCCCTCCACGCGGAGGCCGCCCAGTGGGTTGGGCCGATCCAGCACCATGAATTCCAGTCCGCACTCCCCGGCCGCCTCCATGCAACGCGCCATCGTAGATACGTACGTGTACGAGCGAACGCCGATGTCTTGCATGTCGTAGATGAGCACATCGAGCCCCTTGAGCATTTCCGGCGTGGGTTTGCGAGTCGGGCCGTAGAGGGAGTGTGCGGTGACTCCAGTCACCGGGTCCTTGCGGTTGGCGACGTATTTGCCCGCCAGTTCCTTTCCGTCCAACCCGTGCTCGGGAGTGAAAAGTGCTGCCAGATTGACCCCCTTGGCTTTGGCTAGGATTTCCCGAGTGCGCCGCCCCGCGGAGTTGACCCCCGTTTGATTGGTGATCAGGCCCACCCGTTTGCCTTTGAGCGAGTCAAATCCGCGGCTCTCCAACCGGTCAATCCCCAGTTCCATGGCGGAAGCGGCCGGCGCCAGCAGAGCCAGAAGCAAGGCAAGCAGGTGGGGTAGCGATGACGGCACAGAGAGGAAGGAGGAAGCGAGGCGCAGCATAGACATCGAAAAACGAGAACAGCGTGGAACGAGAAGGAGGCTGGAGCGAGGCTGGAACAAAAAACACCCCTCTCCGAAGAGCTTACCATGAAACCACTGTATAGGCGAATTTCTCCCGAGTTTCCGGGATGCTTCCGGGTTATTTCACCGCCGACTTGGTGCCGGCACCCTTGCTCAGTTGCACAAAGTCGCCCAAGATATTAAGGCCCTCAGCTTTGACCGGATCGTAGCGGATCGGCGGCGCCTTAAACACGTTTTCTTCACCGTTTTCGTTCAGGGCCTCCTTGGGCGCCTCTTCCTCGGCGTCTCCATCCTTGGCGGGTTTGGGCTCTACAAAGGTGATCTGGGCCAGTTCCGGCTTTGCGACGTTATCAAGCGTGATCCGGAATGCCTTGGGTTCGGTGCCCTGAACGCGGGCGGCCCGTTCGCTTTCGCGCTTTTTGGTGCGCGCCTTGTCCTTTTCAATTTCCTCCCGGCGAATCTGTTCGTTTGTGGAGAGCTTGTTCTCTTCAACATACTTGCGGATCCGAGTTAAATCCTCCTGAACGTATGTAAATTCCGGGTTTTTGGGGATCCGCTCCAGCGCCTTTTGCCGGAGTTCCTCGATGAAAATCGGGTTGTTCCACTTGTCGTATGCGAGCGGCTTGATCGTGTCGTAGGGCAGCGGGTCCTTCAAGGCAGACTCTCCCATTTCCGGTTGGTCGGAGATGGACGGAAGGGTGATGTCGCTCTCCACCCCCCGCAACTGAGTGGAGCCTCCAGCGATGCGGTAGAATTTTTGGATGGTGAGTTTCACCGCCCCCGCCTGGCCTCCGTTTGCAAGCACGGGCACGGCCTTGCTCAGTTCAATCATCTGCTGGACCGTTCCTTTGCCGAATGTTTTGCTGTCGCCCACCACAACGGCGCGTCCGTAATCCTGCATGGCGGCGGCGAAAATTTCGCTGGCCGAGGCACTCTGGCGGTTAACCAGCACGACCATCGGCCCGTCGTAGGCGATGCTCGGGTCTGTGTCCCTGTTGACAGTGACGTCTCCGTTCCAGCTTTTGACCTGCACTACTGGGCCGTCCTTGATGAAAAGGCCGCTCAAATTGATCGCCTCTTCCAAGGAACCCCCTCCGTCGCGCCTGAAGTCCATCACTAATCCCTCGATCCCCTCCTGCTTCAGGCGGTTGAGTAAAAGCAGCACGTCGCGGGTGGTGCTTTTGGCGTTAGGATTGCCGTTCTGGCTGAAATCCCGGTAAAAAGAGGGAAGGTCGATAAACCCCAGTTTCATCGCGCTCCCATCGGGCCGGACCCATTCAATCAGCTCTCCGTGCGCGTCGCCCTCCTTGAGCTTGATTTCATCACGCTTGATTTCCACGACGTTGCGTTCCGAACCGTTGGTCGCTCCCACGGGGATCAGTTGGAGGCGCACGAGGGTGTCCTTGTCTCCTCGGATCATGGCCACAACCTTGTCTAACTTCATATCCACGCAGTCCACAAATTCATTCTCCCCCTGCGCCACGGCTACGATGCGGTCTCCGGCTTTCATCTTGCCGATCCTGCTCGCGGGCCCCCCCGGGATAAGCTGGTCCACCTTAGTGTACCCGTCCTCGGAGCGGAGCCGGGCTCCAATCCCGAACAAGGAGAGGCGCATGCTGATATTGAACTGCTCCTGATCGCTTTTACTCATATAATCCGAATGCGGGTCATACGTGCGGGCGAGGGAAAGGAGGAACAGCTTCACCACGTCTTCGCTGCTCTGTTCGCGGATGTCGCGCAGGTACTGGTCGTAGCGTTTCCCCACCACGGTGACGGGATCCTTGGGGGACTTGTTGAGCCGTTCTTGGATCAGTTCGGAGGTGATGCGGTCCCTCCAGAGCCCTTGGGTGGCTTCGCCGGCGGCGGGCCAGGCGAGCTTCTGCCGGTTGAGGTCGATGGCATGATCTGAGTCGAAATTCAGCTCACCCGCGAGGATTTCCTTGGCGAAAGCCACCCGCTCCTCCACCCGTGTGCGGAAAAGGGCGTGGATTTCTTGGGCGGCCTTGGTGCGGCCAAAAATGATCTCGCTGTCCAGGGAATCCGCCCACTTTTCAGTAATGCCGTTCACATCTTCCTGCGAAAAAAAGAGATGGTTGTAATCCAGTGTCTCCAAATAGTTTCGCAGCAGCTTCCGGGAGACCTCCCGGTTGAGACGCTGTTTGGAAAAATGCACCTGTTCCAGAAGACTGGCCACGGCGATCGTCACTTGGGCCGGATCCGGCTCCTTGGTGTCCTTGTCCGCCCCGAGGCAGACCCCAGGCATTAGGAGGGCCGCCATCGACAAGGGGAGGGCCGCCATCGACAAGGGGAGGGCCGCCATCGACAAGGGGAGGGCCGCCATGGACAGGGCGACAGGGGAAAAAAAGGAGCGGGACATTCTCATCGTTTTTTGAAGGGGAGAGGCGTGGACTTCGGACCGTCTTGAGACATAGACTATCACAGGGAGTTCAAAATTCACAGAGAAGTGTGATGCCGCGTTGCATTCGCGGCGCGGGCCTTGGCGGATGCCCGCTGCGTTTTGCGGGAGTGCTTTGCGATTCCTTGAGGTAAACTGTCCCCTTTTTCCTTTGAACGTTCCGCCCCATTTCCCCCTATGAATCCCTCCTCCGGGGCCGTCATGCGACTCCTTTTGGCAACGGCAGCTTGGGGCCTGAGTTTTCCCACGGCAAAAGCCGTTATGCTTGCCCAGGCGACCTTTATCCCGGGCCGCGAGGCATGGTTTCACTCGGCGCTCATCCTTTTTGTGAGGATGACGCTGGCGACGTGCATCATGCTTGTTCTTTACCGGCGTGAGTTCGCAAAGATGGGGCGTAACGAGTTGCGCCAGGGCGTGGAGTTGGGCCTTTTCGGGGGGGTGGGAATGCTTCTGCAAACCGACGCCCAGCATGTCATTTCAGCCAGCCTTTCGGCCTTTTTTACGCAGTTCACCTGTATTTTTGTCCCTCTGGCGGTTGCCGTACGCTCCAAGATGTGGCCGACTCCCTGGGTGATTTCCGCCAGCGCCATGGTGCTGGGGGGGTGCGCCATTCTCAGCGGGGTGTCGGCAGACGGCGTCTCGTTCGGGCGGGGGGAATGGGAAACCATCGCCGCCGCCCTGCTGTTTACGGCGCAGATCCTAGCCCTGGGCCGGGAGTGCTACAGGGAGAACGAGATGCGCAGTGCGGCTACGGTGATGTTTGCGGTCAAGGCGATCCTCCTCGCCCCCGTGGTTTTAGCTGGGGCCGGGCTGGGCGAGTCGTCCGGTGCGGGGGATTCGGTTTGGGGACAGATTTTGCACGCCTTTGCCAACGGTCCGGTGCTTTTGATGACCGGCCTGCTGACGGTGTTTTCAACGGTTTACGGCTACGCAACCATGGTGCGCTGGCAGCCCTGGGTTTCGCCGGTGCAGGCGGGGCTCATTTACGCGACGGAGCCGATTTTTGCGACGCTGTGGGCGCTGTTTTTGCCTGGCTGGTTTTCGGCTTTGGGCGGTTTTTCTTACGGCAACGAAAGTTTGGGAGTCCCGTTTTTCTGGGGGGCATCGCTTATTTTGGGAGCGAACGTGCTGTTGCTTGAAAGAAAGCGTCCTGTCGCCGGGGGGCCAGGCTGAGGGGGTGCTCTTATTGTTCCTCTGGTAAATTTGAGGTGAGGAACCAGGTTGAGGGTTGCGTGGGGGGAGCCTGGCTGGTGATTTTGCGCCGGTGATTTTGAATAGATAGCGGTTTGGTGTTGTCTGAGGGGGGTGTGTACGCTGGATGGCTGGACCCAGACTGTCGGTGACTGATTATTAGAGGCGCAGGGTTGCTGCAAATGCCAAACGTGCTACATTAACCAAACGGTGCAGGCAGCGCCGTGTTTCTAACTCTGGAAGTAAAGATTTATGTCAGACTCCGAATCTCGTAACGGCCCTCAGGGGCAGCGCCCCGGCAATGGTGGAAACCATGGCGGAAACCATGG
>QQND01000083.1 GCA_003402745.1 Verrucomicrobiota bacterium
CGGAGGCGGGAAAAGGAGGAGGAGTGGCTGTGGCAGCCGTTGCGGTGAAGGGTTCCGGGGGTGGGGCGACGCCGGTGGTGGCGGCGGCCAAGGTAAAGAAGAGCCAGGACATCAAGCTGTTTGAGAAAACAACGGTGGACGGGAAGATCCTCATGATTTTCACGCGGCAGCTTGCGACGCTGATCGATGCAGGGCTGCCGTTACTTCGGAGTTTGGATGTTTTGGGCAAGCAGGAGAAGGACCCCGTGCTGAAGAAGATCATTAGTTCGATCTCCGAGGGGGTTCAGGGAGGGAGCACGTTTTCGGAGACTCTGGGTGCGCACCCAAAGGTGTTCAACCGGCTTTACATTAACATGGTTAAGGCGGGCGAACTGGGCGGGGTTTTGGAAATTGTCCTGAACCGGCTCGCCGAGTTTCAGGAAAAGGCGCAAAAGTTGCGCAACAAGGTGAAGTCAGCGATGACGTATCCCGTCATTGTGCTTGGCATTGCGATGCTCATCCTGGTGTTCCTTCTGGCATTTATCGTGCCGAAATTTAAAGAGATTTTCAGCGACTTGCTGGGGCCCAACAAACCGCTGCCGGCGCTCACAGAAGTGATTATGAACCTCAGCGCGAACATTGTCGCGAACTGGTACATTGTCATCAGCGCGATTGTGGCCCTTGTTGTGGGCTGGAAAGTGTTTTCGAGTTCCCCTAAAGGACGGATCATTTTGGACAAGTTGGCGCTGCGCCTGCCGCTTTTCGGGGATCTTACCCGCAAGAGCTCCATATCCCGTTTCAGTCGTACGCTGGGAACTTTGGTGACCAGCGGTGTTCCGATTCTGCAGGCGCTCTTGATCACGCGTGAGACCGCTGGCAACTCGGTGATTGCCGACGCGGTCACAAAGGTGCACGACGCGGTCAAGGAAGGGGAATCCATCGTGACGCCGTTGGAGGCGTGCGGCGTTTTTCCGCCGATGGTGGTTTCCATGGTGGATGTGGGCGAGGAAACCGGGCAGTTGCCGGATATGTTGCTGAAGGTGGCGGACGTGTTTGACGACGAGGTCGACAACACGGTGGACGCACTCACTTCCCTGCTGGAACCGCTGATGATCGTGTTTCTTGCGGTGGTGGTCGGCACGATCGTCATCGCGCTGTTCCTGCCCATGGTGGATCTGCTCAAAAACATGGGCAATCAGACTGCGGGGTAAGTGGTTTTGCCCGGGACAGCGGGATCCTTGTTTTATGCGTATTCATTCTTGCGAACGTCGGGCTGCTTTCACCCTCATTGAACTGATGGTGGTCATCGGCATTTTATGCTCCCTCATGACGATGGTTCTGGGGGTCCAGAAGTACGCTCAAACCAAGTCTAAACGCAGCAGAACAGAAACACAGATCGCTGGGTTCAGCGCTGCGGCTGAGGCGTACAGGTCTGACAATGGCACCTACCCGCGGGGGGAAGAAACCGACGGGCTGGGATCCGTTGGGGAGTCGGCTGGAGCAACAACCTCCACGGCTTTCTTAAATTCAAACCTCGCATTTTATGTCATGCTCACCGGAGATGCAAATCGGGACGGGAAGCCCGATTCAGCCGGCGCTGGCGCCGCGGCAGAAGCTGCGCAGCCCGCATACATGAACTTTTCCCCTTCGCAGTTGTTTCTTCAGAGCGGAAGGGTTTCATTTATGCAGGATCCCTGGGGTAAAGCCTTCGGCTACAGCACAAAGCGTTCAAAAGCGATTCAGGCGGGGGCTGACGACCCGCTGGCCGGGCACAACGTCACCTTTGACGTTTGGAGCACCGCAAACATGGACGACAAGGAAAAGGCGTGGATTTCGAACTGGTAGCGGAAACGCTTTTGGGAGGGGCTTGTTTCGACCAGAAAGCAGCCTGTGCTGCTGGCGCATCCGGTTAGCGGCGCTGGAAAAAGGCGTCGGCCGCAGCGTTTGTGTGTGCGGCGAGGGCCTCAATTGGTTCACCTCGCAGTGCGGCGATGTATTCTGCGGTGAGGCGCGTGTGGGCGGGTTCGCAGCGTTTACCGCGGTGGGGAATTGGGGCGAGGAAGGGGCAGTCGGTTTCTAAAAAGAACGAACCGGCGGGGAGTTTGGCGGCGGTTTCCTGAACGGTGGCGGCGTTTTTAAAGGTGACGATGCCTGTGAAGGAGACACAAAACCCGAGTTCAAGCAGGGCGTGTGCCTGCTGAAGTGTGCCGCCAAAGCAGTGGAAGACGGCACTGAGGCGGCCGCTGTAGGGGCGAAGAATTGCAAGGGTGTCTTCCCAAGAGTCGCGCTGGTGGACGACCACGTTGAGGCGGGTTTCCAGGGCGATTTCGAGTTGTTGTTCGAAAAAGAGGGCCTGGCGTTTTCGGTTGGCCTGCCAGGAGGCGAAAGCTGGAGGCTCTTCCGGAGCGCTTGAATTTCGGTGGTAGTCCAGCCCGGTTTCCCCAATGGCGACCACCGCAGGATGCCAGGCTAAGGCGCGCAGAGGGGAGAGGATGTCCGAGGGAGACTGGTCCACGTAGGACGGATGCACCCCGACGGCCGCGCGGATCTGGGGGTGTGCTTCGGCCAGAGCCACAGCACGCGCGCTTCCCTCGATGGAAGTGCTTATGGTGATGATTCGGGTGATGTCCGCGGCTCGCGCCCTTTCGAGGACGGCGTCTAAATCAGACGCGTAGTCGGGAAAATCGAGGTGGGCATGGGTGTCGGTGAACATGGTGTGGCGGGGCCTACCATTCAATGAGCGAGCCCGCCCAGGTAAGGCCGCCTCCAAAGACAACCAAGAGGACGTGTTCTCCGCGTTTCATGCGCCCAGTGCGGTTGGCTTCGTCCAGGGCGATGGCGACGGCGGCGGCGCTGGTGTTTCCAAAGCGGTCCAAGTTGACCAAAAAGCGCTCCATGGGCAGTTTCATGCGGTCTGCGATGGCTTCGATGATGCGGACATTGGCCTGGTGGGGGATGACGCAGGCGATGTCTGTGGCCTTGAGGTCGCAGGCCGCAAGGACCCGGTTGCCGGCGTCCATCATTGCGGTGACGGCCTGTTTATAGGTCTCTTTGCCGTTCATCCGGATCGTGTTCAGCTTTTGGTCTGCATTTTCCGCGGTCACCGGGTTGAGGCTGGCGCCTCCGGGAATTTGGAGGATCTCAGCGTAACCGCCGTCGCTACCCATGTGGGTGCGCCGGATTCCGAGCGAGCCTGGGCGGTGGCTGAGGACTGCCGCGCCGGCTCCGTCGCCGAAGAGCACGCAGGTGTTGCGGTCGTTCCAGTTGACGATGGTTGAGAGTTTTTCCGCGCCAACAACCAGCACGATTTTCTGGGAGCCGGTGGAGATGAACTGCCGGGCGATTTCAAGGGCGTAAAGAAATCCGGAGCAGGCGGCGCTGACATCGAAGCAGACTGCGTTTTTTGCTCCGATTTTCGTCTGCACAAAACAGGCGGTGGAGGGGAAAAACATGTCCGGGGTGACCGTAGCCACGATGATCATGCCGACGTCCTCGGCGCGGACCCCTGCGCTGAGGAGGGCTGCCTTGGCTGCCTCGGCGGCCATGTCGCTGGTGGACTGGTCGCTTGCTGCGATACGTCTTTCGCGGATGCCTGTGCGCGAGACGATCCACTCGTCGTTGGTCTCCACGAGTTTTTCTAATTCGGCGTTGGAGAGGATTTTTTCCGGAACGTAAGAGCCGGTTCCAATGATCGATGCGCTAAGCAATGACACGCGGAGAGGAGGTTGGAGTGGAGCACAGGGAGGAATAGTTGTGCACCTCTTGGATGATGTGAGGGTTGACTTGGGTGCGGATGGATTCCGCGCCTTGACGAATTGCGTTTTTGACGGCCTTTGGCGAACTGCCCCCGTGGGCGATAATGCAGATTCCGTTGATGCCTAGGAGCGGCATGCCGCCGTATTCGTCTGGGTTGCTCTTCTTTTTGATGGCCCGAAATGCGTCGCGGGCCAGCCAGGCACCGGCCATGCGGATTTTGGTGCGCATGAGCTCGCTTTTGAGCCAGTGGAGGACGGCGGTGGCGGTGGCCTCGATGGTTTTGAGCATCACGTTTCCCACAAAACCGTCGCACACAACAACCTCCACTGGGTTTTCAAAAATATCGTGCCCTTCCACGTTACCCCGGAAGTTGAGCTTCGAGGCCTTCAAAAGTTCGAAGACTTCCTTGGTGAAGTCGTTGCCCTTGCTATCTTCGGTCCCAATGGACATTAGGCCGATGGAGGGATTGGCGTATCCAAGGACGTGTTTTGAGTAGGCGGCCCCCATGAAGGCGTTTTGCACCATTTGCAGCGGTGTGGGCGACGTGTTTGCACCCGCGTCGATGAGGACAAAATAATTGGTCTCCGTCGGCATGACCGCTGCAATCGCGGGTCGGTCAATGCCGGGCAGCGTTCGTAGTTTGATGTGAGCGGCAGCGACTGCAGCGCCCGTGTGCCCGGCGCTCACGACGGCTTCCGCCTCGCCGGCTTTGACCAGATCCACCGCCCGGCTGATAGAGGAGTCTCGTTTGCTGCGCACTGAGTTGGTGGCGCCGTCGCTCATGTCCACAACCTGCGTGGAGTTGACGATTTCAATGCGCGGGTCCGAGAAGCCAAGTCGGCTGAGTTCTTGGGCGATGCGTGCCTGGTCTCCCACGAGGAAAAGCTTGGAGAGTTGCTCGTACTCGCGCAGGGCAAGCACGGCACCTTCCACAATGTGTCCCGGAGCGAAATCCCCGCCCATGGCGTCGAGTGCGATTCTCATGAAATGGTGAGGCTAGGAGGGTTGGAGAAAGGCAGAGGCTGGGGGGGAACATTCACCCTGTGAAGATAAAGTAAGACGTTCGGCGATGGCGCCAAAAAAATTCAGCCGCCCGCGCACAAAGACGGGGGCGGCTGGAATGAGACAAGGACTTAGTCTGCAGAACAGAACTTGCAGCCTTGTAGAGCAGGCCTAGGCCTAGACTCCTGCGACGGTGAGCACCTGACGGCCGCGATAGTACCCGCAGGAAGCACAAACGCGGTGTGAGCGCGCAGCGGCTCCGCAGTTTGAGCAGCGGCTGAGTTGGCCGGCGTGCCAGCGGTTCGCGGCCTTGCGAGTACGCAGGCGCATTTTTGACATTTTTCTCTTTGGAACTCCCATAAAACGAAATCGAGGCGGCTAAGGTTAAAGCTTGAGGCGGTCCAGCGCATCCCACACTGGTTTAGGTTTCTCGGTCTGAACGGGTTCCTCAGGAGGCAAATGCATGCCAGAGCAAGTTTTCAAACCGGTCCAATCGCAGTGCGGGTGGGCGGGAAGGGCGAGGACAATGTCTTCCCTGAGCGACTCTGTCAAGTCTACCTCTTCTGAAGTTCCCAATTCTATCTGACAGGCAAAGTTTGGAACCTCCACTGCGTAGTCAAAACTCTCCAGGCAGTCCACACACTGCAGGCGGAAGGCGCTCCCGATGCGGCCGGTGGCGAACAAACCTCCATCGCTGAGCCCGACGTCCAAAGCGTAGGAGAGGGGGGCGATGGGCACGACCATCGGATCTTGGAGGTCCAAGACTTCCAGCGGATCTGCCCCTTCGTAATGTTTTCCTTCTGGAGGAATTTGCAGCGTGTGAACTTTCATAAGGGTGTGGCGGCGGTGGGGTGTGGGAGGGGAAACGGTAAAACTCTGCGTCAGTTTTTAGTGGCGTAAAGGGCGGATAAAACACGGAGTGCAGCTTTCCAAGGGCCACGGGTGCCCGGTCAAGGCTCCCTTTGCTCCAGGCTGTCTCCCAAAAATCATCAGGTCTGAGGCCTCTCCGTATCTTGGGTCCGCGCTCCAAAGCGTTTGTGCAAGGCCGCCTCCACGCACTGTGGCACAAAACGGCTTACGGTGCCACCCAACCGGGCGACTTCTTTGACCATTCGCGAAGAAATATAACTGTATTCCTCACAGGGCATCAAAAACAGCGCTTCCAGATTCGGCTCGAGGCTCCGATTCATGAGCGCCATCTGAAATTCAAACTCAAAGTCAGACACCGCACGCAATCCCCGGATGACGGCTTTTGCGCCTTGGGAACGAGCGAAATCCACCAGCAGTCCCTCAAAGCTGGTGACTTTGACGTTTTTGAGGTGGGAGGTGGATTCTTCCAGCAGTTTGACCCGTTCCTGGGTGGTGAAAAGGGCCTGTTTGGAGTCGTTATGCGCCACGGCGACGATGACCTCCTCGAAAAGCCGGGCGGCCCGCGCCAGCACGTCGAGGTGGCCGTTGGTGATGGGGTCGAAGGAGCCTGGGTACAGAGCGCGAAGCATGATTGAAGATTTTTGGGGGGGAGGGACGGGGGCGTTTGGAGCGATGCCGCGTTGCTATGCGAGTGCGGCGAGAGAGCCGAAAAACACCACGGCTAAAAACGCCGCCAACAGGGGGGGCAGGAGCACCGCCAGCGTAGTGCGCCACAGGGGGACGCCGTGCGCCCGGGCCAGAGCGTTGAGGACGAGGAAAATAGACCAGGCTCCTATGGCGCTTGCCGCCAGGAAAAATGCACTCAAGGCTGCGGACGGCTCCCCTACGGCTGCTGCAATTGATACGGCAGCGAGGGGGATGCCCCAGAGTAAACTCCCCGCGCCAAGGGCGTAACACAGGGCACGAAACGTGGTCGAAAATGGCTGTTGGGAGCGGCAGAGAAGCTTCATGGCTGCGTGAAGGATCACGGCTCTGACCACAATCGCCAGAGGCAGCATAAAGGCGGATGAGGCCACAGAAACCACGAAAACCTCCGAGTCCAGATTCCCCAAGTGCAGCGCCTGGCGTAGCAGAGTTACAATCGGAGAAACGGACAAGGGGAGCTGCCGGACAGCGAGAATCATCAGGATGTTACCCACCACTTCGCAAATAAGCAAAAACATGAGGGGAAGCCCCCAGCCACCGCTCGGGTTGAGGTGCCGGAATGTCCAGCCGGGTTCCAGTAATATTTCGCCCACACTGCTCGTAAAGGCCCGAAGGGGGCCGACTTCTTTCACCCGCTCCCATTCCGGGTGGATGCTGATCGGGTCCAGGCCGGTTGGCTCGCTTTCACTGGGGGCGCTTGTTTCCAGAAGTTCCTGCAACGCCGATCCTGCCGGCCTGTCCTCTGCCACTCCCGACCTTTGCTCCGAGGCCGTTTCTCTCGGTGTCTTCTCCAGGCTTGGGAGACGCTTTGCTCCCTCTGGGAGAGACTCCGGTCGGTTCGAGAACTCGCTCTGAGTATGAAGCGGGGCCCAATCCTCCATGCCCCGGCGCCAGATCAGGGACTCCTCGAGGAGTTTCCCCTCGTCCTTGAGTTGTCGCAGCTCTGTCTCCTGGACGGGACCGTGCGGCTGGCCGTTGCTTTCATAATACCATTTCATAGGGATGCTCTGATGGGGAGCATACATTCATTGGGCGCTTGCCTAGCAAACTCAATCCCGTGGCCTTGACTTGGGGAGGACTCCCGACTGATTACTGGTGGAAGCGTGTCTTCCCTGCGTCCAGTTCATTACTTCAGTATTAGTCCAGAGTTTGCTGGCGGTCGTCTGGATCAGTTTCTTTGCAGTGTTTTTCCTGAACGTTCCAGGTCTCAGCTGCAGGAGTGGGTGCGCGTGGGGGCGGTTTTGGTGGACGGTGTGGTGCCGGCCAAGGCGGGGATTAAGGTCCGCGGGGGGGCGCAACTGCGTGTGGAGGAACCCCCCGTCCTGCAGCAGGATGCTATTGCAGAAGACCTTCCTTTGGAGGTGCTTTATGAGGACGCTGATCTCCTCGTGATCAACAAAGCGCCCGGAATGGTGGTGCATCCCGCCGTGGGGAATTGGACGGGGACGGTGGTGAATGCACTGCTGCACCATTGTGAGGATCTCTCGCTGGAAGGGGGGGAAGAGCGCCCGGGGATCGTGCATCGCTTGGACAAGGAAACATCGGGATGTCTTGTTGTGGCAAAAAATGATCTTTCACACCGAGGTCTGTCCGCCCAGTTTGCGGGTCGGGAGGTGCGAAAAATTTATCTCGCTGTGGCTTTGGGCCGGTTCAAATCGGGCAGGGGGTCCGTGCAAGTGCCCATTGGGCGGCATCCGGTGCACCGGCAAAAAATGGCGGTGGCGCCCGAGGGAAAAGGCAGGGAAGCGCGCACCGACTGGCAGGTCTTGGGCGAACTGGACGTGCGCGACCAGCGTCTCACTGTGGTCCAGTGCCGCCTTTTCACGGGGCGCACCCATCAGATCCGGGTGCACCTTGCCCACGAAGGGCACGGTCTTCTCGGGGATTCCGTCTACGGGCGCAAGCTGTTTGCGGAAAGGCATATGCTGCATGCCTGGCAGCTTGGATTTGCTCACCCAAAAACGGCCGTGCCCATGCTTTTCACCAGCCCGTTGCCCCAGGATTTTAGGGCTCTAGGTGTAAACTTCGAGGCCCCAAAAGTGTAAGGCCACTTCGGAAGGCTACTTGTTCCGGTTCAAAATCCCCCGGACCTCTTCCACCGAAAGGAGGTGACCGGTGGTCACACCGCCTCTAGGCCCGTTTTGCGGATTGTACTTCTGCTTCATTTTTTCCGATTCCGGTCCGAGATAGTCCCGCGCCGCGTCCGCGGCAGGCTTCTGGGAATCCGATATTTTCGCCGTGCCGGCAAACGTTTTTGGCTCCGGGGAGGTTTTACCTGAATTAAAAGGAGCACCCATGCCGGCTGCCGCCCCCGCAGAGGCAGACTTGGTTGAGAACGTTTTTTGTGCTGAGCCCGCCTGGGGCGATGAAAGAAATTCAGGCGTGTAAAAGGAGGACGTGGAGAAACTGTTTTTGGACAGGAAGGAACGTGTTTCAAATCCGCTTACGGGCGCCGACTTCCTACCTGCGGCAGCGCCTCCACTATAGGAGGACTTGCTGGGAACAAACTTGCGGGTGGTGTCCCACTCCAAGAGACGCCTTTCACCTTCGGTCTGGGCGTCTGAAATTTTAATGGACTCGGCCTGGCTTTGACAGGGGAGCAGAGAAGCCAGAACGAGAGCGGTAAGGGGCAAATGGGGAAACGGGACCCTCATAACGCCCTCACAATGTGGTTATGGCGGCGAGGGTACAAGCCTTGAGTCGGTGAATCCGGAGTTGTTTTTTTGAGCAGTTCCGAAGGGAGATCCAAAAAAAGCAGCTTTTCCCGTTGCTCTTCTGCAGGGGCCGCCGACAATTGGCGCCCCTTTTCCTTTTTTGAAATGAGCATTCCTAAAGTACTGGTAGCAGACCCCATCTCTGAACGCGGCATCGCAGAACTAGCAGAAGGTAAACTGCTGCAAGTGGATGTACTCACCGGTAAATCCCAGGAGGAGCTGCTCCAGATCATCGATCAGTATCAGGGGCTCGTGGTGCGCAGCCAGACCAAGGTCACCCCCGCTTTGCTTGAGGCGGCCAAACAGCTTAAGGTCGTGGGGCGTGCCGGTGTCGGGGTGGACAACGTCGATGTGGACTCCGCCACCAAGCGCGGAGTCATCGTCATGAATACCCCGGGTGGAAATACCATCTCCACGGCTGAACACGCCTTTTCGCTGATGATGTCCATTTCTCGCAACATTCCTCAGGCCGACGCCTCGGTGAAGGCGGGCAAGTGGGACCGCAAAAACTTTGAGGGCGTTGAGTTGCACGGTAAGACGCTCGCCATTCTGGGGATGGGGCGCATCGGAACCGAGTTCGCCTCGCGTGCCAACGCTTTTGGAATGAAGGTGCTCGCGTATGATCCCTACCTTTCAGCGGCACGTGCCAAATCTCTGGATGTCGAACTGGTAGAGCGCCTCGACGAGATCATCCCGCAGGCGGACTACATCACCATGCACATGCCACTTACGCCTGAAACCAAGCACATGCTCAACGCTGAGCGTTTGGCCAAGGCGAAGAAGGGCGTGCGTATTGTCAACTGTGCTCGTGGTGGGCTCATTGATGAACAGGCTCTCTACGAAGCGCTGAAAACGCGCCACGTGGCCGCTGCCGCCCTGGATGTTTTTGAAGTCGAGCCGCCGCCAGCCGATTACCCTTTGCGGGAACTCAGCAATGTTGTTTTCACCCCGCACTTGGGGGCTTCTACGGCGGAGGCCCAGGAAAGTGTGGGCATTGAGGTCGCCCAACAGATCCGGGCCGCTTTGTTGCAGGGGGAAATCCGCAACGCGGTAAACATGCCCAGCGTGGACGCCAAGACCCTTGCGCAGCTTTCTCCGTACGCCATCCTTGGCGAGAAGCTGGGGGTGTTTTTGTCCCAGTTGGTGACGAAGCGTAGTAACGCTTTGAACGTCAACTTTCAGGGCAAGATCAACGAGCTCAACACCAAGCCCGTTTCCCGCGCCATTCTGCTTGGTTTCCTGCGCCAGGCGGGTGCGGAGGAGGTGAATATCGTGAACGCGCCGGGATTCGCCCAGCACCTCGGGCTCAAAGTGAGCGAATCCAGCGAATCCATCTCCCCGGATTTTGCCGAACTTATCGAACTCACCGCCACGGGTGAAGGCGGCTGGGCTTCCGTTGCAGGCACCTTTTTTGGCTCGACCCCCCGGATCGTTAAAATCAACGGCCGCCATGTGGAGGCGCGTCCTGAGGGAGTGCTTTTCATCTTTGAAAACAAGGACCGCCCTGGAATTGTGGGCGAAATCGGGACGCTTTTTGGCAAGCACGGCGTCAATATCGCCAGCATGTCGCTCTCGCGCAATGAATTCGGAGGCAGGGCTTTGACCGTTCTTAACTTGGATTCCGTTCCGGGGCCTGCGCTGGTGCAGGAACTGCTCTCCAACCCCGATATTTTCTCCTGCCAGACGGTCAACTTGGGCGTCTAAATCCATGCATCTGCGCGTCGTTTCTGAGGTGCCTGCGGGGCGCTGGACTACCGTCCAGTTTCTCTCCAAGGACAAGTGCTCTTCACTGGTGCCGCCTCCAAGCAAGGGGGAGTTTTCGGGAAGCGTCGGCAGCCTGCTGGCTGATCGTGCCGCGGAAATTTTGCACGTGGGCTTGGGCGCCGAGGCAGAAGTTGACTCTGCTGCGGTGCGCAGTGCTGCAGGGTGCGCGGCCCTCGCGTTGCGCAAGCGCGCACAACTCCGGGTGGTATTGGATCTCCGCGCGTTACCGAGTTTTGTAGAAGCGGCCGTGGAGGGACTGGTTCTTGGCGACTACAGGTTTGAGACGTTTCTGCCCAAAAAAACTCCTGCGCTTTCGGCGTTGGTCGTTCTGGTGAAAAAGGACGCGTTGGCGGCAGCAAAAAAAGCTTCCAAGACGGGGCAGGTGATGGCCGAGGCCGCGAATGCGGCGCGCCAAATAGCGAATCTTCCGGGCAATCTTCTTTACCCGGAAACACTTGCCACCGAGGCCAAGGCCATTGCGAAAAGAACAGGGCTAAAGTGCAAGATTCTGGACGTAAAGGCGTTGCAGGCAGGAAAATTTGGAGGCATTCTCGCAGTCGGGCAGGGAAGCGCGCGCGGCCCACGTTTGATTTCCCTCGAACATGCGGGCGGCAAAAAGGGCGAACCACCCCTCGTACTTGTAGGCAAGGCGATCACTTTTGATACTGGCGGAGTTTCCATCAAGCCCGCTGCTGGCATGGAGGACATGATTTTCGACAAGTGCGGCGGAACAGCCGTGCTCGGAGCCATGGAGGCAATTGCGGTTCTTGGTCTTAAGAAGAATGTGGTGGGAATTCTTGCCGCTGCTGAAAACATGCCCGGCGCAAACGCCTACCGTCCCGGGGACATTATCACGATGCGTTCTGGCACTACTGTGGAGATCGTCAATACCGATGCCGAAGGCCGTATGGTGCTGGGCGATGCGCTTCACTGGGCGCGAGAGCATTACAAGGCCGGAAAGATAATCGACCTTGCGACCCTCACGGGGGCGTGCGGGGTGGCGTTGGGTGAGAGCACGGCCGGGGTTTGGACAAACAACGAGGCCTTTCAGGCGGAGGTCCTGTGCTCGGCCAAGACGGCTGGCGAACGGGTGTGGCCCATGCCGTTGCATCCTGAACACGCTGAAAAAATCCGCAGTCAGGTTGCGCGGATCAAAAACAGTGGCGGGCGGTTGGGGGGGGCGTGTACGGCGGCTGCATTTTTGAGGGTTTTTGTGGGGGAAACGCCCTGGGTGCACGTCGACATTGCATATACGGCGCATCAGAAGAAGGAGGCTCGCGGTCTGGCGACG
>QQND01000084.1 GCA_003402745.1 Verrucomicrobiota bacterium
AACAGTGTCGAAATTCACTGCTACTGGGACAGTCTCTGGATCCTGGGGGGGCACTGGGACCGCGGACGGGCAGTTTGCAGACTCTGGTCCGAGCGGAAGTTTTTCGCCGAGCAACTTGATTGCGGTTGATAGCAAGAAAAACGTCTATGTGGCGGATCTTGGAAATCAGCGAATCCAAGCTTTTGACTCCAACGGTAATTTTCTGCGAACGTTTGGCTCGCAAGGAATTTCCATTGAGCAGTTTCATACCGCACCGATGGCGATTTCGGTCCCATCCGATGACAAGTTGCTGGTCTATGAAACTTTCACGACCACGGTGAACAACATTCCATCGTCATATCATTCTCTCTTGCGGTTTGACGGTGGTGGAAATTTTATAAATCGCGTTTCTGTTCCTGTTTCTTTTCCTACAACAACGACTTCTGGCTTGGTTTCAGGACCTTATTTGCGAGTTAATTCTCTTGTCGGTTCTGTTTCTGGTCCGACCCTAATCTTCGCCCAGACTCCAGAGGGGCAGCTGATTATCAGCGACAATCAGTCTGGGATCTTTGGGTACGATTCAAAAACGCTCACTAGGATGTTCGACGCGAAAGAGAAACAAACTGCACCCTCGACGGCTAACCATTTCACGGTGGGGAGTGCCGCTTGTGATGCGCAGGGCAACCTTTGGATGGTCCGGCCGGATCGCGTTAAATGTCTTGAGCGTCAAATGCGTTTTGATGTGTACAAGCCCTCCAAGGCGGTCCCGCGTCCTTCCGTGTTGAATGTCTCGCAGACATCCGGGTCGAAGGTCGTGGACATTGACTTCCTTGTTTTGGATTCTGATTCCGCCTCGGTGGACATCGGGCTCGTCGCGCTCGTGGGAGGCACCCGCTCTTGGTCGAGTCTGGTCGTTCCCAAAAAGTTTGCCGCGATGACCCCCGCCTCGGGGTCGCTCAGTTTCAGCGGAACGCTGAGTTCTGGGACGCTGGCGTCCGGCTCTCTCGCTGGCTCCGTGATCACTGGAAAGCCGTATCGGGTCAGCTGGAACGCTGCCGCGGACATGCCGGGAACCAATTTTGCGAGTCTGTCCTTCGGGGTGATTGCCCGAGACGGACGCCCGGAAATTGGCGTCCATTATGTGACTATACCAGCCGAAACGAGCGCCGCGGCCTTCAAAATCAGCAGTAAACCGGTTCAAGAAAATGATCTCTCCGATCTTTGGATGTGGCTTCTGGCGCGGGGGGACTCACGTGTCGCGGTGTCGGGGAACAAAGTTGTTTTGACGGCTGCGGGTCAGCTCTACATCAGCGGGGCGCCGCTTCCTAATTACAGCAGCGGTACGCCGCTTCAAAATGGACCTCTTTCGCTAGGAAGCTCGAGTATAGTTACCTACTATTCTTACTATCCAGGCCAAGAGCCACCCGTCGCGACGCCCTTCATAAACGGGGTGGCGCACGATGGAACCAGCACCACCGTGCAGGGCCGAGCGCTCGCCTATAAGTTAATGAATTGCAGGCCCGTGAGCGCCGCTGAAAAGGCGCGCGCTCAAGCCGGGCGCTTCAACTTAACCTCGGTCAACGACAACTCCGTTGTCAGCCTTGTTCCTTAATCCGGCGTTCGAGTCCATTGCACCGGCCTTGCATCCCATGTGCTTATTTTCCGCCAGTTTATGGAGGAGGCTTCTCTTGTGCATGCTCCTTTCTGGATTCCAGGCGGGGGTCGGCGCAGCGGTACTGACCCTTCTTGAAAGCTCGGAGCCCGCGGGATACGTTTCCGGCAGTGCGTCCCAGAACTCCGGCGCGACGTATACGTCGTCGACGGCCCCAGGGACGGTGGATGCCTACAGCTTTTCCTTTTGGAGGCTCAACGGGGTGAGGCAGGCGGATGCAGCGGGCCGCTCCCTCAATCCCGTGACCTTCGTGCCTACGGCGAATACAACGCTCGTCGCGGTTTACACACTCACCGCGACAGATACGGACAACGACGGCTTGCTCGACGCGTTCGAATTGGAATTTTTTGGTGACCTCTCCAAAACAGCGGGCGCTGATTCAGATGGTGACAGCCTTAGTAACGCGTTGGAAAAACTGTTGGGCAACCATCCCGGCTTACCTGACAACGTGTCCGAGGGCGGTCTCTCGGCGCGCTTTTCCCCAGTGACCCTCCTGCCTTTTTCAAATAGCTATTACCCCGTCCAAACCATCAGCGATCCGCCCGGTTTTTTGGACCCGGTCACACAATACGTGACGGGTGCGACTACGGTCACGCTGCCTGTTGCTCCCGACTCGGTAAATGGCTGCCGGTTTGCAGGATGGTATCTCGGCATGGCTCGCGCGGATGCACCGACGGCGCTCCAACCCGTGAATTTGTCGGTCAGTGGAGCCACGGTTTTCACGGCAAAATATGTGCTCGAATCAACCGACAGCGATGGGGATGCAATTCTCGACTGGTACGAATGGTTCGGGTTTTCAGGACTCTCTCAAGCAGTGGCTTCCGACCCTGATTCCGATGGACTGGATTTGGTAATAGAACAAATTTTTGGATTCGCTCCCTATTTGACGGACACCGTGTCCGAGGGTGGTTTGGCCATGCGGTTTTCTTCCGTGAGTGACCTGAATCTTGGCGGGTACCGCTCGCTTCGTGTCACGAGTGATCCGCCGGGGTTTCAAGGAGAGTTTCTGCAGTGGGGGGAGCCGGGAGGCACGCTGCAAACGCCGGATCTGTTCGCGTCGGTCGTGAATGGCTACCGGTTTGTGGGTTGGTACGTGGATGGAGCGCTCGTGCAAGACGCCACCACGGCCGCCGCCGGAAGCGCCTCCATTCTGATGAATACCGATCGAGTCGCGGTTGCAAAATATGTCCTCGAAACAGAGGACACCGACGCCGACGGAATTCCCGACTGGCAGGAGATGCTTTACTACGCGGCTCTGGGCGCGTCCGGGACGACCGAGGCAGATGGGGACGGCCTTCAACTCGCCTTGGAGTTTCTCCTGGGGTACCACCCTGGTTTAGTGGATGTGGTTTCCGAGGGCGGGTTGAGCATGCGGTTCTCGCCGGTGGCGAATGCGGTCTTCGACTGGCTGCCGGTCATTACGCGGCAGCCGGTGGCCCTGGCGTTGAAGGGAGGGGAGTCCGGTAGCCTGAGTGTCGAAGTGGAAGGATTCGTCGGTGTGTCGTACCGGTGGAGCAAGGATGGGGTCAGCCTCGCCGGCGGCACCAGCGCCTCGTTCACGATTGTGTCTGCGCAGCCGACCGATGCCGGAAGCTACAGCGTGGTGGTAAGCGGCCCGGCAGGCAGCGTGACCAGTGGGAGCGCGAGGTTGACGGTGACGGACAACGCCGGGGTTTTGAACTCAAGGTTGTCAGCGGTGGTCTCGGGGTCCATCAACCAGCAGGTTTTGACACCGACAGATCCTCTCGGCTACAGCGCTTCTAACGTACCCCCTGGAGTTGCGTTCAATGCGTCAACCGGCGTGCTTAGTGGTTCTCCAATGCAGGCGGGAAACTACGCCGTGAGCATCACAGGGGCCAGTCCAGGAGCGGTTCCCTTGACCTTTGAAATCAACGTTGCGTTGCTGGATCCAGGGCTGGTCGGGACTTTCCAAGGTTGGATTGAACGTAATCCGACGCTTAATAAAAACCTCGGTTCAACCCTTCAGATCACCACCACCTCAAAGGGCGCCTACAGCGGCAAGCTGGTTTCCGGTGTGACTGCAACGGCCTTCCGGGGGAGTCTGCTGGCCTCGCCGGCCTCCTCGACTTTGGCGCCGCAAACGGCTCGGATTGTGTGTGTGCTTCCAAAAACGAACGTCACCTTGGACGTTGCTTTGGATAGCGCAGGAAATGTTTTGTCGGGAACTTTGAGTGACGGATCAGTAAACACCGTTGGCGTGGACGGGTGGCGCAATGTTTGGCTCACGATCCCCGGCAATGCTTCTGCTTTTAAGGGTTTGCACACATTTTACCTCCAGCAACCCAATGACACCGACGAAAACCTGCCTCAGGGTAGTGGATTCGGTTCGCTGCTGGTGAGCGCAAAGTCGGGGGTTTCGACCCTAACAACGTGCCTTTCAGACGGCACCAAAATGAGCAGCGCCACTTTTGTCGGGCCTAATGGTGAAGTGTGTCTTTACGGTTCGCTTTACACAAATTTGGGATCCGTGTTGGGTCGACTGGAAATCGACGCTGACAATAACGTCTCTGGCAATCCTACTTGGATGCGGCCCGATCTCAGTGCGAAACCTGCGCTCACTTACCGGGCTGGGTTTGCCCCCATGGAGCTGACTGTAGGCGGTGGCCTGTATGTGCCTCCCAATAAGGGCGAATTGATTATGGGGCTGAGCCCTGGGGCGGACAATGCGGAGTTGGTTTTCAGGTGCGGCGGCTTGAGCGAAGATATGAACCAGGCGGTAACGGTGACCTCGCTGGGAAGCACTAGCGTTTCGAATCGAATCACCGTTCCTGTAAATATCAACCAAGTGCGTGTCAGTATTTTGAGTGTTTCGACCGGGGCGTTTAGTGGAAGTTTCATGCTCCCCGGAGCCACCGCGGCAGACGCTCGCAAAGCGAACTTCTATGGGCAGCTTGTGCAGACGCCGGGCGGGGCAGTCAACGGTTACGGGTACTTTCTTTTACCCAAACCGCCAGTGGCCGGGCAAACGATGACGACAGCGCCAAAGTTGTCGGGGAGCCTGCTTCTGAGCAGCCCGCAATTTTAGAAAAGAAGCGCCTGTAAGGATGGCTCACGCGCGGCACGTTGGTGTCCTTGCCTTTGGGCATCTGCAGCGAAGTTCGTTTCGAGGGAGGGCTACGAACGAGGCTCCTGCGTACTTTTTTGACTAGCGCGGAATTTTTCCCAATCTCCACGACTCTCTTCGGAAACGCCCCAGACAATCGCATTGCGGAGCATCTGTAGGAACTTCGGGTTGGACCAGGTACGTTCGTCATGCCCGCTGGCGGTGTAGAAAATGCGCCCCTTGCCCTGCGCCCGCACCCAGGTCCACGGCTCGCGCACATCGCCCTCTGCGCGTTCGGCAAGAAGGGTGCGGCCTTCGGGGTTGAGGAGATCGTGGACGTAGGTCTCGTCCCAGGTTTCATAAGGCTCGACACCTTGGAGGATGGGGTGGGTTGGCATTAGAAACGTGGCTTGAAACACACCGGTTTTGTGGGATTTAAAGCGACCCCCAACGAGAGCCGCAAAGCGCGGCTCGTTTCGAAAACAGGCGCTGGCGCAGTGGATCGGGAGGAAGCCGTGACCGGTTTCAATAAAAGATAAAAGGGCCTCGAACTGCTCGGGGGTGATGAGCCCGTGATTGGCGTAAAGCATCACCGCGTCAAACTTTGCGAGGTTCTCTGTGGACAGACAGTCGGGCTTCGTTTGGTAATCGAACTCGATGGCGTCGCTTTTGACGTGCTCCGCCAGAATCGGAAAATACTGGTTGGAGTTGTGGTGGGTGCTTGCATGCCCCAGGAAAAGAACGCGGATGGGACGGGGCGTTCCCGCGAAGGCGAACGACGCGCTTAGACTCAGGGCGAGCAGAGGGAGAAACAGGGAGCGGAGCATGGTGTAGATGTGGGAAAGGAGTTCGCTTAGGTCTACCATGGATGCACCGGGGGTTTAGTGACAAGATTTGTGAGAAATCGGACACCCCGGCATCGCGCGGCGCGGCATGAGAGGCACATGGTAAAAAGCGCGACCGTCGTCAGGGCGCAGACCATTGCAAATCTGCCCAGTGGGGGCATTGCGAACGCTTTGGTCTGCAGCCGACGCTCAGCGCTGCCGGGAGGTGCAAAATGCCTCCTATCTCTCGGGTTCCCCGCGCGTGTAAGGTTGCAGGATGCCCACCCTTGAAAACGCCCTTCGTGAATTACGGAGAGAAGTTCTCGCCAGTCTCTCTGCAGCGCCGCTCCGGCCTGGTGAGCCGCTCTGTACTGTGGAGCGGATCACACTTTCTCTTGCTGTTGAACTTCAGGAGTCTGAGGAGCCGGCACAAGCGGGTCGTTTCATAGTGGCGGCGGCTCCCAGCGTCGTGCACCACCGCGTCAGTGTCGAGTTCGTGGCAGCGCCCGGCTTCCCCCAGCCGCCGGCGTTCCTCGCACAGGCTGCTGTGGAAGCCCCCGTAGCAAACGCTGTGAAGGCTGCTGTCGAGGTGCAGGATCTCTCCGCCTTTTCGGTGCTTTCTGAGGTGTTTGGAGCGCCTGGCTTTGATAGTTCGGCCCGTGCGAGCGTGTTTCGCGATGTGCTCGAGGAGCTGAGTCCTGAACTGCAACACCAAGTGCTCGTGACTTTGGAAAGTCCAGCGGACTCCGGAGAGGAAGCCACGCTTAGCGAGGCACGGCGGCGGATTTTGCGCCTGGCTGGCAGCGGGCCCTCTGGGGCGGGGCGCGGTCCTGCCCTGCTTCGAGAGCTGGCCCAGCGTGAATCCGTCCAGACGCTGGTTCTGTTGGCGGCGGTCCATTGGAGGACTCCTTCGGAATGGGCGGCGGCGCCCTATTCGCAAAAGGCAGCTCTGGAACCGCGCGCCCCAGAGGGGTCCGTACCGGCATGAGAGGCCGGGAGCTTGCCCAGGGCGGGCAGCGCTGCTGCTCGGCAGTGTGGATGAGAAAGACGCCCCCGGTAAAATACCGCCCTGCGCTTTCCATGCGTTTCAAAGGGAGGTTTCTTTCACTGGATAACCTGATGAGCGGGGATGGGTTTTGTTTTTTTAGCGAACTGAAGTTGAAGCCCCTCAAATTTTATTCGAACGGATTGGGGGGTTCGTCTGTCTTCACTGGTGTTAGCCGTATCTAATACGGTTAAAGAGCAATTTTTACCTTTGACCTATAATCCATGATCCAAGTCCGAAACTTGAAAAAAACATTCGGCCCGAAGGTCGCCGTGGGCGGCGTTTCCTTCAAGGTCGAGAAAGGCGAGGTGCTGGGCTTTCTTGGGCCAAACGGCGCGGGAAAGAGCACTACGATGCGGATGATCACCGGTTTTATTCCCCCCACGGACGGGGAGGCGATCATCGGGGGTTTCAACATAGTCGACCACCCGATCGAAGCCAAGCGACTGATTGGTTATCTGCCTGAAAATGCGCCGTCGTACGCAGACATGACGGTGCTGGGATTTCTTGCCTTCACCGCTGACCTGCGAGGCCTCTCTGGAGTGGCTCAGAAGAAGGCCGTAGACCGAGTTGTGGAGATGTGTTTTCTAGAAAACGTGATCCATCAGAGTGTTGAAACGCTTTCCAAGGGCTACCGGCATCGGACTTGTTTTGCGCAGTCCATCATTCACGACCCGGAAGTTTTGATTTTGGACGAACCCACCGACGGGCTTGATCCGAATCAAAAGCACGAGGTGCGCACCCTGATTCGAAAAATGGGGGAGACGAAAGCCATCATCTTTTCCACCCATATTTTGGAAGAAGTCGAGGCGGTGTGTTCCCGAGCCATCATCATTGACCGTGGCACGATCGTGGCCAATGGAACTCCGGCGGAACTCAAGCGCCGCTCTGCGCAGGCGGGCGCCATCACCCTCAGGCTGGGCAATGGAGACGCAAAGACGTTGGTTTCCAAACTGGACGCGTTGAGCGGAGTGGATCGCACGGTGCTTCTGAGCGAGGCGCCCTTGGCCGTGCGGGCGTTTCCCCGCAAGCAGACCACAAGCGACGATCTGGCGCGTGCAATTTCGGAGCTGGCGCTGAAAGAACAGTGGTCGATTTTAGAACTGCACGCGGAAGAGGGGCGTTTGGATGAAGTGTTCCGCACGATCACGCTTCCCGACACCAAAGTTTCTGGAAAGGAGACAAAATGAAATCTGTTATCACGATCGCAAAACGCGAATTGACCGGCTACTTCGCCTCGCCCGTAGCCTTTGTTTTTATCGTCATTTTTTTGATGCTGTCCGGTTTCTTCAGCTTCATGGTGTCGGGCTTTTTCGAGAGGGGTCAGGCCAGCCTCGAAGCCTTTTTTGCGTGGCATCCCTGGCTTTATCTCTTCCTCGTGCCTGCCGTGGGCATGCGGATGTGGAGCGAAGAGCGCCGCCTCGGGACCTTGGAATTGTTGCTCACAATGCCCGTCACGCCGTGGCAGGCGATCCTGGGCAAGTTCCTGGCTGCCTGGGCTGTGGTGGCGCTTGCGCTGGGACTGACATTCCCCATGTGGATGACGGTGAACTACCTTGGCAACCCGGATCACGGCGTGATTCTGGCCGGCTACGTGGGCAGCTTCCTGATGGGGGGCGCTTACCTGGCGATCACCGCAATGACCTCCGCAATGACGCGCAACCAAGTAGTCGCTTTCATTGTTTCTGTGGTGCTGTCTTTGTTCCTTATTTTGGCGGGTTACCCCCCAGTGACGAACATGCTCGTGCACTGGGCCAGCCCGAGCCTGGTGGACGCTATCGCCGCATTCAGCGTGATGACGCACTTTGAGAGCATCCAAAAGGGGGTGCTGGATTCGCGCGACATCCTTTATTTCCTTTCTGTGATTATTTTTTCCCTCTTCACCACAGGGGTCATCGTTCGCACGCACCGTGCGGGCTAAACGAACCCATTTAATTTTTTCCAACCATGAAAAATAAAGGTCTTCAAACCTGGCTTTATTCGTCGCTTGGTGTCGTGGCGATGTTTGTGATTATCGTGATCATGAACGCGCTCGCCTCCGGGATGAAAACGCGAATCGATCTCACCGCGGAACGTGCCTACACCCTCTCCGCAGGAACCCGGGCGATCCTCTCCAAGTTGGACACGCCCATTCAAATCCGCTTCTACTGCACGCGAGGGGACACCCGCATGCCCGTAATGCTCAAGACATACGCCCAGCGGGTAGAGGATCTTCTCGGTGAATACCGGCAGGTTTCCAAAGGGCAGATCGACATCCAGAAGCTGGATCCGATCCCGGATTCCGAAGCCGAGGATTCGGCGCGTCTCGACGGGATTGAAGGTCAGGCGCGCATGGACGGCGAGCCGTTCTATCTCGGGCTGAGCATCAGCATGCTGGACCAGAAACAAGCGATCACGTTTCTTTCGCCGGACCGGGAGCGTCTCTTGGAGTACGATATCTCTCGGGCGATTTCCCGGGTGCTCAGCAATGAAAGGCCGGTGGTTGGAGTGATGAGTCCGCTCGCCTACGGGGGCCAGCCGACCAACCCGATGATGATGCGCATGGGGCAGTCCGGCCAGCAGCCTTGGGTGATGATCAGCGAACTCAAGCGAGATTTCACCGTGAAAGACGTGCCCATGACCGCCGAGGAAATTCCTGCCGATGTCAAGGTGCTCGTCTTGCTCCACCCCAAGGGCATCTCCGACGCGGCTCAGTACGCGGTGGACCAGTTTGTGTTGCGGGGCGGGAAGCTGATCGCGTTTTTGGATCCCCAAGGGGTTTTGGACCGCAGCGCGGCCGGCAATCCGATGGGGGCGAGCATGGGCAGCCGCTCTTCCCTGGATAAACTTCTGGGCGCTTG
Organism: Verrucomicrobiota bacterium; assembly: GCA_003402745.1. Taxonomy (GTDB): domain Bacteria; phylum Verrucomicrobiota; class Verrucomicrobiia; order Chthoniobacterales; family Chthoniobacteraceae; genus Chth-196. Next base: position 9,425 of record QQND01000084.1, read on the forward strand.
GGGGCTCGCTTTCGACAGCACCAAAGTGCTCGCGGATCTCGAATTCGTCGGCCGCACCCGCGAAGGCAGGCAGCCCGCTGTGCTGGCTTTGAACGAAAAGGCCTCAAACCGGGACGACGTGGTCAGCGCGGATGCCAACAATCTGTTTATGGTGTTTGCGGGCGTGTTCTCGGGGACGCCGGTGGAGGGCCTCAAACAGACGGTGCTCCTGCATTCCTCCAAAAACTCGCAGTTGGTTGATCCAATGAGTGCGCAGTTTGGAGGGGAAAAAATCATCAAGGATTTTGCCGCGTCCAACACCGAACACCCTCTGGCCGTCCGGCTGAGTGGCAAGTTTAAGACGGCCTTCCCCGAGGGCAAACCCAAGGCCGCGGCCGGTCCCGAAGACAAAAAGGAGCAGAAGCTCGCGGAAGAAGGGCTGAAGGAATCCAAGCAGGAAACGTCCGTGTTGTTGATCGGTGACTCTGACTTCATTCAAGATCAGGTTGCCGTCCAGGAAATGGCCAATCCGTTTGGAGGCCAGCGCATGGTGATGCCTGCCAATGGGAATCTAGCGTTTGCTCAAAGCGCTATCGAACAGATGGCGGGTGACAGCAACCTCGTGGCGGTCCGGAGCCGGGCTTCCCGCGAACGCCAGTTCACGGTGGTGAAGCAGATGCAGGCGAAAGCCGAGGCTGCGTTCCAAAGTAAAATCAAGACCTTGGAAAGCAGTTTGGCGGAGGCACAGAACAAGCTCAACGAACTGCAGCGCACGAAGGCGGACAAGACCGGCCAGCGGTTCATCCTCTCGCCAGAACAGCAGCAGGAAATCAATAATTTCAGGGTGAAGGAGCGGGAAGTAAAAGCCCAACTCAAGGAGGAGCGCAAGAAGCTGCGGGTCGGGATCGACTCGCTTGAAAACAGCATCAAATGGATCAACATCGCGCTGATGCCACTCATTGTTGCTGCCGCCGGCCTCGGCCTTGCGGCACTCCGCCTCAAGCGTCGCGCTGCCCGCTAAACTTGTAAGACTATGAAAGGAAAACAACTCCTCCTTCTGCTCATTCTGGGCACCGCACTGGGCTTTGCCTGGTTGAACCGCTCCAAGTCCGATCAGGCCTCCTGGTCTGAAACAAGCCGGTCTGGGCTCAAAGTTTTTGAGCTCCCGATCAACGACGTCGCACGCCTGCGCATTAAAACATCCGCCGCAGAACTAAACCTTGTCAAAAAGGAAGACGTTTGGACGGTGCAGGAGCGGGGGAATTATCCGGCGAACTTCGAGCAGGTGAGTGCACTGCTGCGGAAAATCTGGGACCTCAAAACGGTGCAGGAAGTCAAAATCGGCACCTCCCAGCTTGCGCGCTTGGAGTTGGTGGAGCCGGGTTCCGGGGACAACGCCGGCACCCTTCTGCAATTCCAGACGGCCGAGGGCAAGGACATCGGTTCGCTCTTGCTTGGCAAAAAACATCTCCGCAAGTCTGAGGGCGGCGAGATGGGCCTGGGAGGCGCTAGCGAGGGTTTCCCCGCGGGCCGTTACGTAAAGTCCGGCGCGTCCGCGAAGGTCTCCCTTGTGTCGGACACGCTCGATGAGATCGACGCGTCAGCAACGCGCTGGGTGGCGACGGATTTTATAGCCGTGGACGGGCTCAAATCTGTCTCAGTCAAGGGCGCCCAAGAGTGGGCCGTCCGTCGAGACGCGGCCGCCTCCGAATGGCAGCTTGCAGGAGCGAAGGAGGACGAGAAGTTAGACGCCGCGAAGACGTCCTCCTTAAGCAGTCTCCTTGCCTCGGCGACCATCGCCGACGTCTTAGCCGCCGACGCCAAAGCAGAGCCGGTCGTGAGCGCCGTACTCGACACTTTTGACGGGTTCAAATACGAACTCAAAATCGGTAAGGAAGAGGCGGAGAACTACCCTGTTTTCGTTCAAGTCTCAGCAACGCTTCCCAAAGCGCGGGTGGTGGCGGCGGAGGAAAAACCTGAAGACAAGACCCGCTTGGACGAGGAGTTCACAAAGACGCAGACTCAGCTCGCCGAAAAGCTGGCCAAGGAAAAGAAATTTGAAGGGCGCGGTTACTTGCTTCCCAAGTTCCGGATAGACGCTCTGTTGAAAGAACGCGCCTCCCTTCTGGCGGAGAAAGCAGCGCCTCCTGCTGCTCCTTCTGCGGAACCGTCTGGTGCAGTGCCGTTGAAAGCACCGTTCGGAATCAGTGCGCCCGGCGAGATCAAAACCCCGGTACCCATCAAACCAGTGGAAGAAAAGAAGGCCGCTCCAGCCCCAGCCCCAGCCCCACCAGCTCCAGCCCCACCAGCTCCAGCCCCACC
>QQND01000085.1 GCA_003402745.1 Verrucomicrobiota bacterium
CCTTTGAAGCGGACTTGGCTGAAGAAGGCGGAGAAACTGTAATAATCATTCTGACTCCATTTTTCGAAGGGATGGTGGTGACACTGCGCACACTGAAGGCGGGTTCCCAAAAAGAGCTGGGCAGTGTCCTCCAACTGCTGCTGGGGTTCTTTCACCTGTTTGTACCAAGCCACCGCAGGATTCTCCTGCAGCCCTCCGGAGGCTGCGAGAACCTCCCTGGCCAGCTGGTCGTAGGGCTTGTTCGCCCGCAGTGAATCGCTCAGCCACGTATAAAAAGCGAAGTTCATCGGGGCGTCCTGCGGCTTGTTGCGTTTATTGCGCAACAACGCGCTCCACTGGCTGGCGAAAAAGTCGGCGTACTCTGGGGAATCAAGCAGCCGGTTCACCAGTTTGGTGCGCTTGGCTGGGTCTTTGTCGGCGAGAAACGCCTCGGCCTCGGCCGCAGCGGGAAGCCGCCCGGAAATGTCCACCGACGCGCGGCGCAAGAAGGTGGCGTCATCGCAAAGCACCGAGGGCGGCATGCCCATCTCCCTGAGCTTGGCGAACACCAGACGGTCGACCTCGTTGGAGGGCGCCGGCAGTTCCCCCACGGGAGCGCCCAAGGGCACCGTCGCGTTGAAAACAGCCGCCTTGTCCTGATACCGCACCATCACCGCAACGTCCCCAGGCTGCTTGAGCATGCTCACCAGACCATCCTCGCCCGCAGTGGCAACCGCCTTGTCGTTGGGTTCAAACAACGCGCTGCGCGTCACGTCCTGCACGGACCCGTCCGTATACACGGCGCGCACCGCGAGCTGCTGCTCCCCGTCCAGCGCCATGCGCCGCTTCGCTGGCAGAACCTGCAGCCCCGCCAGCCTCGGATCCGAGGGACTCCCCTCCGGCATCCCCTGGCTGACCCAGCGCAACAAAAGCCGGTAGTCGTCGGAGTCCACACTCAAGCGCTTGCCGCCCCCGTGCGGGACGGATGCCACCCCTTTCGTAAGCAGTAAACTGTTCTCCGGCGAAGCGGGAAAAAGCCGGCGCCCACGCGCCTCCTTCACCAGATGCTCGTAGTCCTCCGCCGGCTCAAACCCCAGCAGCGAAAGGCGAAATCCATTCTGCCCAGCCGCCTTGCCATGACACCCGCCCGAGTTGCAGCTCGCCTTGGTGAAAATCGGCACGATCTGGTTCGCAAAATTAATCGGCTCCTCCTTTCCCGCATCAACCACCTGCACCTCCAATTCCGTCGCATGCCCCCCCAAGGAAGCCGTCACCTTTGCCGTCCCATCGCTCACCACCGAAAGCAGCCCCTTCTCACTCACCTCCACAACCCCAGCCGGCGTGGCCGCGTAAGAAACAGCGTTCGTACAGTCCCGCAACCCACCATCAGAAAGTCCGCCACTTACCAACAATTGAAACCGCGTCCCCTTCCCCCGAAGCTTTAAAGGCGCCGGCTTGGTATCCATGTCGCCAGCGGATTCAAACTGTAACCGGACCGGAGTCAAAACAGCGGTGTTAGCGGAGGCAAAACCGCCAGCCATTTGAAACAGGACAACCCCCAGAAAGGAAACCAGGCAACCGCGATTTGTGGATAATTTCTTCATTTTTTGTCTCCTTGGACCTCTCTGTTTTTCTGGAAAATCTTTGTTCCTTTTAATGCTTAAACACCAACAATTTCGCGCAATGCATACCCTGCATCAGTAATCATCCGGGGCCGCCCCAGCGGATCCACAAACTCCCCGCCAGGCTCCACCCCCAGCAGATGAAAAATCGTCGCCGCCAAATCCGGAGGACGAACCGGACGCGACTCCGGCGTGCCCCCAATCCGGTCGCTCGAACCGATGATCTGCCCTCCGCCAATCCCGGCGCCAGCGAGCGCCACCGAAAACACCTGCCCCCAATGGTCGCGCCCTCCGGAGGCATTGATTTTAGGGGAACGCCCAAATTCTCCCATCACCACAACCAGCGTTTCATCAAGCAAACCGCGCTCGTGGAGATCTTCCAGCAGCGTGGCGTAGGTGCGGTCAAACTGCGGACAAAGAACGTCCCGGACGCGCTCCGCATTTTTAGAGTGTGTGTCCCAAAGCGGGTTCCCGATGTTTGTATCCCCCTCTTCCCTCGGCCAATTGACTTGAACGAGACGCACGCCAGCCTCTACCAAGCGGCGGGCGAGCAGAGCGCTTTGCCCAAACTTGTGCCGGCCGTAACGGTCTCGCAAGGCGTCAGGTTCGGTGTGGATTTGAAAGGCTTCCCTGCTTTTTTCAGAGTGCAGCAACTCAAAGGCCTTTTGCTGCATCCGGTCAAAATCCACCATGCCCGGGCAGCTGACCTGTTTGGCGAAGGCGGCGTTGAGTTGCTCCAAAAGGTCGGTGCGTTCGTTCATGCGCACTTCGGAGACGTTTTCCGGGCGCGTCAACCCCTCGATTTGGAGCCGCGCCTGAGTGGGGTCGCATTTCAGAAGGTGCGGATGCCACGTCGGGCCCATGAGCCCTCCATTTTGGCCCGGCCACAAAATGTTTGGGTTGTTGTGCACCGGCTCGGGTAACACCACCGACCCCATCGGAGAGCGGTTGCCTGGATTCAACGCCCCGACCACCGCCGCAATACTCGGCCAGTCCGAGGGATCTGGCGGCATGTTTTCCGCCTTCGACGCATGCTTGTAGCCGGTGAGCATGTAATACCCACTGGTAGAATGGCTGTTGATCTCAGTCGTCATCGACCGGATCACCGCCATCCGATGCGCCATCCGCGCCGTGTACGGGAGCGTTTCCGAAAAATGAACCCCCGGAACGGAGGTCGGAATGGAGCGGAAAGTCCCCCGGATTTCCAGCGGTGCCTCCGGCTTGGGGTCGAACATCTCGTGCTGCGGGGGCCCACCGCTCAGGAACATCAAAATACACGACTTCGCCCTCCCAAAACTCGCCGACCCGCCCAGCGCAGACGCATGCGCAGAAGGCCGTAACAACCCCGAGAGCGACATGCCAAGCGTCCCCAACCCGCCTAGCCGCAGCCATTCCCGGCGCGAAATACATCCGCTTTTCAAACCGCTGCGTTGGGACTTGAGGGGGGCGTCCATAAAAAGGCTCTTAAATCAGCTCTTTCATCGGTTGCCAACCGTCCACGAGGTATTGCGGCCGCCCCGAAAGGTCAGGCAACGTGACCGTCCCGATGTCGAGGCCTAGCCAGTGGTACAGGGTCGCAAAAACCTCGCCGAAATGCACCGGCCGCTCCGTTGGTTCGCCCCCGAGTCGGTCCGTGGCGCCGATAACCTGTCCGGTCTTGAATCCACCGCCGGCGAGCACGCTGCAGCCCACCCTCGGCCAATGGTCGCGCCCCCCAGTGGCATTGATCTGGGGCGTCCGTCCAAACTCCCCCCAGGCCACCACCGCGACGTCCTTGTCCATCCCCAGCCTGTGAAGATCCTCCACCAGCGCGCTGAAGCCCTGATCGAAAAGAGGCAGGTGCGTCAGCAACTCGGAGTGATTCCGGTCGTGAAAATCCCAACGCCCAAAATTAATGGTCACGCACCGCGCCCCCGCCTGCACGAGCCGGCGCGCCACCAGAAAATGCTCGAGATTGCGCGGAGCTCCGTCCCCGTAGTTTTTCGTGTCGCCCTTGCCGTACCGGTCGCGCACTTTTTGATCTTCTTTGGAGATGTCGAGGGCTTCCAGCAGCTTGCTGGAGCTCAAAACGCCAAATGCCTGCTGGTTAAAGGCATCCAGCCCGTCCATCAATCCGCTCGAATCCGCCTCCCTCTGAAACCGGTCAATGCTCGAAAGCAACGCCCGCCGATCCTCCAGCCGGTCGCTGGTGATCCCGTTTAAGGTCAAATCCGTAACGCCCGCTCCGTTGGGGCGAAACGCCGAATAAGCGGCTCCGAGAAAACCAGGGTGGCCCGGCGAACCGTAAGGCGGATGACCCGCTGTGGGCGCCATCCCAATAAAAGGAGGCAGACCCGTGGACTTTTCCACGCAAAGCTTCGCCATCACCGACCCCAAAGACGGCCAGCCCCCAGGCGGAATCACCGTCCCCCTCGGCGAACGACCCGTGTAGCAGATATGCGAGTCGTGGTCCCCGGAAAGCGAACCCACCATCGAACGAATCGGCACCAGTTTGTCCATGATTCCCGCCATCCGCGGCATGTGCTCTGAAACTTGGATCCCGGGCACCTTCGTGCTGATCGGCTGATAGGGCCCCCGGTACTCCAAGGGCGCGTCCATTTTTAAATCGAAAAGATCCTGATGCGGCGGCGCTCCCGCCATATAAATCATGATGACCGACTTTGGAGACTTCCCCACCCCGGACTGCGCCTCCGCCCGCAACAGGTTCGGGAGCGAAAGCCCACCCATGGCGAGCCCGCCGATGGTGATAAAATCACGCCGCGACCAGCCGTCGCAAAACTTTCCATAGGAGGGTCCCGAAATTTTTAACATGGAGCGTGTTGTGGGAAAAAATAAAGGGCCGCCCCGGTTTTTTACGCGCAAAGCAGCGGTGAGATTCGATCTCCTCATTGTGGACAACCCCAATCGGGCCGATTCATTAGAGAAAACGGCCCTTTTTTTCACCTCAAAACAGAGCCGGAGGAAGCAGACCCAGCCTCTGGGGAACGCTTCCCTCCCCTCTCTCTACCCTCCCCTCGCCATGCCCTGCACGCTTGTGGCTCCCCCAAACACCAGGCAGACGCGCCAACCGAAACTACGCAGAATCTGCATCCCCAACCGCCCCAGTCAGCGTCTCCGTCCAACGCGCCCAGAGCCAGCACAGGTCCGAGAGCCGGTTCACGTAGCGCAAAATATGCGGACTAACCTCAAACCCGCTCTCGCGAAGGCTCACTAGCGCGCGTTCCGCCCGGCGGCAGGTCGTCCGAGCGACATCCAAACATGCGCTGCCCTTGGTAGCACCCGGGGTGGCCCATCCGGCGTAGGTGATCTTGTGGTTTTTTTCCAAGTCGACAATTTGCGCGGTCAATTCCTCCGCCAAATCGGGGCCGATGATGGTGCGCCCCTTGTCGATATACCTCTGTAAATCCTCCTCCGAAACAGCCAGTTCACCCATGATCGGGATCAGGTTTTTCTGAACCACCAGCACCCGTTCCCCAATCGCAGGAACCTCACAAAAGGCGCGTACCATTCCCAACGCCGTGTTGAGTTCGTCCAACGTGCCGTAAGCCTGCACGCGGGAATGGGTCTTGGACACCCGCCGCCCAAACATCAGGCCTGTGGTTCCGTCATCTCCGGTCTTGGTTGCAATAGACATAAATCAAAAATTGGGCGGCTCACTCCCGGGGTGAATGGCGGGCGGCAAGCTTACGGTACAATTCTACATACGCATCCACCATCTGCCTGTATCCGAATTTCGCCTCCCCCGCCTCCCTCACCTTGCGCCGGTCGAGCTTGAGCGTCGGGCCCACAAGCTCCACAAGCCCCTCCGGCGAAGACGCACTAAACCCAGTCACCCCGTCTGTGACGACTTCGCCCACCGAACCGCGCCGGACCCCCAGCACCGGGGTTCCGCAAGCCATCGCTTCAATCATGACCAGGCCAAAGGGTTCGTCCCACTGGATGGGAAACACCAGGGCGGCGGCGTGCCGGAGCAGTTCAGCCTTCTGCGCGTGGTTCACCGGCCCCAGCCAGCGGATCTGCTCCCCGTCAAGTTGGGGGCGGACTTCCTGCGCAAAATAACGCTCCTCCTCGGCGTTCTGAGGCTGGCCCGCAAGCACCAGCGGCATCCCAACCGCCTTCGCAATGGCCACCGCCCCCGCCGGGTTCTTTGCGTGGCTCATCCTTCCCAAAAAGGCGAGATAACGCCCCGGCTCAAAAACCGGCTCGTAGGAGCCGAAGTCGCAGCCGTTGTAAACCACCGGAAAGTTGCGGCCAAGCCGGGCCGCCGTTTCTGCAATTTGAAACCGGCTGATCGAAGCAACCTCCACCTCCGGATACCGGGCGAAGGCCCACTCATCGTCTTTGACCGCACACGTGTGCAGCGTGAAAAGAGAGGCGCGTTTGGAAACGGAGGCCAGCGGAATCCAGGCCGGAGTCAGGTGATAGTGGATAATGTCAAACTCCGCAGCCCGACGCAGCGCCTCGGCGACCGCCGCGTTGGCGTAGTGTTCGTAAGCATAAGCCTCACCCCGCGCCATGAGATCGGTGATGCAGGACTCCGCCACGGAAACCAGTTCCCCCCGGGTCCGGCAATCGCCAGTGCCGAAGAGGGTGACAGCGTGGCCTTTTTCGACCAAATCATCGACAAGAAGCTTCAAAAGCAGCTCAATCCCGCCATAATTTGCAGGTGGAATACTCGTCCAGAGCGGAGAAACTTGCGCGATGCGGAGAGGTCGTGGATTCATAGGAGGGTGAACGCGTGCTTTCCCCTACCCTAGCGCAGGTCAGCAACGCGCCAACCCCATTTCTAATGAAGCTTCTCAACCCATCCTCCGCCGCACTCCTCCTCCTGGCCGGCCTCCCTGCAAACGCAGAGACCAGCGGGCAGACCAGCGCGCGGATGCCCTCCGCCAAAGAGCGCGAGGCGCTGGTGCGACTGCAGGTTTTTTTAGACAGTGCCCTTTTCGGGCCGGGCAAAGTCGACGGACTGCCCGGGGAGTTCACCACCAAAGCCATCGTCCACTACCAGACCGCCCACGGGTTGGAGCCCACCGGACTGCCGGAGTCGCTCCCCGTGCCGCAGGATTCCCGAGCTTACACCGAGTACACGATCAAACCCGACGACCGCAAATTCGTGGGCAACCTGCCCTCCAAGCCCGCCGAGCAATGTCGCCTGCAATACCTCCCTTACGATTCGCTTCTGGAATTTTTAACCGAACGTTTCCACTGCTCTGAGGGCCTCCTCGAACACCTCAACCCTTCGCTCAAACTGGACCACCTCAACGTCGGCGATACGGTCAAGGTTCCCGCGGTGGAACCCTTTCAAATCGAAGACGTGCGCGCCATCGCCCAGTTGCCCGAAAAACCCGAATACAAGGGCCGCAGCATCCGCATCGACCGCAAGGAGCGCCAGTTGGAGCTCCGGGAGGGCGGCACCCTGCTGGCCAGTCTTCCCATCACCCCCGGTTCCGAGTCCCTGCCGACGCCTCCGGGAAAATGGCGCATCTACGGTATCAGCACCATGCCCACCTTCCGCTGGGACGAAGGAGTCCTCAACCACGGCGTGCGCACCGACCAATTTTTCATGCTCCCCCCCGGACCCAACAACCCCGTGGGCGTGGTCTGGTGCGCCTTAAACCGGGCCGGCATAGGCATTCACGGAACAAACCAGCCCAATACCATCGGCCGCGCCTTTAGCCACGGCTGCATGCGCGTCGCCAACTGGGACGTCATCCGACTCATCGAGAAAGTAACGGCTGGAATCCCCGTAGTCATCGAGTAGCGCCGCTCCCAAACGCACGCCGCCCCCAGCCGATCGCTAGACGGGCTCGATGTGGACTAACACGTCCGCCACCGAGGGCATCTCCGTCCTCACGGCATCCTTCACTTGATGCGCGATCGTGTGACCTTCGCGCACAGAGAGTTCGCCCAAAACCAGCACGTGAATATCGACGTAAAACTCGACCCCCATTTTCCGCACCCTGCACTTGTCCAAACCCTGCACCCCCTCCACCGCAGATGCCGCCTCGCGCACACCATGGACGATATGGGACGGCGGAGCCGTGTCCATGGCTTCATTGATGGCGGGCCCCAGGACACGAATGCCGTTGAAGGCGATGATCAAGCAGGCCACGAGCGCCGCGTAATCGTCCGCTGCCTCGTAGCCCTCACCCCCCACCAAGGCCACGGTGATTCCCACAAAAGCGGCGGCTGAAGTGATGGCATCCGAACGATGATGCCAGGCGTCGGATTCCAGCGCCGTACTGCCCAGTTCCGCCCCGTGATGCAGCACTTTGCGAAATAGCACCTCCTTGATCACGATCACGATGAGCAAAACCGCCAGCGTGAACGGGGCCGGAGCGTGGTGGGGGGTGAGAATTTCCCGCACACTTTCCACCGCCAACACAATGGAAGTCACAAGCAAACAGCCCCCCACGGCGATCGCCGCCAGTGTCTCTGCCTTCCCATGTCCGTAAGGATGCGAATCGTCGGGAGGCAACGAGGCGAACCGAAGTCCCACCCACACCAGCAACGAACTGAAGATATCCAGGGTGGACTCCACCCCGTCAGCGATCAGCGCATAACTTTGCCCCAGAACACCAAAAGTGATCTTGCCCACGGCCATCACGGCATTCACCACCGCTCCAAAAAGCGCGAGACGGGAACCGGCGGTCAGACGCGCGTGAAGCGTGGATGCGGACATAAGAGCGCGCATACGCTGCCCAAAACCCCGCACAGGGCCAACGGTAAAAACACCGCCATCAAAAAAAACAGCTCCTAGGAAAAGAAAACCTTCTCAGCCGTCTTGCGCAGCATCCACTCCTTGTCCTCCGCCCCGAGAAAATTAAGTCGGTCACGGATCAGCCCAATGGAATCGGCGTAGTGGTGTTCGCCCTGAACCTGGTAGGGACAGTCGCTGGCCCACATCAAGCGCTTGGCGCCAAAGGTGTCACGCAACGTTTGAATGAGCGGCGTCAAATCCGCATAGGGTGCCGTTTTCTGACCCAGCGCATAAAAAGCGGACGTTTTCACATACACATTCGGAAACTCCGCTAGCCGGCGCAACTGCTCAACATCCTCGTTTCGAACCGGCCCGTTCATTCCAAGCCGCGCAAAATGGTCAATGACGACCCGGGTTTTCGGATAAGCCGCGCACATACGCTGAATCGCAGGGAGGGAATCCGGCCCCGTCAGCAGGCACATCGCCAGACCGGCGTCCGCCCCGTATGCCCACATGTTTTTCATGCCCTCGGACTGGAGCCACCCCTCCGCCTTTTCAGGACTCGTGTAGATCCTGAAGCCCCGCACTTTTTTGGCGGCGAGGCCCTTCATCGTCTCGCACACGTCGGGCTTGGTTTCATCCACGATCGCCACACCCCCAAAAACCCCGCGGTGCTTAGCCATCATCGCCAGCATGTACCGGTTGTCGAACTTGTAGAAACTCATCTGAATGAGCACCACCCGCCCCACTTTCTGGGGGCGGCACTCAGCAAAGAGCTCGTTGGGAGTGAAGCTCGCAGGCACCATGTCCTTTTCCTTGGAAAAACTTTCCGCAAGAGGAAACCGCTCGGTATCCGGGGTCCACACGTGCACATGTGCGTCGATGTAGCTGCCTCTGGAGGCAGCAAAGGAGGAGGGACTCAGGGCGGCAAAGGGCGCAAGCGCCGCGCAACGCAGAAAGGATCGGCGATTTATCATTGTTCTGGAAGGGAGGGGCTTCCTTTTAAATGAAAGAAATCGTACTCAGAAGCAACAGGTGACTTTGAAAGGTCCTGAAAAATACCCCCTAAGGAGCAAGCGACAAAAACCTGTCCAAGCGCGACATCCTCCTTTTAGTGCCGCCAGCGACTTGGCTTTCGCTCTGAAAAGCAGCTTCACGTTCCCGCGCAGATCGTCCAAACCTTCCTACACCCATCCTCCGAAAAATTCGCAGGAGGTTGAACTCAGAAAATATAGCAGAGATACTTGAGTCATTTCCGGTTTCCCCACCAGCGAATTACCCTGTCACATCCTGTCTTTTCTCCCAGCCACACCCTCGCATGCACTGGCCCCAAAACTACGATCCGCTCGGCAACCCGCTTTTTTCGACGCTCGCAGCCTCCGTTCCAATTGTTCTGCTGCTTGGATCCATCGCCATTCTGCACCTTCGCATTCACTACTGCGCGCTGCTGGGGCTGTGCTCCGCGCTTATTTTAGCAGTCGGAGTCAATAAGATGCCTGCTGACGCGGCAGCCGCCGCGACCCTCTACGGCGCCGCCTTCGGTCTGTTTCCCATCGGCTGGATTATTTTAAACGTTCTTTTCCTGTACCACCTCACCGTGGAGCGAGGGCTTTTTGACGTTCTCCGGGCCAGCCTTGCCCGGGTAGCGCCGGACGCCCGAATCCAGCTCATTTTAATCGCCTTCGCCTTTGGCGCATTTATCGAAGGCATGGCGGGCTTCGGAACTCCGGTGGCCATCACAGCTGCGATTCTCATCCAGCTCGGATTCAAACCCCTGCACGCCTCAGGCCTGGCGCTCATTGCCAACACCGCCCCGGTGGCCTTTGGTTCTCTGGGAATCCCCATCACCACCCTTGAGCAAGTCACGGGGCTGGACGTCCACTTGGTCTCGGCCATGGTCGGCAGGCAACTTCCCTTCTTCTCGTTGCTCATTCCCTTTTGGATCGTCGCCGCCTTTGCCGGGTGGCGCGCCATGGTCGGGGTCTGGCCCGCCGCTTTGACTGCAGGCCTGGCTTTTGCGATCCCCCAATTTCTGGTCTCCAACCTTCATGGACCTTGGCTCGTCGACATCATTTCCGGGGCTTGTTCCATTTTCGCAACGGTTCTTCTCCTGCGCTTCTGGCAACCTCGCGAACTCCTACGCTTAGAGGCGCCTGAATCCGGACCAGCGGCCAACAAACCCAAAACTGGGGCACCTCTGGAAAAGGCGGAGATCCTGCAGGCGTGGATGCCTTGGATCATTCTCACGGGCTTCATTCTGTACTGGGGGATGCCCCAGACAAAAACCTTCCTCGACCAGATCAGCTCGCCCAAATTCTCCGTCCCTTACTTGGACGGCGTCGTCCAGAGGATGCCTCCAGTCGCTCCACCCAGCGCTCCGCCGGAAGCGGCCGTTTTCAAACTCAACTTCTTGTCCGCAACAGGCACCGGCATTTTCGCGGCGGCCCTGGTGGCCGGCTTTTTCATGGGGTTTGGTCCCGGGCAGATGCTTCGCACCTACCGACAAACACTCTGGAAAACGCGCCACTCGCTCCTAACCATCGCAGCCATGCTGGCTCTGGGAAACGTCACAAAATTCTCCGGCACCGACGCCACCCTCGGCCTGGCGCTCGCGCAGACCGGCCATTTTTACCCGTTTTTTGGAACGCTTCTTGGATGGCTTGGGGTGGCACTCACCGGGTCGGACACTGCCTCAAACGTCTTGTTCGGTTCGCTGCAAAAAATCACCTCCGAGCAGCTTGGAATCAGTCCGATTTTGATGGGAGCCGCCAACAGTTCGGGCGGGGTCATGGCCAAAATGGTGGATGCACAGAGCATTGTTGTGGCGAGCACGGCAACCGGCTGGTTTGGGCATGAGTCCGCGATCCTGAGGTACGTGTTCTGGCACAGCGTCGCCCTGGCGCTACTCATGAGCATCCTGGTTTATCTGCAGGCGTACGCATTCCCCTTCACGAAGATGGTCCCACTTTAGCCCAAGGCCCACCAAACCGACCAGGCACAACAACGCGTGCCGCTGCCGGATGCATATTAAGACACCTCTCTCCCCCAGCCCGCGCCCCCGCACCGCGGAGTGTCTTCGCCGGGTTTGCTTTTGAATTTATTTTCACCTTGAATGCCGGCCGATTAGCGAATGTCCGTCCCGCCCCCCCAACCGCCCTCAGAATCCTGCCAGTCCTGCGGGCTCCCCATGGACCTCACTGAGGTCTCCCCGCTCACCGTCGTGGAGTGCCCGCGTTGTGCTTCCGCCCAGACGGTCTTCCAACGTTTCGGCCCCTTCCAATTGGAA
>QQND01000086.1 GCA_003402745.1 Verrucomicrobiota bacterium
TAGCCCTGCAGCACCTCTTTACCGAAACGGCTTTCAAACGCCTCGGCAAGGTCCATCGGCAATTTTTCAGCACCGGTGACAATGAGTTGGAGGCTCCGCAACTGCTCTGGTTCAGCTTTGCGCAGGTAGCCTCGCAAAAACGTTGGCGTCGAACACATCAGTTTGACCTGGTGCGTTTGGATTAACGCCGCATTTTTGGGGATATCGAGCGGGCTTGGATTGGTTACCATGCGCAAGCCTTCGAGGATCGGGTACCAAAGCGTGACCGTACTCCCAAAGGAGTGGAACAAAGGCAAACAGGCAAGAATGCTGTCCCCTTTTTTAAGTCCGATCATGTGCGAAAATTGCCGCACATTGCCCAACAAATTCCGATGAGAGAGCACGACTCCCTTGGGGTCACCCGAACTTCCGCTCGTGAAAAGAGTAACAGCCTCGGCGCGATCTCCTGTCGCTGGCACCCCTCCGAGGCGGGCCAGCAGAGCTGCAGGCAAAACTCCGATGAGCCCTCGCCACACCACCGCGTTGATCTTGAAGCGTGGAACCAAATCTTCCAAACACAGCACCTGTTCGGGCCAGGCAAAATCAGGCAGCTTGCTTTGAAAAACTCTCGCAGTAATCACACAACGCAAATCCGCAATCCGGCAGGCGGCCTCAATGGAGGGACGCCCTGCGGTGAAGTTCAAGTTCACGGGTATCTTGCCGGCAAGCACAACGGCGAGGTTCGCGAGTGTGGCGCCCTTCCCTGGGGGAAGCACGATTGCCACGCGTGGTTCCGCGCACAAACTCCGCAGGAGCCTTGCTAAAGCCAATCCCAGGGCCAGAAGCATGCCCCGGCTCAAACGGCTGTCGTCGGTTCCGTCAACAAGGACCTCGGCGCCTGCTTCTCGGGCCAATCCTTCGATCGCAGCGCGGCCCAAATGTCCCCTGAGCACAGAACGTTGCTGAAAACTTTTCTCCCCCAAATCCAGGAGCCTCTCACGCACGACGCCAGCCGAAACGTCCGGCCCTCGCAGCGCCTCTCCAAAGGCTATGGTCACCGGATAGGGCCATTGCCGGGGCCACTTGAAAAAATAACGTCCTTCCGAAAACGAAAGAAGCGAACCCCAAAGTTCATCCAACCACACCGGGACTACCGGCGCCTGCGCCTCACGAGCGATTAATTCAAACCCCCGCTGGATGCGCAGGAGACTCCCGGACCGCGAAATTTCTCCTTCGGGAAAAATGCAGACGACCTCTCCCCGTTTAAGCGCCGCAGACGCCGTGCGTATGGCCTCCTTGGCTCGCGTCTGGGAAATGGGAAGGGCGCCGATTGCCGCGAACAAGGGCCGAAGTGTCCTGCTGCGATAGATCGCATCGTCCACTAAAAACCGGATAGGCCGTGGGGTTGCAACTTGCAACAAAACGGCGTCCGCCCAGCTCAAATGATTCGGTAACAGCAGACAGCCCCCCTCAGGCAAAGCATGATGAGGAAGCACCTCGAGGCGATAAAACAACCGCACAAACCTACCGCACAACCAGCGTACCGATGCTTCTAGAAGAGGATTCATGGGGTGGGTTCGCTAAAAAATGTCCTCCTCATTCCCTCGATCTAATCCACCCAGGCAAACAGACATTAACTCGGGCACGCAGGCGGCTCAGCAAACTATAAAGGCCGAAATAGGCGCGGTGAACGTACACGCTGTCAGCGGACCCGCGACGTCCCTGCAAATCACGGCTTTGCTGTTCCCTGGCGTTGGCCTCGCCCATTTCGTAAATCGCCTGCATGAACGCGGGGTCGCCAAAGTCGAAGGTGTCGCTCCAAAATGGCGTCGCCAAAAGCCGGATCGACCTTTCACAGAGGGCCACGATGCGTTCCCTTTTTCGCGCGTCGTCTTCCGGCAGGAGAATGTCAAGAGAGGCCAGCGCGGACTCGAAACGCACCGAATCCTGGGTCAGCGTCGGATCCAAAAAACGGAACTGTTTGCGGTAAAAAACCTCCTCCAAAATCTTGGTGCAGCCGAAATCCAGCACCCACAACTGGCCTTCATTGACCAGAAAATTCCCCGGATGTGGATCTGCATGGAACACGCGCAGATGATGGACTTGGTGCTCGTAAAAATCCCACAGGGCTTGGCCCACCGCGTCTCGCTCCGCCTGGGTGGCCGGACCATCGGCAAATTTGTCAAGGGTCACACCTTCAACCCAATCCATCGTCAGGATCCTTGCGGAACTCCACTCCGGGTAATACGTCGCGAACCTGACGTTCCGAAGATGGGCTGACTGCGAAGACAGTTCTTGGGAGCGCTGCAATTCCAGCGCATAATCTGTCTCCTCGAGAAGGCGGGTCTCGATTTCCTTGAGGTACTCTGCGACGTCCCGCTCCTTGAGCCCGAGAAGGCTGAGCGCGATAGGTTTGAGAACACGGAGATCGGTGCGCAGGCTATCCGCCACCCCAGGATACTGAACTTTGACCGCGTAGTCGCGTCCGTCCTTTGAGGCGCGGTGCACCTGTCCGATCGACGCGCCGTGGGCGGCATTCTTGGAAAAACTCGTAAAAATCTCCGAGGGCTCCCGGCCAAACTCCCTGCGAAATGTTCTTGCCACCAGAGGGTAAGACAAGGGCGGGGCGGAATATTGAGCCTTGGAAAACTGGGTGGCATAGGCTGGAGGAAGAAGATTTCTGTCAATGCTCAACATCTGCGCGAGCTTGAGCGGGCCGCCTTTGAGCCGGCTGAAAGTATCGTAGACCTCTTTCGCATTGTCCTCCTGAAGCACTTCAGAGTCCGAAGCCGAGCCTACGGCGCGCCTGCCGTAATGCTTCAAATAGTTTACGCCAACACGAATACCGGTCCCCGCCAATGCTGCCACGCGCGAAAAACGCGTTCTTTCAATCGAGTCCTGTTCGATCATGCCGAGTTACCGTCGCGGCAAGGAATCAGAAAACGGGCCAGATCCAAAGCTGAATCAACAACCTGCGTTCGAATGAGATCAAAAGCAACCGCCACGGTTTTTTCAATAAACGCGTCAGTGCGCTCGTAGTTGAGGCTGTGGTCCTTGAGGTGAAAATCAATAACGCCGCGGAAGTGCGTATAAAGCGCGTCGGGATAAAGGGAAGCCAGTCGCCCGCGTTCCGCAATCTCCCCCCCGCTCATCCCATGCTCCAGAATCTCCTTCGTAAAATCGCGGAAGCACTGTTCAAAGCCTTTGAGAAACTTCGGCTTGGCCAGCGGCCCAAGCGGACCCAGCCTGGTAAGCAGGATCGAACGGCAGTCAAGAGACGCCTCGCAAAACGCGTAAAGAAAAGACAACAACCTTTGGCGCGCTGTAAATCCCTTCCACTCCGAGCCCGCCTCAACAGCCTCCACCACCGAAGACACAAGGTGCCCCCAATAATCACTTTCCAAGACATCAAAGGAAGCAAACTGGCTGAAAAAATCGCGTTCTGGCAAATCTAGAAGCTTGCAGAACGCAAAGACCGTTTCAGGCGGACGGCCGTGCTCCCGAAGATATTCGCCAAATGCCGAGCGTATTCGATCGCGTGTTTCCATAGGGTGTGGGAGAACGCTACCATGGGCCCGTACTTCTCGCAATGAGCGCGCGCGCTTCGCCTGCCGCGTCAGACGCGGTAACGCAGACGGAGGAATCATTGCCCTCGGACCGATTTTGCGGCAGTCCTAGACCATGGACACCCCTGCGGCCAGGCCGCCGTTTCTGCTGCGCCTCGGCGCTTTCATCCGTTTTTCACACACCATTTTTGCACTGCCCTTCGCCCTGATTTCGATGCTTGTGGCGGGCAAAGGAAGCGTGTCCGGGCGCACGCTGGGCTGGATTGTTGTCTGCGCAGTATCCGCACGCACCGTTGCCATGTGCTTTAACCGCCTGATGGACTGGAATTTCGACAAGCTTAATCCGCGCACCTCCGAGCGCCACACCCTGGTGTCAAAAACCCAGGCCTGGTCAGCGCTCCTCCTCGCAGCTGCAGTTGCTTTCTGGGCTGCCTATCAGCTCAATGCACTGTGCCTGGCGCTTTTCCCAGTCATGCTGTTCATTCTTTGCTTTTACTCTCTGACCAAACGCTTCACTGCCTTCTCCCATTTTTTCCTGGGCCTGGCGCTGGCAGTGGCGCCCGCTGGAGCGTGGGTGGGAGTGCGAGCGTCGCTGTCCTCACCGGAACCCTTTCTCCTTGGACTCGCCGTCCTTGTGTGGACTTTTGGGTTCGACCTTATCTACAGCACGCTAGACACGGAGTTTGACCGCACGCACGGACTGTTTAGTTTTCCAGCACGGTATGGAGTTCCTGCGGCCTTAAAACTTGCGAAGGCCCTTCATGGGGCCGCTGCCGCGTGTTTTTTCCTTTTCGGCCTCACTGCAGGCCTGGGGATCGCATACGCCTGCGCCTGCCTGCTCACGCTTGGCGCGCTCGTGTGGGAGCACAGACTGGCCGCCTCGCTCCATCCGGCGCAGATCAACAAGGCGTTTTTCCAAATCAATGCCTTCGTAAGCATGACACTTCTCGCCGGGACCATTTTCGACCTGAAGGCAGGGAAGCTCCTCGCCTTTTGAAGGGTTCCTGAGGGCTGGAGTTTTCGCGCGCTTCCCCCATACTCGTAGCTTCTTTTATGCGTGCCCCCACCCTAGTCACCGCTTTGGCCACCCTTCTCAGCGCCCTTCCCACCTTTGCCGACGGTCCCAAAGACAACCGCGCTGACCAAGTCCGGCCGATCCCGCCTCCGGGAGTCGCGATTGCCGACTCGGATAGAAAAGCGCTTCAGGAAAGAGTGGCGGCGTTGGGCGTGCAAATCGCCACACTTCGAAATGAGCTGTCAAAAAAACCTGCGCTGCAGTCGCTTTTGCCGGACGTGGAAGTCTTTCACAAAGCGGTGGACTGGGCGCTGCGCTTCGACGAATTTTACAAGCCCCAAGAAGTAGCGACTGCCAAATCACTTCTGGACGAAGGCTTCGCGCGCGCGAAAAGCCTAAGCGAAGGACGGTCTCCCTGGACCACGCAGACGGGCTTGGTGGTTCGAGGCTATCGCTCGCGCATCGACGGCTCCGTCCAGCCGTACGGCTTGGTGGTGCCGGGAGGGTACCAGTCCGAAAGCGGTGTGGCGCACCGGCTTGACATCTGGTGCCATGGGCGCGGCGAAAATCTCAGCGAACTGAGTTTTATTGATCAGAGGCACAAAAGCCCCGGGGAATTCACCCCAAACGGTGCGTTCGTCCTCCATCCCTACGGGCGTTATTGCAATGCCAACAAATTTGCCGGCGAAGTCGACTTGTTCGAGGCCCTCGAACATGCCCACCGCAATTATCGCATCGACCCGGCGCGCTTGGTGATGCGCGGCTTTTCCATGGGGGGAGCGGCGGCCTGGCAGTTTACGGTCCACTATCCCAGCCGCTGGGTAGCCTCAAATCCGGGAGCCGGTTTTAGCGAAACGCCTGATTTCCTCCACGTTTTCCAGGATGAAACCCTCACCCCGACCTGGTACGAGCAGCGCCTCTGGAACTGGTACGACTGCCCGGGTTGGGTGCGCAACTTGTCAAACTGCCCGACCGTAGCGTACAGCGGGGAAGACGACAAGCAACGGCAAGCAGCAACAAAAATGGCGGAAGCAGCTCGTGAAGAGGGATTTAATCTGACCCACATCATCGGCCCAAAAACAGGCCACAAGTACCATCCCGAAGCCAAAGAGGAGGTGGCGCGGCGTATCGACAGAATTGCCTCCCTCGGACGCGATCCCTTCCCAGACACCATCCATTTTGCGACGTACACGCTCCGTTACCCGACCTCTTCTTGGGTAACGGTCCAAGGAATGCGCCACCACTGGGAACAAGCGAGGGTGGACGCCCAGATCGACCGCACGGCCAAGCAGTGTGTGATCAGCACCAGCAACGTCACCGCCTTGACCCTTCAATGCGGTCCGGGGGAATACCCTTTGGATCCCTTGTCCGCACTCCCGCTAGTCATTGATGGGCAGTCTGTGGTTGCCCCTCCGCCTCAAAGCGACCGCTCGTGGGCCGTGCATCTGCGGCAGGTGAACAACACCTGGTATCCCGTCGACGAACCGTTCGCCGCGGGCCTTTCGAAACGCCCGGGCCTCCAAGGCCCCATCGACGACGCCTTCCTCACCAAGTTCGTCGTTGTGCGCCCAACGGGGACCCCGTTCCACCCTGAAACGGCGAAATGGGTGGACGCTGAACTCAAACATTTTGTGGAGCACTGGCGCAGTCAATTCCGCGGGGAAATCGTCGTGCGCGACGACAAATCGGTGACTGAGGAGGAGCTTTCGAATGCGAACCTGATTCTATGGGGTGATCCTTCCAGCAACAGCCTCATCGGCAAGGTCCAAGGAAGCCTGCCGCTCAAGTGGACCAAAG
Source organism: Verrucomicrobiota bacterium (assembly GCA_003402745.1). GTDB lineage: Bacteria > Verrucomicrobiota > Verrucomicrobiia > Chthoniobacterales > Chthoniobacteraceae > Chth-196. Next base: position 6,358 of record QQND01000086.1, read on the forward strand.
AGACCGTGGAAGTCGCTGGCAAGAAGTTCCCTTCCGCCAGTCATTTGCCGGCGCTTGTCTATCCGAATCCCCTCTCCCCGGACCACTACGTGGTGCTTAACAGCGGGTTCACCTATCGGGAGTACGATTATCTAAACAACGCGAGGCAGATCGCCAAACTCCCGGACTGGGCGCTGCTTGACATTTCTGTGCCAGCCACACCCAAGGCCCCCGCGGGGATCGCTGATGCGGGCTTCTTCGGAGAGTCTTGGGAAGTCACTTCCCCCCACTAAAGGCGGTACGGAAGACCTCCCGTTTAGACAGCGCTCTGAAAAGACTGTGGGTTGGATTGCATTCCCGCCGATGCACGCTAAGCTGGTTGACAGATACAATTTGAACGATGCGCGAGTTTTGGAAGTTATTTAGCTGGAACCTGGCCACTCTGAACGAGGAGTCCCCCGTGCTGCCTCACGGGTTGCAGTTGCGCATCGCGAATAAGGGCGAGGAAACCATCGTTCAATCCCTCGTTGCGCGGTCTTTTTCAACCGACTCCCAGTGGAACGGAAGTTTCAGCCGCATCGCTGATTCTCTGCGGGATCGGATTCACGAAGCCTTTCGTTCGCAGTCGAGTCCAGCCCTGGTGATTCATCACGGCCCCAGAATCATTGCTGCGGCGTGTTTCAGCACCGAAGAGGATGCAGACAACCACCTCTACTGCGGGCCATGCGTTTTACCCGAGTACCGCAGCCGCGGCTTGGCAACAAGCCTCCTGCTCGAAAGCTTGAGGACGCTTAAAAGCCTTGATGTACACGTGGCGCGCGCGGTCTGCAAAGACGGCACGACGGCCTGCAAATTTGTGTACACGAAGTTCCATTCCGTGTGCGATGCCTACGACACGGAGCCTTTTGCAACTTTATCCTAGCCCTCAAGGTCTGAGAACCGGCCGGGTGGTGAGCGAGAAGCAACAGGCGATTGGTTCCGTCTCACCATCGTCGGTACAGACGCAAGTCAACTTCGCCGAGTCAAGAGACGAGACTAAAGAGACGAGACTAAACCTCTCGGGACCAGGTTGGTAGCCGAGCTCACCTACACACACACTGGGAGCCCTAAGCTCCAGAAGAACACTGGGAGCCCTAAGCTCCAGAAGAAGGAGCCTCAGCACGAGGCGCGTCCTCAACAATTTCCACACCAATCTGCCCCCCATAACGGGCCGCAGCCGCGGTCATGATGCTTCGGATCGCAGCAATGGTCTGGCCCTGTTTTCCTACGACTTTCCCCACATCACTGGAGTGAACCCTCACTTCAAAGATGGTTTTTCCGGAAAACGAAGCTTGGTGGACGCTCACTAATTCCGGAGCGTCCACCAAGTTTTTCAAAACATATTCTAAAAAGGCCTTCATTTTGTTGAGGAGGTACCCAAACTTAGCAAAGGCCAAAATTTCTAATCGGAAGAGAAAGCCTCCCCGTAAAAGAAAACTGCAGACTAGACTGCCGCTTTTTCCGCTCGGCGGGTACGGCGGATGATGCTCGCCACAGTTTCGGACGGCTGGGCTCCCCGGCTCACCCAATAATCGACCCGAGTGAGGTCTACATTGGAGTTGTGTTCAGCCTTCTTGGGATCGTAGTTACCGATGATTTCGATAAACTTACCATCCCGGGGGCTGCGGGAATCAGCTACAACGATTTTGTAGTAGGGACTGTTGGTGGTGCCTTCGCGGCGGAGACGGATGGAGACTGCCATAAAACGGTTTCTAAGGAGAGATCAAAACAGACAAAAGGATTTTCGACTACACTAAAATGAACGCAATCGCTGTGGGTGTTTTACAAAAAACTAGAAGGGCAGAATGAAAAAAACCAGAGCTGCACAGAAGAGAAAGGGACCGGCTAGCGCCCCCGCTGCTTCTGTGCTTTGGAAAACAACTTCTTAAATTGCCCCATATTTTTCATCATCTTGCGCATCATCCCAAAACGCTGCACCAGATCATTCACATCCGTCACTGAAACACCGCTCCCACGCGCTATCCGCTGGCGGCGGCGCGCATTCAGAAGGTCCGGGTTACCCCTTTCCTCCCGCGTCATTGAAAGCACAATCGCCTCCGTACGCTTAAGCTGTTTTTCATCAACCGAGAAGTCCTTCATGTTGCCCATTCCTGGCAGCATCGCAAGAATATTCTCTAAGGGCCCGAGGCGGCGCATCATTTTAAACTGCTCGAGAAAGTCGTTAAAATCAAACTCAGCACGCCGGAACCGCTCCTCCATCCGTTTGGCATCCGCCTCGTCGATGGCTTCCGCCGCGCGCTCTACCAGGGAAACAATGTCGCCCATCCCTAAAATTCGTCCGGCAAGCCGGTCCGGATGAAACGTCTCGAACTGATCCAGTTTTTCGCCAACTCCCGCAAACTTGATCGGCCTCTGGGTGACTTCCCGCATCGAAAGCGCAGCGCCGCCTCGGGCGTCCCCGTCCAACTTGGTGAGAATGATTCCGCTGATTTGAAGCACTTCGTGAAACCGCTTCGCCACACTCACCGCCTGCTGGCCTGTCGCTGCGTCCGCCACGAGCAGCGTCTCCTGCGGTTGGAGCATTTCCTTGAGACGGCGCACCTCTTCCAAAAGAGCTTCATCCACTTCCTGGCGGCCCGCCGTGTCGAAAATCTGCACGTTGCCGGCCTGCCCCTTCGCCCATTCCACCGCGTCCCGAGCAACCTTCAGCACATCCGTCTCTCCCGGTTCCGGACGGAACACAGGCACTCCAATTTGCTTGCCGAGAGTCGCAAGCTGCTCCACGGCCGCTGGTCGATACAAGTCACACGCGATCAGCAGCGGATGCCGCCCTTGTTTCTTCAACCAGTTCGCAAGCTTTGCGCTGGAAGTCGTTTTTCCCGCTCCGTTTAAGCCCACCACTAAAATGCGGCCCGGAGCGGCGAGGTCCAAGGGCGCCTCCTCGCCGCCGAGGAGCGCGGTGAGTTCATCATGGAAAATTTTAACAATCTGCTGGCCCGGAGTCACCGAGCGCAACACCTCCTCCCCCAGGGCCTTCTCCCTGACCCGGGCGATAAAGGCCTTGGCGACGCTGAACTCCACGTCAGCCTCTAGCAAGGCCATGCGCACTTCGCGCATCGCCTCCTGAACGTTGGTTTCAGAAATCTTCCCCTGCCCGCGCAGGTTCTTGAACACATCCTGTAGTTTATCCGAAAGAAGCGAAAACATGACCTTGTGAAAACCTAGGGCCCAATCGAAACGAGTCCAGCCTCTATCTCGGAGCCACCACTCCGCCCGAGACCGCCGCAGGAGGCGCCCCCTCGCTGGACGCCGCAGGCCTGACCGCACCCGCGGGGGGAAGGGCACTGGGCGCCGGCGCGGGCACGGGAACCGACGTTGCAGGAACCGCATGAGGCGCAGGAACAACCGCAGGCACCGCAGTTCCGTGCGCAGGAGCAGTAGACGGGGGAACCGCGTCACACACAAAACTCCATCGCGTCTCCACCTTCCGTCCACGAACCTGCGCTGACAGCAACACCGTCACCTGTCTGTCCTTAAGCGGTTGCACTAAAACAGCCTCCGCCAGTTTAGTTGCCGGATCATACTTTACAGGGACCGCCCCCACCCCGCTCACCCGGATCTCCACGGTCCCAGGCTCCACGTCGCCCATCGTAGCTAAATTCGCTTTGATGGGCGGCTTCGCATCGTGCACGATTTCCCCCTCGTTGGGCACCGTGACCATCGATACGGCCGCCAACTGGCCCGAAACCGTTGAGGCGGACTCCGCCATCCCGCCGCCACCGCCGACCATCGCCAGTGCGTCCGTAAAAATCTTCGGCTTGGTCGACTCCACCGCGTAGCGCCCAAGCTGGTCCGCTGGGCTGTGGTAGGTCAAACGCTGGCCATAAGTTGAAAAAGCCGCCTCGTAGCCGGCTTCCATCGCAATGGCCCGGATAACATCGCCGTGAATCCCATACGGATAGGCCAGGGCCTGCACGGAAATGCCAAGCTGCGCCTCAATCTGACGCTTGGAGCCCGCAATTTCGTTTTTGAGCCACTCTTCGTACGAAGGAAACTGGCTCTGAAACTTGCCCTTTTTCACCCGCAAACTCTGATGGTTGACGGTGTGGCTCTGAATATCCACTCCCGCATCACGCATTTCCGCCAGTTCTCCCCAAGAAAGCGAACCGCCCCCTGCAAGAGCGCCCCCCTTCACAAAGGCCGTGTAAATAAACATCGTGAAGGGAAACCCGTGTTTTTTAAGGATAGGCCACGCGTGGTCGTAGCCGGAACGGTAGCCGTCGTCGATGGTGATCAGGCAGCTTTTTTCCGGAATCGACTTCTCTCCCCGTCGCCAGGCCAGAAAATCCTGCATCCCAACCACCGTGAACCCGTGTTCGGTGATTGCCTGCATCTGAGCCTCAAACGCTGCGGGCGTGATCGCCAGGCCGTCCTTGGGCTTGTCTTCAAAACGGTGGTAACACAGCACAATCACGGAGCCCTTGGTGTCGGGTTGGTGGATTTTCTTGGGCGGGGGCGCCGGAGCCGGGGGCGGTTCGGGCGTCGGCGCCACCGAGTCGGTGGCGGCCACCTCCTTGACGGAGTTCGGCAGGGACGGCTTTTTACAAGCCTCCAAGCACAAACCCATTAATATAATGGGTGCGACAGAAGTGAAGAAACCGCGAAAGCCATCACTGAAGGAATCACTGAAGGAATCACGGAAGGAATCACGGAAGAAATTGCGGAAGTTCATGGTCAGCAGCTGCTGTCTAGAACATACTACAAGGCGCCCAAGAACAAAGGGACGGTTCCAAGAATTTTTCA
>QQND01000087.1 GCA_003402745.1 Verrucomicrobiota bacterium
AGATGACGCCGCCGTGGTCGCGGCGCGAATTCACCCAACCGGCGAGGGTGACGGTTTGACCGGAGTGATCCTTGCGCAGGCTGTTGCAGGAGGTGGTGCGGTACATAAGGGGGCGGGAGGATATCCCAATCCGGCAGCATTTCCAGCATGGAGTCTGAGGGACAGGGCGGAAACCGGTTTTTAGCAGGGAGCGGTTATTTGGCGGCGATTTTTTCCAACAACCTGTCGACCCGCACCTCGCGCTCGATCATGGCTTGGATTTTATCGATTTTCTCCATGTCCCCGGGGAGGGTCTTGATGGTCATAGAGTGGATGTTGCTGGCCACGTCGTAGCTGTCCAGCGGCGAGGAAATCACGGGTAATTGGGAGTTTTTGAGCAACTCCAGAAGGGGGGCGTCCGGCAAAACGTCGCCCGAAAGCACGAGGCCCGCGAGGCGATGGCCGTCGGGCGCGTTCTGGTCGACGGAGGTGAGTGCCGCGAGCAGGATGTCTTCGCGGTCGCCGGGAGAAATAATCAGGGTGCCCGGGGAAAAGAAGTCGGTGACACGCGCCGTACTCATCGCTCCGATGACAAACTTCTTCACCTGTCGGCGGGAGCGCTCCCCCCCGTGGATGAAACGGCCCCGGATACTTTTGCAAATCTGCCCCAAGTTGGGTTTTGCCAGCACCGGATCTTCGGGAATGCAGCCGAGAAGCTCGACGCCCAGCCGAGCCAGCCCGCGTCCGGCAAACTCCCGGACGACCTCAAATTTGGAGGGGAGAACCTTGTTGATGATCGCGCCGATGACTTGGACGCCCTCCTGTTGAAAGAGGGCCTTGTTAAGGGCGATCTCGTCCACAGGCCGGCCGATGCCCCCGCGAGTGACGAGAATCGCTTTGCTCCCGAGAATGCGGGCGACACTGGCGTTGGAGAGGTCAAATACGGAGCCCACACCGGCGTGGCCGCTGCCTTCGATGATGACGAAATCTTTTTCCCAAGCGGCGCGGTCGAAGGAGTTTTGGATCCGGCGCACGAGGGATTCGTGGTGGGCTTCCTCGATGTACTTGCGGGTGAAGTCGGGTTCGACGGCGATGGGACTCATGGCGTCGAGCGGGGTGCGGACCTTGTAGGTTTGCTCGATTAGCACGGTGTCTTCGTCGATGTTCATCCCGTCAATGGTGACGAAACGTTGCCCCACCGGTTTGATGTAGCCGATGCGGCCGAGGCGTTTGCTCAGGGCGGCGAAAAGTCCGAGGCAGGTGGTGGTTTTTCCGTCGTTTTGCTCGGTGGCGGCGATGAAGATACGTGGTGTAACGTGGTTCATAGCTGACAACTTTAGTGATGGATGAGTTTGCGGGCCTCCACCGCTTCCAAGGCGACGATGGCGGCGACTCCAAGGATGTCGTCTTCGGTGGCGCCCCGGGAGAGGTCGGCGCAGGGGCGGGCGAGCCCCAAGAGCAACTGGCCGTAGGTTTCGGCCCCGGCGAGGTATTGGACCAGCTTGACGGCGATGTTGCTGCTGGCGAGGTCGGGGAAAATCAGGACGTTGGCGCGTCCAGCGACGAGGCTCTGGGGGGCTTTTTTCGCTCCCAACTCGGGGAGGATCGCAGTGTCGGCCTGCATTTCGCCGTCGATTTCCATTTCGATGCCCCTCTGGCTGGCGCGCTGTCGAGCGAGCGCTGTGGCGGCTGCGACCTTGGCAGGACCGGGAAGTCGGCCGCTGCTGTGGGTGGTGAAGGACAGCATCGCGATCCGTGGTTTCATACCGGTCAACCTTCGGCAGGTGATGCCGGTTTCAACGGCGATATCGGCGAGCTGGTCAACGGTCGGCTCTGGAATGACGGCGCAGTCCGCAAAAAACATGACCCCGCGTTCGCCGTAGCGTTTGTTGGAGAGATCCAGCGCCATGCAGGAGGAAACGCTTTTGAGGTGCGGGAGGGGGCTGATGAGCTGGAGGAGGGGGCGCAACGTGCTGGAGGCCTCTTCGTCGGCACCCGTCACGATGGCATCGGCTTGCCCGTACTGGACCATCATAGCGCCAAAATAGTTGGGCTTGACCATGATGGACTCTGTGGTCGCCTTGCCGACGTCCCGGTAGCGCTTGAGTTTTTCGAGGCGCTCGCAAAAAAGCGGCAAGTCTTCGGCGTGAACCGGGTCGATGATCCCGATGTGGTCCAGATTGACCTGTTCCCGCGCGGCGGCCGCCTCGATGGCGTCGTGCGCGCCCAAGAGCACTGGCGTTCCGAGCCCTAGTTTGAAAAACCGGGCAGCCGCTCTCAAAATGCGGGGCTCGGTGCCTTCCGGGAAAACGACCCGTTTTGGGCTTTTGCGCAGCTTGTCGAAAACGCTCGCGATAAATTTCATGGCATCTTCAATGTGCAGTAGTTTGAGCGTTGGCGCGATTATTGATTTCAGCAGAGCGCGCCTGCAGGTTTTGCGGAGCTTTCTTGCGGTTGGGCGGGTTCCCTGTAAAGGCTAGGGGAAACGCATATGACGCAGAACAAGCCTGTCCCTGTCAGTATTCTCACCGGTTTTCTCGGAGCGGGTAAAACCACCCTCCTTAATTACATCCTCAAGCAGCAGCACGGCTACAAGTTTGCTGTGATCATCAACGAAGTGGGTAAAATAGGCGTGGATGGTCAGTTGGTGGAGCGCCAGAAGGAAGAAATTGTCGAGATGAGCAATGGCTGCCTCTGTTGCACGGTCCGGAAAGATCTTGTCAAAGGGGTCCAAAACCTCCTCAAAAAAGGCGGCTTTGACTACTTACTGATTGAAACAACGGGGATTGCGGAGCCGGGTCCGATTGCGCAAACGTTTCTGAACATCCCTCAGCTACAGCAGCTTGTGCGCATGGATTCGATCATCACGGTGGTGGACGCGGAGCAGATCCTCAAGCAGTTGAAGGAGGTGGAGACGGCCCGGGAGCAGATTCGGATGGCGGATTTCATTTTACTCAACAAAACCGACCTGGTGGACGAGGCAGGCCTTCAGGCGGCCGAGGTCCAGATCCGGGAGCTGAACGCTCAGGCAACCCTCTTCCGGACCAACCAGTCCGAGGTGAATTTAAAGGAGATGCTGGATATGCACGCCTTTGATTTGGACCGTAAACTGGAGGTGGACCCGCAGTTTTTGGACGAGTTGAACCAGCGCCATCATCACGAGATCAACTCGGTGTCTTTTGAATTTCCAAAGCCGTTCAGTGTGGAGGCCTTGGAGCTCTTTGTGCAGGAGCTTTCTGAGAAGGAAAAAATATACCGCTCCAAGGGGTTTCTGTGGATTGAGGGCAATCCTCGGCGGGCGGTTTTCCACGGGGTGAACAACCGGTTTACCCTATTGTGGGATCGTTTGTGGGAGAAGGGCGAGGCGCGGAGCAGCCAGTTGGTGTTTATCGGCAAACAGATTGACGAGGCGCGGATCCGCAGGCAGTTGGAGCAGTGCGTGGTGAAGTAGGGAGGGCAGGCTTGGGGAGGGAATGGTCCCCGGGCGGGGGATGGTCGTCCAGGGAGGGAGGCCTCGGGCGGCTTCCTGGGTTGCCAATGCGCTTGAGTGATTCCTTCCGCCTTTTACAGAAAGCGCCTTCGCATTCTTGCCCCCGATCGCCCCTGAGCTTGCCTTGTACCCCCGCGAAGGCGGATGCTCCCTTTCATGGCAACGCTTCATGAATCGCAGGTCCTCGAAAGACTCTCCGGGGTACGCTACCCCGGATTTTCCAGAGACATTGTCTCCTTCGGGTTGGTCAAAAAAGTCCTGATCGAGGAGGGCTCTCTGAGCGTCCAGATGTCTCTGACGACGGGGGACTTGAAAGTCCCACAGAAAATCAAGGCCGATGCCGAGGCTGCCCTGCACGGGTTGGCGGCCAGCGTGACGGTGCGCATTGATGTGCAGGCGCCCGCGCAACCGGTGGGGGCCACTGGCTCGCCGGCACTCAGCACGACGGCGATTGAAGGCGTCAAACACATCATTGCCGTTGCAAGTGGCAAGGGAGGCGTAGGCAAGAGCACCGTGGCCGCTAATTTGGCGGTGGCGCTGGAGCGCTCCGGGGCCTCCGTCGGACTCTGCGATTGCGATCTTTACGGCCCCAGCATCGGGCTGATGTTTGGCACCCAGCAGAGACCTTTTGCGGATTCTGAGACCGGCAAGATCCAGCCTGTGGAACGGTATGGACTGCGGTTGATGAGCATGGGGTTTCTTCTGGAGGATGGCGCCCCGGCGGTGTTGCGTGGCCCGATGGTGACCAAATACACGCAGCAGTTTTTGCGGCAGGTGGACTGGGGCGATCTTGACTATCTGGTGCTCGACCTGCCTCCGGGCACTGGGGACATTCAGCTCACGATTGTGCAGACGGTTGCGCTCTCAGGTGCCCTGATCGTGACCACACCGCAGGAGGTGGCGCTTATTGATGCGCGCAAGGCGGTCAGTATGTTTCACAAGGTGAACGTGCCCGTGCTCGGGCTTGCCGAGAACATGAGCTACTTTTTGTGTCCCTCAGATGGCAAACGGTACGACATTTTCGGCAACGGGGGAGGACAGAGGGAGGCGGACCGTTTGGGGGTGCCGCTTCTCGCTCAAATTCCGATCGATATTGCTACGCGCGAGGCGGGCGACCAGGGCCTGCCCGTCACGGCGGTGGCGCCTGAGAGCGAGGCTGCCGGTTATTTTGTAAAACTCGCGAAAAGTTTACGGCAGGTGCTGGAAAAAAGCGCGGAGGCACAGTAGAGTGTAGGCGTTGGCTCACTCCCCAGAACCCAGCCCACCCATGAGCTCCACTCCAGACAGCAAATCCGACCCGAAATCCGATCCCAAGGCCGATCCCAAGGCCGATCCCAAGGCCGATCCCAAGGCCGATCCCAAGGCCGATCCCAAGGCCGATCCCAAGGCCGATCCCAAGGCCGACTTGAAATCCGCGCTCAAAAGCGACTCTAAAACAAATGGCTCCGGCCGTGGAAATGGAGAAGGGGGTGCAAAGGAGTCGCTTCTCTACAACGAGTTTCTTGCCGAAAGGGAAGAGATTCTCCGGCACAAGTGGATTGAGAGTGAAAAGGCGGGGCACGACATTGGCTTTGAGAAGGCGCTGCTAGACTGGGTTGTGCGTTTCCGGGCTTCTTGGCGTCAGCAGCGCAAGGATGGCGTCCCCTTTTCAAAAGCTGGCTAGAAACAAAGGCGGGTTCAATAGGCCCGCGCAGTCTCAGCGCCCAACCCACTTGTTTGCTCGTGTCTGCCGAAGCTCCTGTCACACCCACCCCACCGCGCTCAGCGCAAACGATCCTCGACGCCGGCGCATTGCAGCGGTCCTTGGAGCGGATCGCTCGGGAAATTCTAGAGAGGCACCCCGATCCGGGTACTTTTTGCCTGATCGGCATTCCCTCCCGAGGCGTGGAGTTGGCGGCCCGTCTTGGGCAGATCATTGCTGATGCTGCGGGGAAAATTCCTTTTTGTGGTGCGATAGACGTTTCTATGCACCGCGATGATATCGGAGCGCGCGGCTCTGTTTTTGCAGTGCAGCCCACTCGCCTCCCTTCGCAGTTATCCTCCGGAACCGTCGTTCTTGTGGATGATGTTTTACAGAGCGGCCGCACCTGCCGCGCCGCGCTCGACGCCCTCTCCAGTTTTGGCCGCCCCGCGCGCATCGAATACGCCGTTCTGATAGACCGCGGGATGCGCGAACTTCCGATCGCGGCCGAATACGTGGGCAAAACGGTGGAAGCGACCGCTCAAGAGCGCGTTTTTGTCCGCCTCACTCCTCTCGATGCCGAGGAGGGAGTTTGGCTGGAGCGGGTTTCCTCGCCGCGCCGTTGATTTTATGAGTGCCTCTTCGATTGAGCCCCCCCAAAAAACGTCCGCTCCCGCGCCGGTCCGCTGGACCCGAAAAGACCTCACCGGGCTTCAGGACCTTTCCGCTGAAGAGTTGACGCTCCTTCTTGATACGGCCGCCGCTTTCAAAACGGTCGGTACGCGGAACATCAAAAAGGTACCGGCCCTCAGAGGGAAGACCCTGGTGAATTTCTTTGTCGAACCCTCCACGCGTACCCGCGTTTCTTTTGAGTTGGCGGCAGAACGGTTGAGCGCCGACATCATCAACATGAGCGCTTCTGGGTCGAGTTTAACCAAGGGAGAGACGCTCAAGGACACGGCCCTGAACTTGGAGGCCTTGCATGCCGATGTTATCGTCCTCCGGCACAGCTCTTCTGGGGCCGCTCAATTTCTCGCAGACCGACTCGATGCCAGCGTGGTCAACGCGGGGGACGGCGCTCATGAACATCCCACGCAGGCTTTGCTGGATGCCTTTACGATCCGCGAACGCAAGGGGCGCCTGAGCGGCCTGCACGTCGCCATTGTCGGGGATATTCTTTTTTCCAGAGTGGCGCGGTCTGACATCTTTGCGCTCACCAAGCTGGGGGCGAAGGTCACTCTGGTAGGCCCCAGCACGCTGGTCCCTGTTGAACTGGCCCGTCTGGGGGTGCAGATTTCCCACGATTTGGACTCCCTCTTGCCAGAGTTGGACGTCATTAACATGCTCCGCGTCCAGCACGAGCGTCAGCAAAAAGCCTACTTCCCAAGCTTGGGCGAATACACCGCACTTTTTGGCCTCACAAAGGCACGCGCCGCTCGCCTGCGGGAGGATTGTCTGGTCATGCATCCCGGCCCGATCAACAGAGGGGTGGAGATAGATAGCGACGTCGCCGACAGTTCTCGCAGCGTCATTTTAGAGCAGGTCACCAACGGTCTTGCGGTGCGGATGGCGGTTCTCTATCTCTGCAATGCCGCCCGGTCCGGGGAGTGGCTTTAGAGCCCAGTTTCTGCGGAGGGCGCTCCTTGGGTCCTTCGCCAGTGAGCAGAAGCCGAGGGCGCCCAAGAGCGCTCCGCGGCCCTGCAAAATCATTTTCCTTTCGTTTCATGTCTTCAAAAAACACTCTTTTTAAAAACGGTCGCGTGCTGGATCCGGCTAATCGTCGGGACGCCATCGGGGACGTTCTTGTTCTCGAGGGCCGGATTGCGGGAGCGGGGGCGCCCGTTCCCGCCGACGCAGAGGTGGTGGATTGCACGGGGCTTTTGGTGACGCCCGGGCTGATTGATTTGCACGTGCATTTGCGCGAACCGGGTCAGTCGGCCAAGGAAACGATCGCCTCTGGTTCGAGGGCGGCTGCCGCGGGTGGGTTCACCACGGTGGTGTGCATGCCCAACACCGCCCCCTCTATCGACAGTGCTTCGGTGGTGTCCTGGGTTTTGGAAAAAGCGCGGGCCGAAGCCTGCGTGCGAGTGCTCGCAACCGGCGCCTTGAGCAAGGGAATCGCGGGCGAGGAAATGGCGCCCATTGGAGCATTGAAGAAGGCGGGGGTTGTCGCGCTGACCGATGACGGCCGGTGCATTCAAAATCATGAATTGATGCGTCGCGCTCTAGAATACGCCAGAATGTTCGGCCTCGTTGTCATGGATCACTGCCAGGACTACTCGCTGGTCGGGAAGGGAGTGATGCACGAGGGGTATTGGAGCACGGTTTTGGGGTTGCCCGGCTGGCCGGCGGCTGGCGAGGAGCTGATTGTGCAGCGCAATGCACTGCTGGCCGACCTGACCGGCACCCCCATTCACTGCCAGCATTTGAGCGCCGCTGGCAGCGTGCGCGTCCTGCGCGAGGCGCGTCAGCGGGGAGTTCCTTTGAGTGGCGAAATCTGCCCCCACCACATCGCGCTGACCGACGCCTCCCTGCAGGGCTACGATACGAACTTTAAAATGAACCCGCCCCTGCGCAGCGAGGAACATGTGGAGGCGCTTTTGGAGGGAATCGCCGATGGTACGATCACGATTCTGGCCAGCGATCACGCGCCGCATTGCGGGTTTGAGAAGGAGGTGGAATTTGATCAGGCGCCCTTTGGGATTCTGGGTTTGGAAACCGAGGTGGGCCTCTTTTTAGACATCCTTGTCCACAAGCGCAAGGTGATCGACCTGAATCGTTTTGTTGAAATGTATACGCTCAATCCCGCGCGCCTGTTGGGTTTGGATTCTGGCACCCTGAGTCCGGGCGTGCCTGCCGATATCACCGTGTTAAACCCCGGGCTGGAATGGACCGTCGACCGCGAAGCCAGTTTCTCTCTGAGCCGCAATACGCCCTTTCACGGGTGGGAGCTAAAGGGGCGTGCTGTGCGGACCGTCGTGGCAGGAGAAACGGTCTGGAAAGTATAGCAACTCGAATAAAAGCCACGCATCCCAAACCCGTCTCAAGAGCCTAACTCCTACTTCGGTCTTATGATTCGCCGCTGGTTGCCTGTATTGATTCTCGCTCTTTTGCTGGCGTTTGCCTGGCGGCAATGGCCGCCTTCCAGAGCTCCCGAGACTGCGGGCCCGCTGCTTCCGCCAGTTGCGGCCCCCAAGTTTGCGGGCGGCTCGCTTTCCACGCTGGCCGCGATGGAGGAAGAATACACCAAACTCGTGGAATCTGTGGTGCCTGCGGTCGTGAGTATCACCACCGAAAAGCGGGTGCTGCAGCATGTCCCCATGGTGATGGACGCGTTTGATCTCATTTTTGGTCCGCGCAAACGCGTGGTGGAGCAAAAGGCGACTGGATTGGGGTCGGGGGTGATTGTTTCCAAGGAGGGGCACGTGTTGACCAATCATCACGTGATTTCTGGAATGGAAGAAATTCGCGTCCAGCTCACGGATGGACGGGTGGAGCCTGCCGAACTCATTGGAAGTGATGCCGCCACAGACATCGCCGTTTTAAAAATCAAGGGGCCCGTCCCCGCACTAGGGTTTGCGGATTCCGACAAAGTCCGCGTCGGGCAGCCTGTTCTAGCGGTCGGCAACCCCTTTGGCCTGCAGGAGACGGTGACTCAGGGGATTATCAGCGCCAAGGGACGGGCGGTGCGCGACAGCGGGGTGGAGTTTTTGCAGACGGATGCGGCCGTGAATCAGGGAAATTCGGGCGGACCTCTTCTGAATTTCAAAGGTGAGGTCATCGGGATCAACAGCGCGATTTACTCTGCCAACACGGGGACATGGCTGGGGATCTCCTTCGCCATTCCCTCCAATGTGGCCAAGCATTCCATGGAAAGCCTCCTGCGCACGGGCCGGGTTCAGAGGCAGACGCTGGGAGTGTCCACCATGCCACTCACCCCTGAACTGGCCCGGCAGGTGGGACTAAGGGCCGTGGTGGGAGCGTTGGTGACACAGGTCTGGGCAGGCTCACCCGCAGAACGCGTGGGAATCCAACCGGGCGACGTCATCGTTCGCATTAATGGCGAAATTGTCGAAACGCCGGCCACGCTGCCCAAGTTCTTATCCGACAAAAAAGTGGGCACGGCGGTCCAGATGAACGTCGTTCGGAAGGGCAGGGAGTATACGGTTACTGCCGAAGTCGCCGAGTTGCAGGGCAATTAGGCGATCTCGGCCTTTAGAAGAAGCGCCTCCGTCTTGTCCAAAATCAGCGACCCAAGCTGGGCGGGTTTTCGGCCTTTTGTCCTGAAAACGGACCGGCAAAAAACTGCCTCACCTTCGCAGGAAGCTTTATTTGTACCGGAGCTGAAGCTTGAAATCTGTACTGGCGAAATTCATCTCCGATTTGAAGAACCATGGGCAGTCGTGTGCGCTCCTCCACGGCGAGCACTCGGATCCCGGGTTGCATTGGAATTCCGCCCAGAGGCCCCTCAGGCCATTTCGATGCCGCTTTGCGTTTTTTGTCCGGCTCATCCTGTTCCAGCGGGATATCTGCATAAATGAGGGCGAACTGGTTTCCCAAAGGGATTCTGGCCCGGAACATTTGGGGTGTCACCCAACTCAATTCGCTGAAAGAAGGCCAGTCCAAGTCCTGCGCTAAAAAGTGTTCTGGCTCGGGTTTTGAAAAAGGGGCGCTCGTTTCGGGGGTCTGGCTTTCCTCCGCTGAAACAGGAGCTGCTTCCCTTGGAATGTGTTGAAAAACCACATCGCTGCCTGTTTCTGAAATAAAACCGCGCCCGGCGATCCTCCAAACCTCAACGCCGGAGCGGCTAAAGTGGACCGCCTGGTGGGAGTTTTCTCCGTCTCTTGTGACCTTGATGAATGAAGGCCGAAAGTCCTCGGCCAAGCCGGTTGCGGGGGTTGTGTACTTGAAAATGATGGACCAGGCAGCCGGAGTTTTCGGCGCGTTCCATAAGGGGCCTGCTGGTGGAACGGGGCCTTCGGGCGCCTCCGATTGAGCGCGCAAAGATACAGGGGCAAGGCTTGCTGAGAGGCAGACCGCCGTCAGAACCAGGCGGTTGGAAAAGTGGGAAACACGTTTCTTCTGCGGGCGGTTTCGTGGGGAAGTCTCCGACGCAGTCTTTGTGGGACCAGAGGGGTCCTGTGGGGAGCTTTTCATATTCCGGGAAGGTTTTTGGTGACGATTGAACGCACCGCGCATTTTGTCGCGGCCCCCCAGCCGTTTTTAAAACGGGCAGAAGCTGTCAGGCGCGGGATTTCATTTCCCCCGCCATAAAACCGAATCGTTTCTGCGCTCAGCCGGTGCGGTTTTATCCTTAAAAACCAGGCTTCCTTCTTTGGTCAACGGCTCGGAATACCCGAGCCCGAAAGGGCTCAAAGGGAGAGAGTCCGGACCGAATGGCCGGACTGACGAAAGAGCCTCCGTCTCAGAGGAGGCCGATGGCGTCACCTCACGCCTCGAAGATTTTCGTTCTGGAACGGTTTCGACGCCGTTCCAGTCCAAGGAGCGGGGGTTATTCCGCCAGATTTAGAGCAACTCCCGGCGTCGAATCAAGGATGTGAGTGCTCGGAAGCCGCGGCGCGAGGGTTTCTCGCATCCACGCGCGCGCATCGGGG
>QQND01000088.1 GCA_003402745.1 Verrucomicrobiota bacterium
CGCCCTCGAGTGATTTCCGTTCGTGAGAACGATAGCGGCCACCGGACTAATTTTCCCAAGCCGGTTGAGCGCCTCGGTCGAGCTTAGAATGGGATCGAGAATGACCAACCCGTCCTCCGCCAGCACGGCTGTGCTAAAAAACTCGGTGCGCGTTGCATCGTCGAACCCGTGCCAGCTCCAAACGCCCTCTGATATCTCTTCAATCCCTGTAGCGATCGCCATGTGTGCAAGAGTAGTCGGTTTGAAAGCCAAGAACAACAACAGCGCTCGCGCCTTCCACGAAGAAGCACTCAACCCAGCACAAACCCTGCAACCGCCGCGCTCAAGTAACTCGTACAGAGCCCCGCCAGCAAAGCCCTCGCCCCAAGCTCCGCAGCCTCGCGCATCCGGCCTGGCGCGATGCTCGCGACGGCGGCCACCAGCATTCCAATGGAAGCCGGGTTCGCAAAACCCGAGAGGGCGTAGGTGGCCAGCGTGAAGGACCGCGAAGAAAGCACGCCACGCAAGTCTGCGAGCGCAAGGTAGCCCAAGAATTCGTTAAACACCGTGCGCCGCCCAAGGAGCTCTCCCACCGCAAGGCAATCTTGAGCAGGGACCCCCGTCAGCCACGCCACCGGGACGTGAAATACGCCGACAATCTGCTCCAGTTTCCAAGGTTGAGAAACTCCGAGTGCGGCCTGCACCCCTCCCAAACAGATATTCGCAATCGCTACAAGGGCCGTAAACGCCAGCAACATTGCCAGAACCGAGAGCGCCAGTTGCAACCCTTGCTGGGCGCCTGCGCAAACAGCCTCCACCGCAGACCCTGCCGTCCGGGAAGGCCCCAGCAGCGCGCCCGCACGAGTCTGGCTCTGTTCTGTTTCTGGCAACAGAATTTTGCTGCAAAGCATTCCTCCAAGAATGCTTAAACAGATCGCCGTCACCAGGTGTCCCGCCCCGTCCCCAAGTTTTGCGTACACGGCAATGGCACCGACAGACACCGTTGCAAGCCCCACCGTCATCGTCGAAAGCAGCTCGCTGGAAGTAAGTTTTTCCACGTACGCCTTGATTACAAGGATCGACTCCGTGTGCCCCAGAAACCCGTTCGCAGTCGCGCAAAGGCTTTCGCTGCCGCTGTAACCCAGCGTCTTGCGCAAGAGCAGCGCCATGAGCGAAACCACCCTCGGCAACACATTCCAGTGGTTCAGCAGGGCCACGGAAGCCGAAACCACCGTGATGACCGCGCCTACCCAAACCGCAAAAATGTGACCGTGTCCTTCGCCAAAAACCTTCTCAAGCTGGACCCCGTCCGCCAGAGGGCCGAAGACGGTTTTCGCCCCCTCCATGGCAACCACGCTCAACTGGTCGGCAACGCCGTCGCACGCCAAAAATAAAAAGTGACCCGGAACGGTCCTCAAGACACACCAAGCCCCGAGAAGCTGCAACGCAAGCGTCCAGGCGGCCAGTCGCCAGGGAAAAGCGTTCCTGTGCTTGGAAAAAAGCCAGAGAAGCGCTGGGAAAAAGACGATTCCGAGAAGGGACTGAATACGGGGAAAATCCATAAGAAAACGCACAAGAAAAACAGGAAAAAAGGAGGCCGTGCGAAGCGGGGCGGGAACTGGCGGAAGGCGCACCCAGCCACCGCGCCGAAAATACCCCCTCGCTTTGGGTCCGCTTACAACTCCTGCACCGCCCCTTTTTGCGGCGCCGCCAAAATCGCCCCCAACCGCGCCAGACAGCAGAGCGTATTGGCATCGCGGATCTCCCCCGCAAGAACCATCGCCTGAAGTTCGAGCCAACTGAAAAGTCGCACCTCCAGAATCGCCTCGTTCGGGTCCAACTGCATCCCCCGTGCGGCAGGCACCGCACCCTTCACCCAGAGCTGGTAACAGTGCTCATCGGTAAAACCCGGGCTGGATAAAAAATGGTGCATCGACACCACCTCCCCCCCGGCTCCCAGTTCAAATCCCGCTTCCTCCCCGAGTTCGCGCAACCCCGTGTCCACGATGGTTTGCCACTCGTGCACTCCACCCTGGTCGATCTGGCCCGCCGGAAACTCCCACAAAGTCGCCCGCACCGGAACGCGCTCCTGGCGCACCAAAACAAAGCCCCCCCCTGGACTCTGCGCAGCCACCACCACGCCAGCCTTGCGGTGGCAAACCGTCCACTCAAACGGCTCGGGGCGCGTCGGCGAAGACAACCGAACCTGGTCCACCTCGAGATACTGGTGCACAAAAAGCGGATCCTTCCGCTCCACTGCCCAGCCCGCACCATCTTTGATAAAGTCGTGGAACGTCATCGCTTCGGCACGAACTTATGAGAGCAAATCCCTCCAGCGAGCCAACTCGGCGGCCACGTTTTGAGGCGACGGCGCTCCTACCGCCTTGCGGGCCTCCATGGACCGGTGCACCTCCAGAATCTGGTGGACAGAGTCCTCAAAAAGCGGAGAGAGCGCCTGGTATTCCTCCACAGCCAACCCATCCAACCCACACCCCACTTCAGCACAGCGCGCCACAGCACGCCCAATCACTTCGTGCGCCTTGCGGAACGGCAATCCCCGGTTGACCAAATAATCCGCTAAATCCGTGGCCAGCAAGTTGGGGTCGCCCACGGCCTCCGCGCAGCGCACTTCGTCAACTCGTGCCTCCCTCAACATCGGAGCAAAAACCCCCAGCGCCGCCTTGACCGTGTCCAAGGAATCAAAAATCGCCTCCTTATCCTCCTGCATGTCTCGGTTATAAGTCATCGGCAGGCCCTTCATCAGCGTCAACAAGGAGACCAGATTGCCGTACACACGCCCGGTTTTGCCCCGGGTGAGCTCGGCCACGTCGGGGTTCTTCTTCTGCGGCATCAGTGAGGACCCCGTCGTAAAAGCGTCCGAAAGGACGATGAAATGAAATTCGCTGGAAGCCCAGAGAATGACGTCCTCGCTCAGGCGCGAGAGGTGCATCGCCACCAAAGCCAGACCCGAAAGCAGCTCAATGGCAAAATCACGGTCGCTGACGGCGTCCATTGAATTACGGGTAATCGCGGGGAAACCAAGCAGGTCGGCCACAAGCTGCCGGTCCAGAAGAATCGTGGACCCGGCAATCGCACCGGAACCCAGGGGCATCACGTTAATGCGCTTGCGGCAATCGGCGAGTCGCTCCCGGTCCCGTTGCAACATCTCCACGTAAGCAAGCAAATGGTGGGCGAAATAAACAGGCTGGGCCCGCTGCAGGTGGGTGTAACCCGGAATGATGACCGTCTCATTGGCCTTCCCTAGCTCCACCAGCGCGGACTGCAGCCCCGCCAAAAGCGCGTCCAAAGCGTCGCACTCCGAGCGGAGATACAGCCGGATGTCCAGCGCCACTTGGTCATTCCGGCTCCGAGCCGTATGCAGTTTCGCTCCAGGATCCCCAATCCGACGGGTGAGTTCCGCCTCGATGTTCATATGGATGTCCTCCAATTCCATCCGGAAGCTGAAGACGCCCTTTTCTATCTCAGCGCCGATCTCCAGCAATCCCTCCACGATGGCTTTGCGCTCCCCACTGGTGAGCAGGCCGGCTTTTTCAAGCGCCGCGGAATGCGCGATCGACCCCTCGATATCATGGGGCCAGAGGCGCCAATCGTAAGAGATGGACTCCGAGTAGGTTTGCAAAAGCGCAGCGGTTTGCTGCTGAAAACGGCCTTTCCACATAATATAAATCAGTAAACTGTAAGCATAAGCCCTAAGAGAAATTCCTCTCCACAGAAAGGGAAAAGCCCCGCAGCCCTCCGCCGCTTTCTTGTTTTAAGGCTTTTTGTCTGGGTTTGTTCCCCGCTTAAAGTCGCCCCTGAGGAGTCACCGCCGCTTGCGAGGCCTCCATTTACGCCTTAATCTACACTGCATGCCTGACAACACCGATCCCGCCACTGACGCGGCACGGTTGTCCCCTTTTTTAAAACGCCCAGTCACGGCCGTTGCCGCAGTTTTGCTCGGTTTAGTGCTTCTTTTTCACCGCCCGCTTCTCCACGCCGCGTTTGAGTCGGTCCTTCGCAGCCTTGCCTCCAAACAGGGACTCTCTCTGAGCGTCAGGCTCTCCGGTAACCCCTTCTACGAATTAAACCTGGAACACCTCCGCCTGCGCCCGGCCGCCGCCTCCCACTCAAACATCGACTTCGTCCGAATCCAACAGGCACACCTGACCTACAGCCCCCTTGCGCTGCTCCTCCACGGCCCGAAACGCTGCCTCACCTCCCTCTCCGCAAACGGTATCCGCCTTGTGTGCCACACCAGTACCCCCAGCGCCAAAAACACCGCCGCCCCGCAAAACACCCCAGACACCAAAGGCAGCCCGCAACCGCCCCCCGCCTTGACCGGGCTTCTCGCCGGGATCCTAGCCTTCCCAGCCCTTGCTCCAGACTCCATCACCCTCCACCAAGTCGACATCGAAGTTTCTGCGGATGGCGCGAATCTTTTTCTACTCAAAGACGGCTCCCTCGCGGCTCTCCCAGAAACCCAAGGTCGTCTGAAAATTGGACTGCTCCAATGCTCCAACAAATTTCCCCTCAGGGATTTGGAGGCTAACACTTCCTTTCAAAACCACACCTTCGTTCTCTCGAACCTCAGCCTCGGCTCCAATTTGACCCTCACCGAAGTCCGCCTCGGCCCAGCCGCCAGCGGAAGCTCCGACGCGGACTTCACCTTCGCGGTGCGCTCCAAACAGGGCAGTCTCCGCGGCACCCTCCACTCTCAACGCCGCTCCGGCCCATGGACCGCCTCTTTGGATGCGGTCAACTTCTCGTGTGCGCCAGTGCGCGAACTTTTTGAGCTCACAACAGGAAACCTCCCCGAGCAAATCAGCGGGAAAATGCAATTTGAAGGAACCCCCTCCCTCCCCCACTCTTGGAAAGGGAGGGTAAACGGCACTTGGGAAATGCCCGCAGCCGATTGGCACGGGGCTGTTTTCCAAACCGACCTGTCAGCTTCCAACGGGGATCTTTCCTTGGGCTTTCTAGAGATGAAGACCCCCTCAACACGGATTTCTGCAAAGGGAGCGATCCAACTGCCAAAAAAGAACGTGACGCTCGGAGCCTGCGCTGGGGACATCTCCCTCGAGGGTTCGACAAACGACCTGGCGGAGTGGCTGCCCACAGAGAGTCGCCCCGCGCCCCGCACTCAGACCGAGGCCCGTGCAAAAATCCACCTCGCCCGAGGGGTGGCTCAGGTGGACTGCCTGGGCGAGACAAAGGAGATGGTTTTCGGGCCCTGGAAAGCCGCCTCCCTCCGAGTTGAGGGCACGTTTTCCACCCCTCTGAGCGTTCCATTCACAGCCAAAACCATCGCCGGCAACGCCTTGGTTTCCATCAAAAAACCAGCCCTCGAAACCCCTGTCCTGCAATGCTCTTTAGAAGAAGCCCTGAGCGCCGTTTCGCTTTCTGAGGGGACTCTCCGTTTTTGGAATATCCACCTCAGCGACCCCAGCAACGCCATCACCGGTGAAATCGCCTGTCCGTTCGCCCCAGATGCGCCTCCCGCAGAAGCCCGCCTTGAATTCCACCTCCAAGACCTCACAGCAGCCTCCGCCAGCTTCCGCGGGCAACACGTCGCGGGCAGTTTGCATGGGAGTTTCACGGGCGCCCTCGAGGCGGGCTTGCCCCGGGGGGACTGCACCGTTTCAGGCAGTGAGCTGAGCTGGGGAGCGTTTACGCTGGGCGAACTGCGACTCAAGGCGCTGAGCAGCGCAGGCGTGATCCACCTCCAAGAACTGGCCCTCGCCTGGAATCCCCAAGAGTGGATCCGGGCAAACGGCAAAATCCTCACGTCCTCGCCCTTCGCCTATGAAATCGATGCTTCGGCACAAATCCCTCGCATGGAAATTACTGCCCCGTTTTTTAAACAAATGGGCTGGGCCAAACAGTGCAGCGGCGCCCTCGAAGCAAAACTCCAGGGCTCGGGCGAACTCAACCCACCCACCGGAACAGGCGAGTGGAGCCTCAGACTAAAAGACGCCCGCTGGGACAGCCTCCATTTCAATACCCTCGAATGCGCCGGAGTCTACCGCCCCGGCCAGTTACTGGCCGAACCGCTGCGGATCACCACGCCAGACACGCGCTTCGCAGCCCGAATTGAATGGAGAGAAAACATCCTGCGGATCGAAAACATCGCCCTCGAACAGTGGGGCACGCCCACCCTTTCCGGCTACCTCCTACTTCCCCTCACCCGAGATGAAACCGGCACCCATTGGGTGAAAGACGCCCGCCTGGCGGGCCAACTCCGGGCCGAAAAACTGGACCTCGCCAACCTTTACACAGGCGCAGGAAAAGCCCCCGCCCTGACCGGCACCGTCCAGTTTTCTCTGGCGCTCTCCGGCACCTCGGATGCCCCTTCAGCCGCCTTCAACCTTCGCGCCACAAACCTCCAGGCCAAAGCGACGCCCCGCTTCGGCCCGATGGAACTCGAACTCAAAGGAGGATACTCAGAGCTGTCCTTAAACGTTCAGGCTAAATTGCTCTCCTCTCTGAATGCCCCGCTTCTGGTGCAGGCGCAAATTCCTCTGGACCTGAATGCCCTCGTTTTTGAGCCCGTCGCTCTGAGGGCCCTGCCCCTGGATGTTCATGTGCAAACCACCGGGGCTTCCCTCAAACCCCTGGGAGATCTGTGGTCCGGCCTGCGGCAAATCAGCGGCACCGCCTCCCTGGATGCCACCCTGAAAGGGTCTTGGGAAAAC
This sequence comes from Verrucomicrobiota bacterium, assembly GCA_003402745.1. Classification (GTDB taxonomy): domain Bacteria; phylum Verrucomicrobiota; class Verrucomicrobiia; order Chthoniobacterales; family Chthoniobacteraceae; genus Chth-196. The sequence goes on from QQND01000088.1 coordinate 6,672, forward strand.
CCCCAGTGGATGGCCAAACTCAAGGCGGACTGCCCAGTGATCCACTTCGCCAGCGACCGCGCCCCAGCCGTGAGCGACCTTCATGCGACGGCGGAGTTCGATGGCAAACACCTGCACGTCAAAAACCTTCGCGCAGACCTCGGCGGTGGCTCCCTGGACATCCAGGGGGCCGCCTCCTTCGACGACCCAAGCAACCCCACCCTCAACTTCACCGCCAAAGCCAAAGAACTCCTCGCCGTCCGCAACCGCGATATTTCCCTGCGCCTCAACGGTGACTTGTTCTTACGCGGCCCCTGGAAACACGCCGTCCTTGGAGGAAGTGCCGCCTCTGTCAAAAGCCGCGTCCAACGCGACATCGAAGTGCTCCCGCTGAACTCGCTGCTGCCTAGAAACTCCAAGGAACAGCGCGTCTCAGGAAAACCCTGGTTCACTTTCGCCCACGCCCCCTTCACCGACTGGAGGTTTGACGTTTCCTTGTCAACCACTCCAGGCGACCCGATTGTCCTCAGAGGCAACCGTCTGAGGGGAACCGCTGAAGCCGAACTCAAGCTCGAAGGAACCGGGGCCGCCCCCACCCTCCACGGCGCCTACCGGACCAGCGACCTTGTCACCTCCCTGCCCTTTGCCCGCATTGAAATGTCCCGCGGCCGCGTCTGGTACACCCGTGACCGACCTTTCCTTCCCCAAATTGACTTCAGCGCCGAAACCGAAGTCCGCAACCACCGCATCAGCCTCTACCTGTCAGGTCCCGTCGAGGCCCCCCAAATCTCCATCCATAGCGAACCGCCCCTCGGTGAAACCGAGTTGCTCGCACTCCTCACCACCGGAGCCCTCCCGTCCGACGCCTCGGAAAACTCCCAAGCCCTCGCCGGCAGAGCCGCCACTGTTCTCTTTCAGGAATTCTCCGACAAAGTTTTCACCCCGCGCTTCGGCAGAGAACGATTCTCAGCCCTCCAACGGTTCAACCTGGACCTGAGCGCTCTCAACAGCCGCACCGGCCACCAGGAAACCCGGTTAACCTACAGGCTCACCAATAAATTTTTTATCATCGGGGAAATCGGAGCGGACGGTGACTTTGCCGGCCGCTTCAGATACGTTCTGCGTTTCCGTTGACCATGCCGCGCAGACTCCTGAAGCCAAATCGACTGCTCCTCCTCTTGCTCGGGCCCCTCGGGTTAGCCGCCCTCCAGCCTGGGCTTCAGGCTGCCTTTTGGAACTTCTGGCACCACTCCACCAACGCCCCCTCCGAAACGCCCCGCGCTGGAGAAGCTCTCAAAGTTAACTTTCATGGCGTCTCCGCTTTTTCAGAGCGCCAAATCCGCTCCGCCATCGAAGAACAGCTCAGCCGCATCCACTCCGAAGGTTTGTCCAGGCCCAATGCCGACGATGCAGCCTACTACACTGCCGTTTTCTACCACCAAAACGGATACGCCGCCGCCGATGTCACTTGGAAAATCGAGGGCGGCACCCTTCTCCTCGATGTTCACGAAGGCCCCCTCGCCCAACTCCGGGCAACAAGCATTGAGGGAAACCTCTCCCTCCCCTCGCCCAGACTGCTCTCCCTGCTCACCAGCGTCACCAGCGAACGCCTGCGCCTCCCCGGCACCTCAATCCCCTTCGTCTTAGACGAACTCCAAATGGGCGCCAACCGCATTCTGGACCTCTATCTTGGCGAGGGCTTCCTCGATGCCCAAGTCGGCATGCCGGAAGTCGTCTTTTCATCCGACGGCTCCAGCGCAAGCGCCCACGTCTCCGTCGTCGAGGGCAGCCGCTACCGCTTCGGCACGCTCCATTTTCGCGGCACTCTCGCCTACCCCGAGGAAACCCTCCTAGCAGAACTCGCCCCGCTCCTCGCCAAACCCTACGCGCCCCCGCGCGTCATCGCCATCGAAAACACCCTCCAAAGCTTCTACGCCAAACGCGCTCATTTTGAGGCCAAAATCGAAGTCCTTCCCCTCCCTGCCACCCCAGGCCGCGACGCAAAAATTCCCCTCGAAATCCGCATCACCCCAGGCCCCATCCACCACTTCCACGGCGTCCACATCGAAGGCCTCGTCCGCATGCAGGAACAATGGCTTCGCAACCGGCTCGCCGCACTCGAAAACGCCCCCTTCGATCCCGACCTCCTCGAACATAAACAATTGGAACTTCTCGGCTCTGGCCTTTTTGACTCCCTCAAAATCACCCCCCTCCCGCAGCCCAACCATTCCCTGCTCCTCCACGTCCAAGCCAGGGAATCCAAGGCCCGAGAACTCGGACTCTCCCTCGGCTACGGCTCCTACGAGGGAGCCCTCGGAGGGGTCCGCCTGGCCAACCGGAACCTTCTCGGTAAAGGCATTTTGGGAAGCGTCGAAATCAACTTCTCCCAACGCTCACTCGCCCTCGAAACCACCCTCTCCGAGCCCTGGCTCTTTGAAACACGCACCGAATTCGTCACCCGCGCCTTTATCCGCGGCCGCGTAGAACTCGGATACGAAAAACGCGACGCCGGCGCCCGCACCGAACTCTCCCGCCGCCTCCTCCCCCCCCTCAGGGCCGCTCTTTTTGGACAAATCCGCACCGTCGAAATAACCAGTTCCGACATCCCCGTCGCAGACCTAGGCCAAACTGCCTACCAAGTCGGCAGCCTCGGCACCTCCATCACCTGGGACAAACGCGACAACGCCTTCAACCCCAGCTCGGGCTGGATCACCTCCCTCCTCGCCGATACCAACACCCTCAGCAAAGGCTCCACCTTCGCCCGTACCAGCGGCCGCCTCGCCTGGCATTACCCGCTCCCCGCTCGCGTCCGATTCGCAGCCAGCGCCCGATTCGGCCTCCTCTCCCAACGCAGCGCCGTTCCCATCGACGAACGCTACTTCCTAGGCGGCTCCAGTACCGTGCGCAGCTTCAACGAACGGGAACTCGGCACCCTCGGCAACAAACCCTATCCCACAGGCGGCTCCGCCTACAGCCTGCTCAACGCGGAAACCGACTTCCCACTCTGGCAAAACTTACGCGGCGCCCTCTTCTTTGACGCAGGCAGCCTCTCTCCCAAAGGCAGCGAAATCCCAACCTCAGACTTCCGCTACGCCACGGGCGCTGGCGTGCGATACACCCTCCCAGTAGGCCTCGTGCGGCTCGATGTCGGGGTGAATCCAGACCGGCGCCCCAACGAACGCTGGGGGGCGGCTCACCTTTCCTTCGGAGTTGCATTTTAGGAGCGCTTTAAATGCGCTTTCGACAACCCCAACTAACCCCAACCTGTCAGAAGTTTCCGACCCGGAGCGACGCTCCAGACAAATTGCACTAAAAAGACGGAACCCTGATAAAGGCGATTTAATATCACCCCCCGGAGCCCAGGAGAGAACTCCCAGCTCAACCGTTGCTGCCCCTTAGAACTCCAAGGTTGCCCGCAAAGAGAGCCCACCGTGAAGGTTGATTTCATCTTCAAGCCTGAGCATACTCGGCCGACTATGGGTAAAGAGGACGCAATTAAGACACAAGGGGTAGTGAGAGAAGTGCTCCCCGGCACGATGTTCCGGGTTCAGCTACAAAATGGCGCACTTGTGCTTGCTCACATTTCAGGGAAAATGCGCAAACACTTCATACGTATTGTTCCCGGAGACAATGTTGAAGTCGAACTCTCCCCGTACGACCTTACCAAAGCTAGGATTACATTCCGTGCGAAGTGATTTTTTTTGAATTTTGTTACCCCTTCTCATCGCTTTATCTACGTAGCAAGGGCTGAAGAAGTTTCCACTCCGTAACACTCAGACCGCAAAGGCAGTCCCAGCAACTGACTAGTTCATCGATCCCGCAGTTCCGCAATCCCGCAGTTCATCGGTCCCGCAATCCCTCAATCCCCAAGCCCGTATTTCCGTAATTCCGCAATCCAGCACCCCGCTTGAATGAAACAGGCAGAGAAGTTCAGCGGGCGCTCAAGGATTGAAGACCGGGAAAACGGGCCAGGCAAAACCGGTTGTTGAAAACCGGTTCGTAAAGACCGGTTCGTAAAAACC
>QQND01000089.1 GCA_003402745.1 Verrucomicrobiota bacterium
ATAAAGCTGTCACGGTCGCCGTGAGCTGAACCCGAACACTTCCACTCTGCAGCGCAGGGTTTCGGGCTGAATGTCGGGGGCCACCTGGAAGGATTCCCCCAGCTTTGTCATGCGCAACCGCCCTGCGGGAGATTGAGGGTCGGCATAACCGACAAAGAAGATGCCGTGCGCCGGGTTGGGAAGAAAATGAGGGGCGATGATGTTGGAGAGCGTGTGCTCGGTCATCATACCGCTGGAAAGGGCGTAGATGCGGCCTGGACGGACTGGAAACTGGTTGATTTCCCGACCGCTGATCGTGAGAGGAGCGACGGTTTCCAGCAGGTCCAGACCGCGGTGCTGCCTATGGCTTTCATTGGCAAGTCGGTCGTGGATTTCGCTCAGTTTGGTGCTCAGGCCGCCGATGTAGACGGGGCATTCAGGAAGGAGGCCTTTTTTTCGCAACGTGTGAAGCATCGTGAGCAGTTCCTGGCTTTTTCCCAGGGCGAACACGGGCACGAGCACGCTCCCGCCCTGCGCAAAGACCTCGCGAATGGCTGTGGCGAAGCGCAATTCCTCTTGCTCGCGTGTGAATCCCTCGGGTTGAGGGACGGCTCCACGGGTGCACTCGATGATGAGGGTGTCGATGTTGTCGACGGGAAGTTTCGCGCCGAGCATGAGGGACTGGTCGTGGAAGTTGACGTCGCCCGTGTAAAGGATTCGGCGGCCTTCGGCTTCGATCAGCACTGCGGTGGAACCCAGAATATGTCCGGCGTCCTCCAGCTGGATAGAAACATCAACGGACTGGTCAAACCCGAGCCTGTCTCCGGTGAGGCTAAAGCGTTGCCCCAGGGGCAGGGGCTGGAAGCGCCGCACGCAGTTGGTGGCTTCGCGGTGGGAAAAAGTGGGCGCCTCGCCTTCTCCATTTTCGTGGCGTTTCATCATCACGTTGACGGAATTATGAAGCATCACATCTGCCAGTTGCAGAGTGGCGTCGGTCATGAACGCCGGTGTATTGGGATGCTGGCGCATCAGCACAGGCAGGGATCCGAGGTGGTCCTGGTGTGCGTGCGTGAGGATGATTGCATCCAGCGGCTTGCCTGCGAGTAACTCCAGAAGAGGCAGGCTTTCGCGGCCCTCCATTTTTGGATGGGCGCCGCAGTCCAAGACAATACGTCGCCCTCCTGCCTCAAGCAGATAACAGTTGGCGCCGATTTCGATTTGGCGGGTGAGATTGGTGAAACGGAGATTGGACATGAGTGCTAAGAGGCCTAGATCGGCAAAAGTGGCGGGGTGCGGCTGAGATTGAAAGAGGGGGGGATGAGGAGGGGGCCGCGGAGAATGAGGGATGGGAGGCTGGAGGGCAACCTCAATGCCTCAAAGCAAATAGCGGAAGCCACAGCGACAGCACCGTTGCGGACGACAAAAACTGTGGACCGGTGACGGGTTTCGGCAGCTAAAGATGGAGAAAAGCCAGCCAAATTCCCCGTTTTGAAACGGCAAATGAAAGGGTCAGGGCAGAAAACGCTGGGACTGGGAAGTACGAGGAGCGGCGGAGCGTTCCAGAGGGGGCGGGAGCAGAGGGGGAGGCAGGCTCGTGCCCAAGGGGGGACGGGGGACGGGTGGACGGGAAGGTGCCGTCAGGGGCGTGCGACAAAAAGAGTCGAGCTGCCGTTGCTGCCTTCCGGCCCTGGCGGGGTTCGCCCGCCCTTGATCCGCATCCCCTGACGGCCCTCACACTATGATCGCAGTTTGGACGGAACTCAACAGTGGTTGCGCTTTTTTTACATCACATCCCGCTTGCAACACGCCGACGAGGAGCGATTATGGAGACAGGGGATTCTTACCTCAAAGCTCAGTTTAACCTTAAGGTTCGGTTTAAAGAAGGGCAGGGCCAGCAGCCCGACTGTTAGTTTTGCCGGCCTCGTTTCCCGCCTCGTTTTCCCCGCCTCGTTTTCCCCGCACAGTCCCCTCCATAAGCCCAAGACCCCCAAAAAGAGTATGATCCGATTTCTACTGTTTTTCACCATTTCTTTGTCGCTTGCCTCAGCCGTGTTGGCCTTTTTGACAAAGGAAAAAGCAACTCAGCTTAACGATAAACTGGCTTCAACTTCCCAGTTGTTGGGGGTGTCGAAGAACGAAAACTCGAAACTGAAGGAGGAAAAGAAGTCAGACACCGCCAAATTGGATGAACTCGGGGGTGTTGTTCAGCAGTCAAAAGACGAGTTGGAAAAAATGCGGACGGCAGTCTCTGCGTCGGAGGCTGAAATGGCCAAGCTCAAAACAGTCGTCCAGACAGCAGAAGCCAAGGCTGTGGATTTGGAGAAAAAGCTCGCTGAAAAGCCGGCTCCCGCTCCCGTGGCCATGCCTGACCCTGCCACAGAACAGTTGGTTGCCAGTTTGAAGGCTGACCTAGAGAAGGCGCGCCAGACGGCCTCCGAGGAGCAACAAAAGGTCGCCCTGAAGCTTCAGCAGGCGGAGGCGAAAATGTCCCAGATGGCGCCTAAACCCGTCGTCGCTTCGGGAAAAAATGGGGACAGCAAACAGCCCCTCTCGGGCGAGGTCGTGGCCTACAATGAGGGCTGGAATTTTGTCGTGGTCAACCTTGGGGACAAGCAGGGGGTGACGCCTGAGAGCAAGTTGCTCATTCAACGGAGTGGAAAAATTCTCGCGCGACTGGAAATCACCGACGTTCAGCCCAAATTTGTGACTGCAGGGATCGTTTACACGCCTGGGATTTCCTCTAGGGAACGCGTTCGCCCAGGGGACGTGGTTTTATTCGCCCCCAAAGTGGAGCTTGAATCTGAGGCCGAGCGTGGCGGGTTTAACGTGAGCAATCTTTTTCCAAAAGGAGCGACAAGCCAGTAGTCGGTCCCCGAGGGCTTATTTCTGAACCGCCCTTTTTCACCACCCTATGATGAATTTCATGCGCCTACTCTTAGGCATGTTTTTGGTTTCCTGCGGGTTGGCGGGCTGCGCCTCCTCGCCCAAGGAGGAGTCTGACAGTCTGAGCACGATACCTTGGAACCGGCCGGCTACTTGGGAGGGGCGCGGGCCCCTTGGCGGTATGATGATGATGGACGGACGGTAACTGCTGAAATAGCCGCTGGTGATATTTGGGCTGGATTGTTTCGCCGACGGGCTTGCTTCCCCGGCTCGGCAGGGGCAGGCGCCCACCCTTTCGGAGCGCTGAAATCGCACCCGGGAGGGAATCCTGTTTCTTGCCAAAAGTCCCTTTTTTCGTAAGGATTGTTTCGAGATGAAGTATCGTACTTACCTTATTTTCGGGGCGCCCGGCGCCGGCAAGGGAACCCAAGGTAAGGTCCTTGGCACGATTCCACGCTTTTTCCACTGCGCGTGCGGTGATGTCTTTCGTTCCCTAGATACGCGGACTCCAATCGGACAGGCGTTTCTGGACTATTCCAGCCGTGGTGAACTTGTGCCGGATGAAATCACGGTGAAGCTCTGGATGGCGGTCATCGGCGATATGGTTGGAATGCACAAGTTTAAGCCGGATCTGGATGGGTTGATTCTGGACGGGATCCCCCGCAATGCGGAGCAGGCTGAGATCATGCAGGATATTTTGGACGTCCGGAAAGTATTCCACCTGAGCTGCCCCGACCGCGAATCTTTGATTTCGCGCTTGAAGAAAAGGGCACTCAAAGAGAACCGTTTTGACGATGCCAACGAGGAGACGATCCGTCGTCGTTTGCTCACCTATGAGGAGGAATCAAAGCCGGTCTTGGATTTTTACGGCCCAGCCAAAGTGTGTCATATCGACGCGACGCAGCCCCCCGTGAAGGTGACCTACGATATTCTAAGCGAGCTTATCAGCGGCTGATTTGGAGTCCTTATGAGGCTCGTGTTCGCGGGGACGGGTGACATTGGAGTGCCGACACTGGAATGGCTGCTGGCCTCGCGGCAGGCTTTGGGGTTGGAGGTGACGGGAGTGGTGACGCAGCCGGACAAGCCGGTGGGGCGGCACCAGACGCTGACGGCATCTGCCATCAAGGACCTGGCCTTGCGGGCGGGCCTGCCCGTGCAGCAGCCCCTCAAAATGCGGGATCCTGAGGCCGTGGAAGCCCTGCGCACGCTGCGCCCTGATGTGCTTGTGGTAATGGCTTACGGCCAGATTTTGCCAAAGAGTGTCTTGGATCTGCCCAAGGTCGCGTGCCTGAACTTGCACGCCTCGCTCCTGCCCCTGCACCGTGGAGCCGCGCCCATTCAGGCCGCCATACAGGCCGGTGACGCGGAGTCTGGAATCACAGTGATGTACATGGCGGAGGGGCTGGATACAGGGGACGTTTTACTCAAAAAACCGCTGCGTTTGCGCCGCCGCGAGACAGGGGGGAGTCTGCACGATCGGCTGGGGCTGCTTGCTCCTGGGGCGCTCGCGGAGGCTCTCGAACTGCTGTCAAAGGGGACCGCCCCCAGGACTCCTCAAAACAACGCCGAAGCCACCTATGCGGGCAAACTGTTGCGCGAGCACGGGCTCATTTCCTGGGAATCAGCGCCTGCCGTCGATCGCCGGGTCAGGGCCATGAATCCGTGGCCCGGAGCCTACACCGTGCTGCCGGGGTGGGGTGGGCATCCAGAAAGAAAGCTGAAGGTGTATTCGGTCATTCAAAGCCGCACCGAGTCGGGGGGAGGCGTGCCGGGGACGGTCTTGGCCGTGGAAAAGCGAGGCTTGCTGGTGGCTGCGGGAGACCGCTCGGTCTGGCTCACCGAGGTGCAGTTGGAGGGGAAGAAGCGGTTGCAGGTCGCCGAGTTTCTGCGCGGAACAGCCGTGCCCGAGGGGATTGTGCTTGGGGCGGCGGCGCTTCCTTGACCGTTTGTTTCGGGGGGGCATCATGGGAGAATGACCCGAGTCGCCACCGCCGCCGTTATTCCTGAAAAAGGATGGCATGTTCTTCATCTTTTTTACCGGATCGAGCACGGCCAATGGTCGCTTCTTACCGCAGAGGAAAAAATCGGGGCGAAAACACAACTCAGCGAGCTGATTCAGGAAATCCGCGCGGCGGATCATACCCAGCTGCTTATATTCAGCATGGTCTCTCCAAAGGCGGATATCGGATTTATGCTTCTCACGCCGGACCTTCATTTGGCCAACGCCTACGAAAAACGCCTCAGCCTGGGGCTCGGTCCCGATGTGCTCCAAGCCGTCTACAGCTTCCTTTCCCTCACTGAGGAAAGTGAATATTTTTCTACGGAAGCGGATTACGCGCTCACTTTGGAAAAGGAGCAAAACCTGCCTCGTGGCTCAGAGGCCTTTGAGCAGTCGATGGTCGAATTCCGCCTGCGAATGCTCAAGTACGCCAAGGACAAACTCTACCCCAAGCTGCCCAACTGGGAGGTATTCTGTTTTTATCCGATGAGCAAACGTCGCCAGGTCGATCAAAACTGGTACGACCTCAGTCTCGAGGTGCGAAAAAACCTGATGGCAGGCCATGGCAGAATCGGGCGGCAATATCACGGAAAGGTTCTCCAATTAATTACCGGAAGCACCGGCTTGGATGACGCAGAGTGGGGGGTCACTCTTTTGGCTCATGACACCTACTACATTAAGGAAATCGTCTATAAAATGCGCTTTGACGCAGTGAGCGCAAAGTACGCAGATTTTGGCGATTTTTACCTCGGCTTGAGCCTTCCTCTGGACGAGTTGTTCCGGCGGATTTTGCTCTAAAACTGAAAGCTCTCCATGGAAACACTCCGCCTAAAACAACAGCTTCTACGCGACTCCTTGAAAGCTCATGCCCCCGTGCTCATTGCCTATTCCGGCGGGGTTGATAGTGCCTACCTTCTGGCTGAAGCGCGCCGCACCCTGGGGCGGGAGGGAATGCTGGGGGTCATTGCTGATAGCGCAAGCCTTCCACGCAAGGCCTTGGCGGCGGCTCTCGACCTCGCCCTTTCTCTGGACGCCCCAGTGGAGGTTGTTCCCACCGCTGAATTGGAAAATCCGGACTATGCGCAAAACCCACTCAACCGGTGTTATTTCTGCAAGGCGGAATTATTTTTAAAACTGGAGGAACTTGCTGCCCGCAGGATGTTCCGAGCTCTGGCCTACGGCGAAAATGCCGACGATATGAAGCAGGTTCGCCCGGGCCGCCAGGCGGCCGTTGAATTCAGCGTCGTCGCTCCCCTTCGGGATGCCGGCTTGAGCAAGGAGGAGATCCGGGCCGCCTCGCGCGAGTTGGGGCTTCCCACCGCCGATGCTCCCGCCCAGCCCTGTTTGTCCTCCCGGATCCCACATGGGACGCCTGTCACGCGAAACGCACTGGCGATGGTTGAATCCGGAGAGGAATGGGTGAGGAGCCTTGGCTTTTCGATTTTCCGGGTACGCCACCTCTCGGGAGTCGACGACGTGGACGGCGCTGGATCGCCCAGCGCGAGGGTTCAGATTGCCCCAGCCGAAATGGAGCGCCTTCCTGATTTGACGGCTCAAATCGAGGGCGGGCTGCGCGCTGTTGGTTACGGTCGGGTGGAAATAGACCCCGCCGGTTACAGATAAACAGGGGGAGCGGATCGCCTCGGGACGGGACGCCGGTACCTCTCGTGGCCGCGGCCGGCCTTGGCGTCTGCAAGGACCCGGCGCAGGAGCGGGCTAGCTGACTGGAATCTCCGTGATTTTAACTGCACGGCGCTCCGCTGCAGACCGGTCCGCCGCCGCTATCACGCGGTGCGTTTTGAAGGCATCCTGAAAACTGGTAAGAGGCATGTCGTGCCCGGCCCGGAGCGCTTGGAAGAAGGCGTGGAACTGGGTTTGGTAGGGGTGGTCATGGACATCGCCGCTATCGAGCATCTTCATGGAAAGTTGACTCCAAGCTCCCTTGTCGAGGCCTCCGAGGCGTTGCGAATGAAACTTGTTGTCAAGCAGAGAACCTTCACTTCCAACGAGATGTGTGTGGAAATAATAGGGCTGGATGCAGTCGACAACAGCGGCGCTTTTCCCGACAGCTCCATTGATGAAGCGCAATAGGGTTGTCGCGCTCGTTTGATATTCGTAGGCGGCAAAGACTGGGTTGGTGCTTTGGGTGGCGTAGGAGGTGACTTCTTCAACCTCCGAATTCATGCAGAGCAACAGGGCGTCCAGGGCGTGGCAACCTGCGGTGAGCAGGGCGCTGCCTCCCAATTCCCGTTTCGTGTTCCACCGGTATTGCCCGTACCAGGGGCCGATGCCGTGGTAATAATCCACCTCACCGTAGTGCAAGCTGCCCAAAAGCCCCTGGTCGATCACGGCCTTCGTGGCGAGAAACTGCGAGGAATAACGGCATTCAAAGCAAACGCACACCTTCGTTCCCGCCTCTTCAGCGGCGCGTTTCATTTCGAGAATTTCACTCCATTCAATGGCCAGCGGCTTTTCCACAATGATATGCTTTCCCGCCCGCGCCGCGGCGACGAATTGCGCGGCGTGCTGGTTGGGATAGCTCGTGATATCCACCACGTCGATGTCCGGGTCCAGGAGCATCGCCGGCAGGTCCGAGTAAGCCTGGATCGGGGAACCGTGTCTGGCGCTTAACGTAGCAGAGTCTAGCGGGCGCGAACTCCACACCGCAGTGACCTGGGCGTCGGAGGTCGCATTAATTGCTTCGATGTGGGCCGTGGCAGCCCAGCCATAACCGATGACGGCGACGTTGAATTTTTTGGCGTTCATAGGGAGTGGTAAACATTTTGTGCTGTTGAGGGTTGAGATCGCACCAATCATTCGGTGGTTTCTCGGGCACAACGATCAAGCCAAAGGTTATAAAAGCTCCCGTAAAATCTGCAAGCCCTTCAGGCCCTCAACGGGAAGGGTCAAAAAACGTGAAAACATGGGATGGGAGAAGTTGGTGGTGGAATCGGCTGGCATCCTCAAAAGGCGGCAAGGTGGCTCTGGAGAAAGGTGCCGTGGGCTTAAAGGCAAGGAAAGCGCTAACCACTTTTGCGGTTACTAGCAGACCTCGCGGCTCGCAAGGGACAGACACTTTGGAATGCTCTCTATCAACCGTATCTGTGGGCGCTTACTTCTTCATTACAAGTTCCAGGGCCGCTATGAGATCGAGCCGTCGGTAGCTGCGTTTAGTGGCGGGATCGTCCACGGGTTTGCCGGTGGTTTGAAAAATCTTCAGCATCGCTTCAGCGATGTTCTTGCCGTCAGACTTCCAGTCGTAGCCACTCATCTCGATTGCTTCGCGGAGGATCATCGCGGAGCCGCACACGATCGCATTCGATGAACTCGTGGCCCTCGCGGGGACGAGCAGATCGACCTTTGCGTGGCGGTCGAGAATAGCGGTGTCCTTGCCGGGGATCACCGCACCGATCGCAAAACAGTTCGGCTGCGATGCGGGCCAAGAGATGCCGCCCGTGAAGCTATGATTGCCGGCGGGCGCGCTGACCCAGATGCCGAGTTTGCGGAGTGTCGCGAGCTTGTCGTCGATTTCGGTGGGCACGGGTTCGGCGTGTTCTAGGTCATCCACCGGAGCGACGTTCACGGTGGTGATGTTATGCTCGGTGTGATGGTCGATGACCCATTGCAAGGCTCGGGCGAGCGACGCGCTGTCGGCGACCTTGCCGTGGCAACACTCCAGGCTGCGCACGATGGCGAGCTGGTTATTAAAAGCAACACCGCGTTTGTTTTCGAAATGGAGCGAAGACGGAATGCCGATGGTCGAGCCGTGATAGCCTTTGCCTTCATGCTTGGGATCGTCGTCTCCATCCACTGCATCGTAGGCGACGCGCACCTTCGGGACACCGTCCACAACGGCTTTCCACTCGGGCTTTGAAAGGGTGCAGCCATCATCGAGAAGCGCGAGCGTCTGGCCTTTGCCAAAGGTGAGAAGGTCGGCATAGGCGGCCCAGGCTTCAGTGATGCGCGCATGCGCGAATTCCGCAGGCTGTGCGGGTTCGATTGCGGGCAGCTTGTCCGCAGTCGGTGCCTCCCATACAGTCGCACCCATGTGGTAGCCGTCGTGTTCGGCGGTTTTCTTTGCGTACCACGCGGTGACGATGCGCCCGTTAGCGAGTTGCACGCTGCTCGGGTAACCGCCATCGCCCCCGCCTTTTGCCCAGCCGATGTGGTTCGCGATGCGCACGGGCTCGGTCCACGTGTGGCCTTCGTCGTTGCTGAGCTTTGCGCAGACGCCCTGCTTGCCCTCGGTGCGTACAGTGTAGCTCAGGAGCAGGCGGCCATCCTTGAGGCGATTGAGGTGGCCATTCACCTCCCCATGATTCTTTCCATCGCCGATGCTCGTCACGCGGCGCGGTGACTGCCAAGTCACTCCGTCGTCATTGCTGCGAACGAGATCCACAGCCGAATGATTGAAGCGCGCGGCAGCGAGCCAGGCTTTGCCGCCGAGCGGAAAAATGTCCGTCTCGTTGTGCCTTGGACCGATTAATGAAATGCGCTGCCAAGTCTTGCCATCATCATCACTTCGAAAATGCCAGGACCGCCAGTTTTTTGTCTCATGCGAAGTCGCAGGCTCGCTGAATTCGCCCTGGTAGCACGAGGTGTGAAGTGCGCCGTCCGAGCCCCTCCAAATGTCACCAAAGGGAATATGCTCGGTCCAGCCATCGTCAGTGGCGGGAAAGAAGTCGCGCTTCGTCCAGGTGCGGCCCCCATCACTGGAACGCAGCACCCAGGGGCGCAGCACGGCGTCGCGGAAGGCGCTCTGCTTTTGCCGCTCGGGCTGCTTCACATCGCTCCAACCGGAACATAACACAAGGAAATCGCCGTTGTTCGCCAAACCCGCTGCGTGGTTCATGCGGGTCGTCTGCGGCTCATGTTGGGTGACGGTGCTGCGTTTCTCCCAATTCAATCCATCACTACTTGCCCAGCATTCCACATCCGCCTCCATCGTTGCGTGCGCTGGCTTGTTGTGCAGAATCGCAACAACAGTGCCATCGCGCATGAGCGTGAGGCTCGGCCATGCGCAGGCGTTTTCGACGGCGACCGAATGGCGTGCGCCAACGGCTTCGACTTCGATTGCCTTGACGGGAACCACCGAGATTAATTGGGCACAGAGGAGAAGGCTGACAGTCAGGATTCGATTCATGGCGACGTGAGTTTGAGGAAGCCGATAGCAGGGTTCAATGCAGTTCACCGATCGACAGGTTGATATGTGATTTTCTGCTGAGATCATACGGGCCAATGGTCACTGCGTCGGGTTGGGATTGGACTCCTGAAATGCTTTCCAGGCTGCTTGCTGAAGAACGACGGCATCCGCGTCAGACAGATTGGGGTGAGCCAGACCTACTGGACTAAATCCAGTGAGAGCCGAGTAAATGCTGCATGCCGTCATGTAAGCTCCCTTGGGTGCTGCATGAATATAATCGGCATAGACAGTCCCAAATTGCTCCGCCGTTGGATGCTGTCCCAGGATTTGCATCCAGGCGTGGACGCTGGGTGCAAGGGGAACCTTCACGGCACTGGCCAACGCCACATTGTCGGCGTGGAATTTTTTAAAAACATCGGGGTAAACAGCAGCCTGCGCAATTGGGCTTTCATAAAGCACGGGCCTGGCCTTCCTGCTTCGGATCAGGTCGGCAAACAACGTTCCGTATTTCAAAAGGTCGTCAGACTTCATGGTGTAAAACGTCTCGAAGACGACA
>QQND01000090.1 GCA_003402745.1 Verrucomicrobiota bacterium
CCGAACGGCGCCTCAACCTGAGACCCTCCCCCCCCCCCTCAGGCAAAAAAAAGGGCTAGCCTCCGGCCCGCCCCCCCCCAGAACCCCCCCAGAACCCCCCCAGAACCCCCCCAGAACCCCCCCAGAACCGCTCTGCAACTCCATTTTTCATTTGGCTTCGTCGCTTTTGCCTTGTCTAAAGACCACTCGCTGGAGGTTTATCTATCCCTAATCATGGAAACGAACATTCATCAACTCGGAGCCTGCCGCTTCGTTTCCCCCCTGACCCACTCCTCCTTCGAAGTCACTTTCCGATCCGATTCTGAGCGGGTTCTCTACGACCATCTCCGAAACGACGTCGGGGTGCAGGCCAGCGGGGTGAGTTTCGAACTGGCAGGACCCCGCGAAAACCTCTTCTTCGACCCCACCAAAACCACCGCCGCCATCGTCACCTGCGGCGGACTCTGCCCCGGGCTGAACGATATCATCCGCGGTATCGTCACTCAGTGTCACAACCGCTACGGCATCTCCCGTGTGTTCGGGTTTCGCTACGGCTATCAAGGCCTCATCGCACGCCACGGGTTCACCCCCATGGTGCTGCGCCCCGAATCCGTAGCCCAGATCCACAACTTCGGCGGCTCCATCTTGGGCAATTCCCGAGGCCACCAGGATATCGGTGAAATGGTGGACCTCCTGGAAGAAATGAAAGTAGACATCTTTTTCGTCGTCGGCGGAGACGGCACCCTCCGGGGCGCCTCGGCGATCGCTGCGGAATGCAGCAAACGCGGCCTCAAAAAGGCGGTCGTTGGCATTCCCAAGACCATCGACAACGACATCATGTACCTGGACAAAAGTTTCGGGTTCGAGACCGCCTTTGCCATGGCCGTTCAGGCGGTACGCTCCACCTACGTCGAATCCACCGGCTCGCTCAACGGCATTGGGGTGCTCAAATTGATGGGCCGCGACTCGGGATTCATCGCCTGTTACGCGGCTCTGGCCGGAAGTAACGTCGACTTCGTTCTTATCCCCGAGGTGAACTTTGAGCTGGAAGGCTCCGGCGGGCTCCTCGAAGCGCTCCACTACCGTGTGGCCAAACGCCGCAGCGCCGTCGTGGTGGTTTCCGAAGGCGCCGGCCAGCACTTGCTGCCCCCAGCGGAGGCAAAGGACGCCAGCGGCAACGTAGTTTACGGAGATATCGGAGCATTCCTGAGGGACCGCATCACCGCGTCTTTCAAGGAAAGGCGCGTCTCCACCAGTGTTAAGTACATCGACCCCAGTTATCTGATCCGCAGCGTCCCAGCCAACGCCCAGGATAACGTGTACTGCTCCCAGTTGGCGCAACACGCCGTCCACGCGGCCATGGCGGGAAAAACCAGCATGCTTGTGGGCCGCTGGCACGGAGCGTTCGTCCACCTTCCCCTAGACATGGTCACCCATGGCCGCCGGAAGGTAGATCCCCAAGGCGAACTTTGGAACTCCGTGCTCGAAAGCACCGGCCAGCCCGCCCGCCTCTACTAACCCCTCCGCTAACCCCCCGGAAAAAGCGGGGGGAGGAAAGCGGGCCAGCAAAAATCCGCCACCCCCCAGTTTCCCCGATCCCTCTGTTTTGCTCTGTCCACAGGGTGAGCCGCCTCCCACCTGCCCTTACAAAGGTAAAGCCGCGCGCCAAATCCTGTCCTGAACCGCGTGCATCCGAGAGCGCTGAGGCTCCGTTTCATCCAGAAATCCGTTCAAATGCAGGAGGCCGTGCACCAAGTAAAGTCCGGTTTCTGCCGCCACACTGTGCCCGAACTCCAGCGCACATCGTTCGGCCGTCTGCGCGCTGATGACAATTTCCCCATGCTCAAAGGTGATCACATCCGTCGCTCCCGGGATGTTCATGAACTGCCGGTGAATTTGTTCAATCCGGCGGTCGCTCACCAGCGTGATCACCACCTCCTCCAGAGCAGACAGCGCGTACAGGCCTAGACCGTCCCCCGACTCCCGCACGCAAGCCGGGAGCACGAGGAGCGCAAATTTCTCAAGCGCCTTCAAATCCACCTGAACGGAGCGCTGCCGGTTCAAGAGAACGATTTGCGGTAGCCGGTTAAATTCCGGAGCACTCATGACAGACGTTTTTGCGGGCTTTGCTCCTGGGCGCCGGATGAGGGAGCCCAGGGTCTGCGCGCTTCGGGGCCGCCTTCAGGCGCGAGCTGGCGGCTTACGGAGTTGGAGTCGCGCTTGGAAGGAGATTTCGGGTATGCAATGCGGGAATGCATCATACTACGCAGCGTTCGCTTGAAACTTTCGGCCACCTCCGCCAGTTCGCTCATGCGCAGGTCGCACTCCTTGAGTTCCCCATCCAAAAGCCGCTTTTGCAATATCTCCTCAACCAACTGGTCCACCTTGTGCGGCGTGACTTTCTCCAGACAGCGGGAAGCGCTTTCCACCCCATCCGCCAAACTGACGATCGCGCACTCCCGGGACTGGGGCTTGGGGCCGTGGTAGCGGAAGGATTCCTCACGCACCTCAGGCGGTTCCTCGTCCTCAGCCACCGCAGCTAAGACCTTCCGGGCTTCCTCCTGCTGCTCCAAGGCACGGCGATAAAAATAATAAACCGTCGAAGTCCCATGGTGCTGCTGGATGACGTCAATAATCTCCCTGTTAAGGTGGTGTTTGAGGGCAAGATCCACCCCTTCCTTGACGTGGGCAATGATCACGAGCGCGCTCATCGTAGGGGCTAGGTCAGCATGGGCATTGCGGCCGAAACGGGCGTTTTCGATAAAATACTCGGGTTTGACCAGCTTGCCGATGTCGTGAAAATAGGAACACACTCGGGCCATGGCGGCGTTGGCGCCGATGGACTCTGCTGCCGCCTCCGCGAGTTGGGCAACCATCAGGCTGTGGTGATAAGTTCCCGGCGCTTCCAGCGTCATCCGTTTGAGCAGGGGATGATTCAAATCGGCCAACTCAAGCCAGGTAATGGAGGTTGTGATCCGAAACATCACCTCCAGAAGCGGCAGGATTCCGGAAATCAGCAGGGCCACCCCCACCCCGCTTGCCAGCGCTGCCGCACCCTGCCACGCCACTATATTCCAGCGGACCAGAGAAGGATTACTCCACAAAACCGGGCCGACCTGCCCCATGAGCAGGTCTAACGATAACGCCGTGCATCCCACCAAAAGTCCCGCCTTGAGCAGGTCAGTGCGCCGACGCACATCCCGAGTCATCAGAGCGGCGACAAACCCCGTAAGCAAGCTGACCACCAAAAACCGGGCGTTGAGCCCCCCGTTGATCATCGCTCCAAACAGACTGCCAAAAATCGAAAGCACGATCCCGAGCCGCTGGCCCAAAAGCACCGAAATGAGCATCGGCCCCAGCGTAAAAGGAATGCTCAACTCCCACAGTTGTCTGCGGTCCATGGCGCTCCAACCGGCCCCCGAGGGAGTGACCGCCTCGACCGCCTCGTTGCTCACCCACCGCAGCACGCCGACGTGCACCACCAGCGTTCCCAGCATCAAAAGCAGCCGCGAATTGTCCGCCCAAAGTCGCGGATGGTTCATCCAAATCAGCGCCACCGCCAAAATGTAAACCAGTACCTCCACCATCCAGCGCTCCGCGGACCCGCCCGCAGGGGCAGAGCCCGAAACCATCTGGACCAAGGCCACCCCCATGATCACCACCAACGCCACACGCGTCGACTGCCCGTATAGCAAAGACTCAAACCATTCACTCCGGTTGATGCGCCGGCGCCACTTGGCCGAAGCCAGTCCGCGGCGAATCAAGCGTTGTCTGGTGAAAAATGAATGCATGTCGAATCCGTTCGGCGCCCCGCCTCTCAGCGGGGGGGACGGGGTTCCCCTGCCCCCCGGTGGTTCCTGTAGGCCCGCACAATGGAGGCCACCAGTTCGTGCCGCACCACATCTTGGTCGTTAAACTCACAAAATCCGATCCCATCTACCCCGCGCAGCGCCCGTAAGGCCTCCACCAAACCCGAGCGCCTGTTGCTCGGCAAGTCCACCTGCGTGTGGTCTCCCGTAATGACGCACTTCGAGTCCAAACCCAGTCGGGTCAAAAACATGAACATTTGCTCCGTGGTCGTATTCTGCGCCTCGTCCAGCACGATGAAGGAGCGCCCAAGCGTCCGCCCCCGCATGTAGGCCAGCGGAGCAATTTCAATGACATTCCGCTCCATACACCGGGCCAGTTCCTCCGGCTCAAGCATATCCTCGAGCGCGTCGTAAAGCGGGCGCAGGTAGGGCATGATCTTTTCCTTCAAATCCCCCGGCAAAAACCCCAGCGCCTCCCCGGCCTCCACCGCAGGTCGCGTCAAAATGATCTTGGAAACCAGGTCCTTTTTCAGAGCAGCTATGGCCATCGCCATCGCAAGGTACGTCTTCCCCGTCCCGGCAGGGCCCACTCCAAAAACCACATCGTGGCTATCAATCGCCTGCACATAAGCACGCTGATTGTCTGTTTTCGGCGTCACCGGCGCGCGCTTGGAGGAAACCGTGAGTCGCGTGGCGCTGAGCTGGTCGAGCCCCGCCACCGCCGGTTGCTGCAGGGAACGCAACGCGTACTGAAACTCCTGCCTCCGAATCGGCACGCCATTACCCCGAGCCCGTTCCAACTGTTGAAACAAACGCCGCACCTTGAGGACCTGCTCTGCCGAACCCTCCACCCGCAGCCACCCCTCCCGAGTCGTCAGGCGTACGGAGAGCTCCCGCTCCAGAAGCTTCAAGTGCTCCAAATCGTTTCCATAGAGCGCCTGCAAACTCCGCCCGCTTTCGAACTGCAGCGTTTCAACTTCAGTCATGCACTGGATTTTCGAAGCCGGAGATCACGGAAGGAAGCCGGTTGGCAAAATAAAAATAATTACCGGAATCCGTAAGCCAGCGACCATACCGTCCGCTCGTCCGGGGATTTCTCGATCTCCACCAACAAATAGTAAGTTCCAGTGCGCTTCGGGCGAATCTTGGCCGCCGCCTTCTGTCCCTTCTGCCAAAACTCGTCCTCCGCCAGCTTCCCAGCGCTGTCGTACACATGCACCGAAATCTTCGCTCCCTTGCAGTCCGTCCCCATCCAGAACCAGTATTCGTTCCCCTTGAAGAGCTGGTGGGCGATAGGCTTGGGTTGGCCGGAGGGGAGGTCCCCTCCCCAGTATTCTTCTCGGACCGTAAAGCCCTCCTTCACCGCTCCCTGCGCCGCCTCAAGGGCGAAGGAAAGTGCGTCGTCTATCGTCCCACGGGCGGTCCCGGGGCCCGAAAGAAGACTGAGTGCAGCAAAAGTCGCGAGAAATGTTCTTTTCACAAAAAAGCCCCGTTTCATTTACTTCGTCTTTGCGTTCACCGTGGACACAAGCTCCGCGCAGATTTTTCCAATCTCACGCACGTCCTTCTCGGAAATACTCGCCCCATCCGAAGCCCCCATCAGCGGCCGAATGGAATGAAGCCCGCTCAAAATCTTCGAAATCACTGCTTCCTTGCGAGCCTTTTCAGGGAGCGACTGCAGCTGCACATGGAAGTGTTCCACCAACACCGGCTGATGCAGCAATTCAGCGCCGTCTTTTGAGAAACTCTTGCCCACAACGGTTGAAAGCGCCTCCGTGCCCCGCAGCCACCCCCCCAAACTCACAAGCTGTGCCAGCGATTCACTGTTAAGCTCCATCATCGCCTGCCGTACATCCGTCAGCGCCAAATCCAGCTCCTTGCGCACCTCCGCCCAACGCTTTTTTTCCGCATACTCCACGATAGAATTTGCGCGGCGGCTCACCGCTTTCTCCACGCCAATCGCCTTGGCCAGAGAACGCACACTGTTGCCGATGTTTTTGACTTCCTCCCCGTTTTCCGCCTCCACCGCAATAAATCCCTCTGCGATCACCACCCCCAGCATCAACGAAATCTGCTCCTTACCCCCAGCCGGCGTGGCCAACCCCTTCTGGGGACGCAACACATCGGGCCAGTTCGGTTTGCCAAGCTTGTCCAAAACCGAAAACACCTCGCTGGGCACAGGCACCAAAACGCGCTCCACCAGTTGAGCTTCCTTCGGAAATTGATTAACCGCAATCGTCTTCGCCGGAACCGCGCTGGAAGTGGCTGCGCCCGCCAGCGTCATGGCCCCTGCCAGAGCACACAGAATTCGTTCATTCATATAAGAGTGGTTCATTAGCTTCACCGTTCTTCCTAAAAACTCAACATCCGCGTTGCGTCTAATTTAAAACTCCACCCGCTCCCTCCCTGCCCTCTGCCACCCTCACACCACCTTCCCGCTCCACTTTAACTTCTGACGCAGCACTTCAAAAAACGGGAGGCCGGAAGGAAACACCAACCGCAGCGCCTGCCGAGAACGCCGGATCCTCGTCAAATCCCCGGGCTCCAAAGACAACGGATCACGCCCGTCCAAAGTCAAACACACCCCAGCCTGGTCTGCTGACGGTCGCACCGTTATGCTGGAACGTTCATTGACGATGACACTCCGGTTCGTCAGCACATGTGGGCAGATCGGCGTCACCACAAAAACACCAGAATCCGGGGCAAGCACCGGCCCTCCAGCACTCAGGGAATAAGCGGTAGAGCCCGTGGGCGTCGCCACAATCAACCCGTCAGCGTTGTACTCAGTGAGCATCACCCCGTCTATCTCTACCTCCAACCGGATCACCCGAGAGCGCTCCCCTCGCGAAACCACCACCTCATTGAGCGCCCGTCCGCTCCAAAACGGCACCCTGTCGCGCAACACCTCCACCGAAAGCAAACTCCGCTCGCTGATGATCGCCTTTCCCTCCAGCACCTCCTCCAGTACCTGCGCAAAATCATCAGGCCCCGCGCCCGTTAAAAAACCCAGCGTCCCAAAGTTGATTCCCAACACGTGGGGCGCGGGAAAAGACCCCTCATGCACCGCCTGCAGCAGGGTGCCGTCCCCCCCCAAGACCACCAGCAGTCCACAGCGCCGGAATACGTTTTTGACCGTCAAATCCACGCTCTCCCCCAGCAAACTGCCCGTCGCACGGTCATAAATCACCTCCCGCCCAAGGCCGCGAAGTGCCACAACCACCGTGCGCAGTAGCCCGGATGCACCTACCTTGGCGCCGTTTGCGATGATTCCTACGGTTTTCCAATCCATGCGAGGTACTCCACATTACCATCCCCTCCGCGAATTGGGGACTCTATTACACCCTTCCAAACCACCCCCGCATGCCCCGCCACCCAATTCTGCACACGCTCCACTGCCCGAGCGTGTAAAGCAGCCTCCTTCACCACGCCTCCCCTCCCCACCTCCTCCCGCCGTAACTCAAACTGCGGCTTGATCAAAACCACAGCCATCCCCCCCACCCGAACCCGCTCCAGTGCCGGCCCTAAAATCAACGTCAGCGAAATAAAAGAAACATCCGCCACCAGCAAATCCACCAACTCCGGCACCTCCCTGGCGCTCAAATACCGGCAGTTCACTTTCTCCAGCGCCACCACACGGGCGTCACTCCGAATCTTCCAGTCCAACTGCGAGTGGCCCACGTCCAAGGCGTACACTTTCGCCGCACCGTGCTGCAGCAGGCAGTCCGTAAACCCCCCCGTGGAGGCCCCCACGTCCAGACACGTCCACCCCTCCGGCAAAATCCCAAACCCTTGCAAAGCCCCCTCCATCTTAAATCCACCCCGGCCCACATACCGCTCCACCGCCTGCAACTCGACCAGCGAATCCAGCGCAATCCGACACCCCGCTTTGTCCACACGGTGTCCTCCCACGGACACAAGACCCGCCATAATGGCACGCTGGGCACGCTCCCGACTTTCCATAAGACCCCGCTCCACAAGAAGGACGTCCAGTCTTTGCTTCATACGAGACACTAATTAATCCTACCTGTTTGCACCTGAACAGAGCGAATTGTCGCTAATGTCCTCAGCCCCGCAAAACAGGCTTCCCAACCCGCAAAAGCCTCTCTCACCCCCCGGGCCCGGGTCCTTACTCAGTTTCAGCCGGCACTGGAGGAAGGGGCGCAGCCGCAGGATTGAAGGACTCAGGGGGCGACGAGGAATCCGCCGCCACCCACATCCGCAGCCGGTTGTCATACCTCAACGCCACCATCCAACGCGTGGTGTGCGTCGTTCCAAAAAGAGGGGCGACCCGCGCCTCTAATTCCACAAACGCCCCATCCATGCCGTCCAAACGTACCGCGGACGACTCAAAACTTCGAAAGTGCGCACCCGAAAACCACCCAAGGCTCTCCCGCAGCACCCCGCGCGCACGCCAGTACGCGGAAAACGCGTCTTTCTGCACTTGATGCTGCTCCCGCCAGCCCTCGCGCAACGTCGGTAAGAACATCCAAAACACCACCAACCCCGCGCCACAGACCGCGAGTGTTCCGGCCCCAAAATGAATCCGCCGACGCTTCTTTTCCTCCTTCGGCACAATCAGCTGCGTCACAGGCTGCCACTGCTCCAACCCCTCACACCAGAACATCGCTTCACTATGGACAATCCCACTGTTCACCATATGTCCCACCTGACTCACTGTGTAAGGCCCCCGCTGTATGCCGTGCAGATACAAAAAATAACGTTCCTGAGACATTCTAACCTCCACCAATACTCCACCGCTCCGATCCCAAAAAACCAAACCAAAAAAATACATTCCCCATCCAGTTTAAACCGACAGGTCCTCCAGTCCCGCTCCTGATTTAGAAGCAGACACCATAAACAGGAGGAACAAGGGGAAGCCCCCTCCCCTCATACTCTGAATCGCAAGCAATCCCCCCGCCGCACGGGCCGCGGGGGCTGCATTCAAAGACTAACGTACGGGTACCACCTCGCCCCGCGCCATGGCCGCGTGCTGAGCGTCCGAACAAGGCGCGTTCAAGGGCACCCCGGCATCCGCATGATTCAGCTGCACCAGACTGTTCTCGAGCATGTACCGCTCCACTTCCTCACCAGAAATGTCGGCCAACATCACCCCGTTAATCTCCACACAGGGACTCAACTGCTGTCCGCTGCGCTGCTCCATTTCAAACCGAAACGCCGGGTTTTTGATGATGTCCTTTTCCGTGTAGGGAAGCTCGTACTTGGCCAGCACAGCGCGCACGCCGTTGCTCCATCCACACATTGTCTTCACGTATGCAGTCACTTGAGGTTTTTCCATAAATAGATTTGATGTCTGACTAATAAACGAACCAAGAAAAAGAGGCCCTAAAAAAGAAAGAGCCGACGAAGAGTATAACCCCTCGCCGGCCATTCTTACAGCACAGACTTCACAGCCTGCGCCTGAACTTCACAAAAGAAACAGACTAACGCTTCTTGCTTTCGCCTGGACGGTATTCTTCGGCAGCCGCGAACGCCTGCTCCAGACCCACCATGTCTTCACCCGGACGCAACGAGTCGAACGCAGCGGCTTCCCGCTTGATTTCTTCCTCGTCGTACGCGGCCGCCTTGATCGACAAGCCGATCCGGCGTTCGGTTTTGTCCACCTTGATGACCCGGGCTTCGATGTCCTGCCCGACTTTCAGATGGTCCTTCACCTTGTCCACGCGGTCTTCGCTGATCTGGGAAATGTGCACCAGACCATCAATGTCGCCGTCCAGCTCCACAAAGGCGCCGAAGCTGGCGATCTTGCTGATCTTGCCCTTCACCAAATCACCGATCTTGTAGCGCGTCTCGATCGTCTTCCAGGGATCATCTTCAAGCTGCTTCACGCCAAGGCTGATGCGCTGGCTGTTCTTGTCGATGTCGATGACCACCGCTTCGATCTCGTCGCCCTTCTTGAGCACTTCGGAAGGATGGTTCACCTTGCGCGTCCAGCTCATGTCGGACACGTGGATCATCCCGTCAATCCCTTCTTCCAGCTCCACAAACGCCCCGTAGGCCGTCATGTTGCGGACCGTCCCCTTCACCTGCTTGCCAATCGGATAGCGGTGTTCGATTTCTTCCCAAGGATTCGGCTCGAGCTGACGCACGCCCAGGCTGATCTTCTGTTC
>QQND01000091.1 GCA_003402745.1 Verrucomicrobiota bacterium
GTCAGGAGTGCTGACTGGGTGTCGGGAGGCAAGAAGATGGTGCAGCGCAGGAACTCGCTCCCCTGGCTTTTGTGGATGGTGAAAGCCCAGGCGGGTTCGTGCGCAGGAAGTTGGGCAAGAGGGAGGGGATCGCGGTGGGGAAAGACGACCCGGGCAATGTCCGAGGCGTTGCGCTGCACGACGATGCCGATGTCTCCGTTTGCCAGGTCGAGTTGCCGCTCATTGCGGGTGACCATGACGGGGGTGCCGTGGGAGAGTGGGGCGCCCGTGCCTGCGGCAAGACTGTTGATTTCATGGACACCGCCTGGCCCTTCATTTTGTGCACAAAGCACTTGAAACGCGTTCAGGGCTTTAAAAGCCAGTCGTTGAGATTCCGGGTTGTCCAGGTCGATCGTTGCGGTTGCCCGCCGAAAGGGCTCCCAGTCGGCCTGCAGTTGTGCGGCGGCCTCTGCGGGCAGTACCTGGGAAAAGGGGGAGAGGGTTGTGAAGGCGAGGCTTGGGCGCTGGAGCAAGCTTTGGAGTTCTGACCAGAGCGGCCGCTGGGTGGCGCCTGGTTTAAAGGCTTGCGCAAGCTCGAGAATGTCGAGGGATTCTGAGCGGAAGCAGTGACTGAGTCTGAAGACGGCCGCCGGATGGCTCTTGATGAGCTCTGCAAGAGAGCCGCCGATTTCGACGCTTTCGAGTTGGTCTTCGTCTCCCAAGATGACGAGTTGTGCGCCCGTGGGAAGCGCTTCCAAGAGATGGAGAAAGAGAGAGAGGTCAATCATGGAGGCCTCATCGATCAGGACAATGCGGGCTGAGAGGGGTGCATTTTTCCCGTGTTTAAACGGCCCTCCCTGCTCGGGTGTTTTTGGGGTCCACGCGAGAGTTTTGTGCAGGGTCTTGGCGCCTAGGCGCAGGAGTTTTTCGCAAGGCAGTCCGGATTTTCCAAGGCGTCCTGCGGGCAGGGCGGCATCGTGAATCGCCTGCTCGAGGCGTTTGGCGGCTTTACCCGTCGGGGCGGCGAGGATGACGTCCTCGGGGTCGAGCGCGTGGTCGAGGGCAAAGCTGAGGGCGAGAAAGGTCGCAGCGGTCGTGGTCTTACCGGTACCCGGGCCGCCCGTGAGAATGGCAAGGGGACTTTTGAGCAAGCCGCGCACGGCGTCGCGCTGGCCTTGGTCGCGGCCGTCGCCTTCCGGGCCGAAGGCAGCGAGTATTCCTGCTTCGGCATCGGCGTAACTGGGTTGTGCCTTCGAGAGGAGGCCGGACACGGTTGCGCGGATGGACTGCTGCAGCGCGTGAGTGCGCGTGAGCATGACCTTGGATCCGTCGATCACCATCACCGCGGTGGCTGGCTCTGCGTCCTCGTGAGCCAGACGCGCATGGCCGGATTGGCGTAAGTGGGCGAGGGGTTCGTCTGCAAGAATGAGCGATGCCTTGCCCTGGGCTTGGGCTTGGAGGAGTTCTGCGAGGACTTTGCAGGCGGATTCTGTGTCGTGGGCGGAGCGGCCGAGGGTTGCGCGGGCGAGGGCGAGGAAGGGAGCTGCGGCGGTTACGGGAGACATGAGGAAGTTTTTTGGGCTGTGCAGGCTCTAGTTTAGACGGTTGCTAAAGAGGGTGTTGCAATTAATTGCTCCAGATGGGAGAGCTGCGCGCCGTCGACCTTGTGAAGCCAGAGGCCGCGGCTGTCCCCGGGGGTGGGGTTTGCGGGCAGGGCGCGCAGGAAAAGGTAGGCGATGCCTCCGAAGTCCCGGTCGTAATCGTACTCGGAGCCGAGGCTTGCTTGGAGGCGGCGGTGCCAGGCGAGAGTGTAGAGGTAGCTCTGGAGAACGTAGTCCTCGCGGAGCATGATTTTTTCGAGGTCGAGCTGTGAACCGTTTCCGCAGCCGCCATTTGTTTTGTAGTCGAGGACGTACCATTTTCCCTCGTGGAGAAAGATGAGGTCGATGACACCCTCCAAGAAATGAACGGGGATTTGTTTGTGAGCGGAGAAGCGGTCCACCCAGAGGTTCCAGGGGGTTTCCGGGGCGAGGTCGGGTCTGGAAAGGGCGCGCTGAAGTTGGCGGATGGGGAGTTCTTGGGCTTCAAAAGGGAGTAGGAATTGTAGTTCGGAGGCCTTTTGTGTGATGTCTTTGAGGCAGCAAGGTGCGGAGCCCTCCGAGAGCGGCATGGGGTGGTTTAATACAATGAGGAGAGCGTCGAGTAAGTCCCGGGCAGAATCGGGGTCCAGATCGGTTGGAATATTTTTGAGCAAAGCGGCTTTTGGGTCGCTGGCGATGTCGGGATGGGCCATTGCGTTTTCGAGCAGGGAATGGACGATGACGCCGAGGGCCTTGCCTTTGAGGCGAGGCTGTGCGAGCACGATTTTGGAGAAGAGATTATTTACGGGGAAAAGCTCGTCCGGCTTGGAGAGCGGTTCCGGGGCGTTGGGTTCGTCAGAACCGCCCGAGGCGTAATGGAGAGTTTCCCGTTCGCCGTCGGTTTCTTTCCCTTGTTTGTGAAGGAGGGTGAAGCTGAGCTTGAGGCGAAGTTTTTCTCTGGGGGGCGCCAGGGCGGGGACGTGTTCGAGGATCGGCGCGCGGAGCTCCTGAGTTTGGGGTGCGGGCGTGCCTGGGTTGGAGGCGGTTGGCGTTGGCGTTGCAGGGGGGCTCCAGAGGTGCTGGGGCCAGGTTGAGTTTTTGAGTTCGGTGAGCAGTCTGCCCTGGCTTGCGGAGAAGTTTTCTTGCCGGCGTTCTTCCTCGCTCAGGATTTGGCCCAACAGAAGGCGGCTGATCCAGGAGCGGGCCGAGGCGTTGGCATGACTCTGGGATTCCTTTGTTGCGGCGAACCCGATGTGGAGCTGGTGTTTGGCCCGGGTGATGGCGACGTAAAGCAAGCGGGCTTGTTCTTCTTCGCGGCCCTTCCATTCGGCGTCGCGGATTGTGGATTGGTCTGGGGAGCCAAGATCGAGGGTGCTGCCGTTGAAGAATATTTTTCCGAGGTTAAACCTTTGGCGGCTTTTAAGGGCCCACAAAAAGGGGCAGAAAACGATGCCGTACTCGAGGCCTTTAGCGGCGTGGATAGTGACGAGATGGACGGCGTCCTCCTGTGTTTCAAGTCGAACACATTGTTCGGATTCGCTGTCCTCGTCGTCCTCGTCGTCTTCTCCAACGAGTTTGCGTTCGAGCCAGGTGGCCAGGGCGTCGGCATCGCGGAGGTGTCGACAGGCCCAGGTTTGCTGGAGGAGTTCGGCCAGATGAAGCCAGTTGGTGATTTTGCGTTCTCCATCATTGGTTTCCAAAAGGAGCCTGCGGCGCGGGGTTTCCCCGGAAACGGGATGGTTGAGAATGGTTTCGAGGAGCCGGAGGGGGCCTTGCCAGCCAAGTTGATCGCTCCATTTTTGGAAGAGTTGCAGGTAGCCCGCCAAACGGTCGCCCGAGTCTCCGGTTTTGAGGGCGTGGAGGTCGTCCGATGTCAGCCCCAGAAGGGACGTCGCAAGGGCTGCAAAGGCAGTGCTTTGGGAGACGTTCCCGGGGCTGAGCGCCTGGAGCAGGAGGAGGATTTCCCGGGCCTCGTGTGTGGCAAAAATTGAAAGCCCGCTTTTGAACACGCTTGGAATGCCGAGTTTGCGCAGCTCGTGCTGCACGGATTGAAGCTGCACCCGAGTGTGTGCGAGGACCGCGTAGTCGGCCGCCGCGAGGGGTCTGGGACCGAATTTCGAGGGAACCAGCAAGCGGCGCGCAGGCGGCAGGGAGAGTTGAGCCGCGATTTTCTGGGCGCAGTTGAATGCGAGCTGTTGGATAACCATGCCCTTAGGAAGTTCCGTTCCCGAAAGGGTATCCAGAGTCAGGCAGGGTTGAGTGGAGGGGACGTTTCCCCCCGGGTGGATTAAGGACCGTGTTTGGTGGGCGGCCTTGACTTTGACGTACGGGATCTTGCGGCCGGGTCCGGGAAAAAGGTCGTAAACTCCTTCTGGGGAGTCATTGCCGGCGCTTGTGTAAAGGGCGTTTACGGCTTCGACGAGGCCACCGTCAGAGCGGTGGTTGGTGTCCATGGTGTAGAGGTCGGCTCTGGCGACCAAGGCTTGGTAGCTTGCCAGGTCGGCGCCGCGGAATTGGTAGATGCTCTGTTTGGGATCGCCGATCAGCAGGAAGGGATGGGTTTGGAGCCAGAGCGGGTCTGAGAAGACGCGGGAAAAAACTTCGGATTGGATGGCGTCGGTGTCCTGAAATTCGTCGATTAAAACGGCGTCGTAACGCAGGCGGAGGGAGGCGGCCAGGGCGGTGCCACGCAAGGGATCGTCCAGGGCGTCGCGAACGCTGCGCATGAGGTCGTCGAAGCTTCGCAGGCCGAATTCGCGCTTGCGGGCGCTCAGGCGTTTTGGAAGTTCGCGGGCCACGAGAATAAGCGGGGCCAGTGCCGCGGCCGTGAGGGGTGCATAGGCGGCGTCGAGGCTTTCCCAAAGAGCGGTGAGCTCCGGGGAGAGGGCTTCTCTTTGTGTGGCGGAAAGTTTGGCCAGGCTGACATGGGTGCCGTTCCGGATTTTGGTGAGACGGTCGACGACTGCTTTTCGAGTATTCGCGTTTCTGATCCCGGCCGCCATTTGATCGGGAAGGATACCGGAGCACAAGGCAAGGTACTCTTGGGTCAGGCTTTCCAGAGCTTCTGGAGAGGCGAAGGTGTCGGGTTGGAGGGTGAGATCTGGATGAGCTTTGACGAGGTGTACGAGGGTTCGCAAGTCTTTGCTGTGGCGATCAAGATCGAGAAAAAGCTCCGGGTTTTGAATGAAGAGATCATCCAGGATCTCCTCAATGAGGTCATCGGTATCGGTGACGAGGGTGGTATCCGGATCGAGGCCGAGGGTGGCTGCGTTTTCTGCGAGGATGCGAGAGGCCAGGCCGTGAATGGTATGGATGGGCGCCAGATCCAGGTTGGAAAGAGCGGCTTGCAGCAGGGCGAGGTGGTTCGGGTAGGCGAGGAGAATTTCGCCCGTCTTGGCGTCGTCTGGCTCAAGAGGGAGGCCGGCAGTGATTCTTTGCGAGAGGCGGATTGCTTGAGCGAGTCTTTCGCGAAGGCGGTCGCGGAGTTCCGCCGTGGCGGCACTGGTGAAGGTGGTGACGAGGATGTTTTCGATGGGCAGGCCCGAAAGGATGAGGCGCAGGTGAAGCAGGGTGATGGACCATGTTTTGCCTGTACCGGCGCTGGCTTCGATGGCGCGGAGGCCATGCAGCGGCAATTTGAAGGGGTTGAAGGGTTGCATTAAAACTTCTTGGTTGTGTGTTAGGCGTCGGTTTTCGGGGCCTTTGGGATCAGGCCGAATATGGTTTGGGCGAGCGTGATGGAGAGTTTGGCGCCTGGGTGTTCTGGGAGCCAATGAGGGGCGAGGGATTCGGGAAGTTCAAACGGTTCAGTGAAGGGATTCTCGATTCCTGAAAAGGCGATTTGCACGCTGAGCGCTTCGTATTCCGAGGGCATAGGGTCCTCGCCGAAGGAGTCTTTCGTTTTCCAAGCTTCAAGTGCGGTGGCGAGGTCATTTGCGGCGTCCTGGGGATTTGTGTCTTTGAGTTTCGCGCTGGCGCCGAGGAAAAAGGGCAGAGGCAGGCAGCCCGCGAGGCGGTGGATGTTGAGGATGCAGGCGAGTTGGGCTTGGGCCGAGACAACGAGGTGCGTGATGTCTTTTGGAGGGAGCGGCTTATCTTCGGGCTTGGCCTTTGAAAACTGGATCTGGAACAGGCCCAGTGCCGGAGCGGCCAAGGAAAGAACCAGGGCGTCGACCAAGGCGCGCAGTTCGTATTTATTGCCGCTTTTTCCGGCGAGGTAGAGTGTTGCGACGCCTTGGCTCAGGCGCCAGTTTGTGTCGATCTGGCCGGTGAGTTGCACTCCGTTTATGACGAGTTGAATGGCGGGGTGCGGATCAATTGGGCAGTGCAGGACTGCGGGGGTTTTTTCGGATTCGTGTTCCCAGCTTTTGCGGTCTCGCGGAGCGGCGGGAAGAATGCCTCGCAAGGTGAGCAGCTCGCGGACTGCTTCGGGATCGGTTTGGGAGGGCGCGGAGTTTGCGGCGTGGAGGCGGTGGGTGAGAATGGAGTCTCGGAGAGACCACTTTTGGAGAGGGTTAAGGTTGAGCAGTTCTCCGGACGGGAAGGCGCTGGGTTGCTCGAACCACCCGAGTCCAAGGCGGGCCAGGTAGATTTTGTGGGGTTCAATGAGAGCTCGTTTGAGTTCGGCAATATCGACGGAGAGGCGGTCTTCTGGAGGCAGCGGGCCTTGGTGGAAGCGCTGTGAATTGTTTTGGTGCGAGGCTGCGAGCATGCGCGCATCGGCGAGGTGGTTGGGTTGCTGGCCTCTGGCGAAAGGCGGCAACCCGGCGAGGAAGGAGGCGGTGCTGAAGGGGTGCAGGGGGACGTTAATTTGGATGTCTGCTGCGGCCTGTACGCCTGCTGTTTTGGCCACCGCCTCGAGCAGGTCGGAGAGCGGGGTGGATGGCGGGAGGCCTTTGTCGTCGTGCAGAGAGCCTCCTACGTAGGTCAGTATGAGGCGTCGCTGGGGACACAACGCAGCTTGTAGGAGGAAGTGCCGGTCCTCACCCCGTTTGCTGGGAATTCCGGTGCCCGTGGCTGTTTTGAGAGGATGCCAGTCGGGGCGGGAGTCTGCGCGCGGGAATTTGTCACCGCCGAGGCCTGCGATGGCGAGGATCTGAGCGGGGAGCGCTGCGTCTTTGCGCAAGTCGGAGACGATGACGCCACTCATGCGGTCTGCCTTCATCAGTTGTTCGCTAAAGGCGTCGAGTTTGGCGTGGAAAAGGCGGAGGAAAACTTCTGCGCTGATTTCGCTTTTTAAGAAGGCATTGGAGGGGTTGTTTTTGCGCGCCGGCAGGTTGCTGCGGCGGAGCGGGGCGAGAACTTTTGCGTTCAAGCCAAGAAGTTGCTCCTGGCTCTCTTGGTCGAAGAAGGCTTCACAAAGAGCAGCGATGGCATCGCACCACATTTCAAGGGTGTGCATCGCGCCCCGTTTCCAAAATGCGGCGTGGTGATTGAAGCGTTCAAGAAAGTCGGCGAGGTTCGCGAGGGTGGCGGTTTCAAGCCCGGCGGCGCGAAGCAGGGGGACGTGGTGAGTGCCGCCCGCGAGGGTGACGCGGGTGTTGTTTGAATGGGCTGGCAGGACCGCCCCGAGCGCGAGGCGCTGCAGGCCGAAAGCCCAGGACCAGGTGTCGGGGGAATTGGGGTGCTGCTGCTCTTGAGCACGGTGTTCCCGATTCCTCCCCCAGCGGACGCCCGCATCGCGAAGCCACTTTGCGAGATGGCCTTCGGTCAGCGCGGCTTCGAGTTCAAAGCGGCGGGTGATGGGGGGGTGCTGGAGCAGGCGGAGTCCCTCGGCCAGGTCAAAACGCCCGCGTAAGGCCTCAATAAGGGAGTCGAGCGCCGCAATGATCTCTAGAGACTGCTGCGGAGGCATTTCAGGAAAATGCACGGGCACGCCTGCTTCCAGAAAAATGGCTTTGAGCAACGGAGCGTATTCGGCGGGGTCTACCAGCAGGACACGGCAGTCTTCGGGCTTGAGGGAGGGGTCCCGACTGAGTTCGCCCCGGAATTGGTCGGCGATGAGTTCCAATTCGCGCCGCATGCTGCGGCAGTTATAGACCGCGAGACTGGGGTCCTCCGCGTGCCGGACAAAAAGTTCCTGGCGCAGATGGAGGCTGCGTGTGTCTTGCTGGAGGGCTGACAGCAGTGAGGGCGGGTTTTCCAACTGCGAGTCGGTGGGGTAGAGAAATCCGGCGCCTTCGGCTTCGAAGTGTTCGATCAAGCCCCGGTGAAGATCCTGCGCATTGGCCCCCAGCGCGTAAAGAAGGTGAGGCGCTGGGGTTTGGAGGGAGTCTCCAGAGGGGGAGCGGCGGCGGGACTTGATTTTGTCGTCCGCCCAGAAGTCATTGACGGAGGCGCTGACAACTAGGGAGCCGCCGGCGATTTCCAGCAACTGGCCGAGCCGTGCGAGCAGAAGCGCCGGCACACTGCGGTCGAGGAGGACGGCGAGGCGCACCGGTCCGCCTTTGGCCTGTTCTGTTTTGAGCCATGTCTGGCAAGCGGCGGCAAAACTTTCCGCGCTGATGCGGCCGAGGTGGTCGGAGGCTGCCGCTTGGAGGACCTCATTTTCCAAGAGGTGCTGTATTTCGGGGCGGCTGAGGAAGGCGTGTTCGCTTTTGGGGTGCAGCCAGGCGGCGTCGAGTGCCTCGGCAAGAGCCTGAGCGATTGCGAGCTCTCGCAGTGGGCGCGCCTCGTCGTCTGCGCCAAGGGCGCTGAAGACCAGAGAGTCCGCTGGATGGGAGGTGTGGCGTATTTGCTCAAGCACCAGCAGAGTGAGAGAGTCTGTGCTCAGACAGCGGCGAGGGTCGGTTTTGGCGATGCTCTCGAGCAGTGCGCGCAGGTTGCTGGAGCAGACGCCGCTTGCGACACCCTGACTCTGTGCGAGCGACTGTAAAATGCTGTCGCCCCAGTTGTGGGAGGGCACCACGAGCCAGCATTGGGCTAGGGGCTCCCGCTGCATGCGGCGCAGCTCCTCCAAAAGGTGGCCAAAGGCGGATTGCGGGGAATCAGAGTGGATGAGCGTCATGGCAGGGTGGAAGGCGGAGGGCGGTCTGGAGAATTTTTTGAAATGGGCGAGACGGAAATGCAGGCTGCTTTTTTTGAGAGACAAGGCGCCTGAATTGGAACTCGCAACAGTATTGCACACGTCCGTCCGACTTGGGGGCCAGGTCTCAGGACGGTCAGGCGGGCAATTCTAAAGGGGGATGTTTTGCGCGGGCGCGCAGGATGTTAATGGCTCTCAGCACTCCCGGGAGGCGGAGTAACCACAGTTCCACCCGCCGTTTTCCAGGAAACTGAAGCAGAAAGAGGCCCGCCAAGATGCTGATCAACCCCTGGCCGGGGAGAATCAGCATCAGAATGCCGGCTATCATAAGCAGCCCGCCGAGGATGCTCCTCAACACAAGCCAGGCAGTGCGCAAAAAGCGATTCTGTCTGGAGGACGTGTCATTCGGAGGGGGCTCGGCGAGGAAATGGTGTGCGTCAATGCGGACGCAAAGGATCGGAACAAAGATCGCGGAGGCGATAAATGAGGTGATGGAAAAGGCCGTCAACCAGAAAGCGAGTTCTTTGTGGTGGAGGAGGTGATCTACCATGGCCTAAAGTCCCTGATCCCGCGTAAACACACAAGAGGTTCGTGGGGGGACGCAGATTTGAGGTGCGCACTGGCGGGGGCGGTTGTTTTTAAGGGGGCTAAAATGCGGATGGCGTTTGGGGGGGGATGCGAGAATCGGGTTTCCAAGAGGGGATTTTTGGAAGGTTTTTTAAAAAGGTTCTATGGTTGGGTAGTCTGTGCGGTTGTAGACAGTGTGATCAAGGCGCTCTCATTCCCGCTGTCGTTTCCTCGGTTTCCTGGGCGGTTTTTCCGGCATTGGATTCCGGTTCGGCGACTTTGCCCCGTGCTGCAAGCGCGTCTTTTGGCGGCAGTTTCTCTGGTTTTGTCGGGGGTTGGTGGGGTGGCGCATGCCGAGGAGCGTTTCCTTTTGGCTGCCGACAATCAGGTGATCGAGGTGAATCGGGCGGGGCGGGTGACGGATGCGCTGGTGGGCCTTGGGCATTCTGGGATTTACGAGGCCTGGCGTTTGCCGGACGGTGGGATTGCGTATGTGCACCGGGGAGGGCTGGCGGTTTTCGACGTCGAGAAGCGGCAGGTCCTCGCGCACGCAGCGCGCCCGGGAGGGAAAGGGACGGAGGCCAACAGTTGTGCTGTGTTGGAGGGGGGAAGTCGGTTTGCGTTGATGGATTCGGGGGTATCGCAAATCCGGGTCGTGGACCGTTCGGGGAACGTCCTGAGTGAGACGGCGCTGCCGGAAGTGGAGGAAGGCGGGCTGCATTCCCGGTACCGGACGATCCGA
>QQND01000092.1 GCA_003402745.1 Verrucomicrobiota bacterium
AAAGCGGCGCTTTCGCCGGTGGAAGTCGCGGACTGCTTCTACGAGGTCTTCCCGGCCGAAGTCCGGCCAGCATTTGGGGGTCACATACAACTCAGTGTAACTGAGCTGCCACAGCAGAAAGTTGGACAAACGCATTTCTCCGGAGGTGCGGATGAGCAGGTCCGGGTCGGGCCAATCGCAGGTGTAGAGGTGGCGCTGGAGGTGGTCCTGGGTGAAGTCTTCGGGCCGCAGCGTCCCGTCAGCCACCTCCTTGCACACGGAGCGCACCGCGTCTTCGAGTTCCGCGCGGCCGCTGTAATTGATCGCCAGCACCAGGTTCATCCCAGTGTTGGCCGCCGTGTGGTCGATCGTTTTTTCCAGCGCCTCGCGTGCGGACGGCGGCAGCTCATGCATGCGCCCGATGGCCCTGAGTCGGATATTGTTGGCCAGAAGGGTGGGGAGTTCGGCGGCCAGAAAGTGCTCTAGTAGCCCGAAGAGGGCATGAACTTCTGCAGCAGGACGCTTCCAGTTTTCCGTGGAAAAGGCGTACACCGTCAGGCATCCCACGCCAATTTCGCAGCACGTTTCAGTGACGGTGCGCAGGGCGGCGGCGCCATTTTCGTGGCCCGTCACCCGGGGCAGCCCGCGTTGCGCTGCCCAACGTCCATTGCCATCCATAATGATGGCAATGTGTCGCGGTGGCGGCGGGTTGGTTCCGATATCCCGGGGTGGGTCCAGAATCTGGCTGCTCTGAGCAATCATGCGTTGCCGGCAGACACTATCACGTTACTGCTATTTTGCATTCTCCCTTTTAGAGAAGAATTGTCTGCTCTCGGTTGGGCCCGACGCTGGCGATTTTGAGCCTCGCTCCGCTCCACGCTGCGATTTTGGTGAGATAGTCCCGTGCGTTCACCGGCAAATCCTCCCAGCGGCGGATCGTTTCGGTGGGGGTTTTCCAGCCAGGCAACTCTGTGTAAACGGGTTCGCAAGCGGCTAACTGGGTGTAATCCATCGGAGGGGTCTCCAGCAGTTCTCCGTTGAGGCGGTAGTGGGTGCACACCAAAACCTTTTCCAAAGAGTCCAGTCCGTCGAGGTTGGTCACGGCCAAGTCGTCGATCCCGTTGATCATCCCTGCGTACCGGACTGCCACGGCGTCAAACCAGCCGCAGCGCCGGGCGCGACCGGTCGTGGAGCCATATTCGCGGCCCATCCCGTGGAGCATGTCACTGAGCGGGGCATCCTCGGTGGGGAAGGGGCCTTCGCCCACCCGCGTCGTGTAGGCCTTGATCACCCCTAGAACCGTGTCGATCCGGTTTGGGGGAACTCCCGAGCCCGTGCAGGCACCGCCCGCGGTCGTGTTGGAGGAGGTGACGTAGGGGTAGGTGCCGTGGTCGATGTCCAGAAACGTGCCCTGGGCGCCTTCAAATAAAATCTCCTTTTTGGCCGACACTGCCTTGTGCAGATACACAACTGTATTCGCGACAAAAGGGCGCAGCGCCTCGGCGGCGGCCTCCAAATCCTTGAGCATGGCCGCGCCGTCCAAGGCGGGAAGCCCGTAACCGGCGAGGACTGCGTTGTTTTCGGCGACGCGAACGGCCAGCTTTTCGGCGAAAACGCTCGAGTGCATCAGGTCGGCCATCCGCAAGCCTACGCGGGCAATTTTGTCGCCGTAAGCCGGCCCGATTCCCCGCTTGGTGGTGCCGATCTTGCCACTGCCTTTGGCCAGTTCGCGCGCCTCGTCCAACTGCCTGTGGTAGGGCAGCACCAGATGGGCGGCGTCGCTGATCATCAAGTTTTCAGGCGTCACGGCGATGCCTTTGGCGCGGAGTCCTTCGATCTCTGCCGCTACGGCCACCGGATCCAGCACCACCCCGTTGCCAATCACACAAAGGGTCCCAGGCCGCAGAATCCCAGAGGGGATGAGGTGCAGCACGTATTTGGTGCCGCCGACGATGACGGTGTGGCCGGCGTTGTTGCCGCCCTGGCTGCGTACGACGATTTGAGCGTGGTCGGTTAGGAAATCGATGATTTTTCCTTTGCCTTCGTCGCCCCATTGGGCGCCGACGAGAATGGTATTGGCCATAAGTGTGGTTGGTTGGGTTGTCGTATCGGTGTGGGCAAAGAAACGCCGTGACCCATCGCGTGTAAAACGCAATCGGCACGGCAAAGGGGGAGAATCCTAGGAGAAGTGGGGGCGGCAGTGCAAAGCAAAACGCTGAGGGTCAGACAGCCGCGGGCTTAGTAGTTTTGGAGGAAAATAAAGAGGTTCAGCAGGCAAAAACCCAACGCGGGAAGCGCCGCCACCCAGGAATCCTGGATTTTAAACCGCACCACCACCGCCACAAACATCATCACCGCGAGCCCCCCGGAGGCCGCCAGCGCGACGGGCCGGTTGTAAAAACCCAGCGCCAGGCCCGCACTCGCCGCCATTTGGAGACATCCCGTGAGCACCCGGACGGACGGCATTCGATACCGCTCGAACTCCCCCACCATGCGTTTGGAAAGGAGGCACCCCGCTCCGTAGCATCCAAAAGAGATGAGGGAGAAGATTTGGGCGATTTGGGTGGCGCGTTGCATTTTTATAAAGAAGGCAGGACTGGTTTGCGCTGGAGGCAAAATTAAGCTAGCCAATGAAGTCATGTCCAACGGCACCCTCCTCCTCATTCTCAAATCCGCGGTGGGGTTCGGGATCCTGAATGTCTGGATTCTTCGTTTCAACAAAGCGACCCCTTATCGTGGTGGTAACGCCCGAACGATGCCAGAGGAATTTGTGGCCTACGGTCTGCCAGTCTGGCTCACCTATGTGGTCGGCGCGCTCAAGGTTTTCTCCGCATTGTGGCTGCTCGGCGGGATTTGGGCGCCTTTGCCGGCGGCCCCCGCTGCGACCGTTCTGTGTGTGCTTATGGTCGGGGCGCTTTTGATGCACGTCAAAGTGCGCGATCCACTGTCGCGGTCCGTTCCCGCCGCATTGATGCTCGCTCTGAACCTCGCGATTTTGCAGGGCTAACTTGATCTGCCCTCCCTCGCAGGGCGATTCCTGTAAAAATTCGTACGCCTTTCCGGGTGAAACCGGCACTTGGGCCTGGCCTGCCGGAGGCCTCCGATCCGACACTTTAGCTGAAGCGGGGTCCTGTGATTGAGATTCGCGTCAAGGGTTGAACTCCTCCTCTCGCAACTAGATCTGTGGGCTTCATCTTGTTCTGCCAGCTTCAATAAGAGGGGGGACTCCTTCGAAGCCCTGACAGAGTCGGCTTCGCCTTTGCTGCGATGTTCTCGAGGAGGGCGCGCGCACAGGTTCTTGCAAATTCAGGGTCGTTCACGGTCGTGTCCATCTCCACCACCGGGATGTCGCGGCGGAGCGTTCTGCGGAGGGCCTTAAAAAGAGCGTCGTCTGCGGCTGCGTCGTGAAACACAAAGCCGGGGGAACTGATCGCACTGACGCCCTTCAGGGGCAGCAGAACCGTTAGAGGCCCCGTGGAGGTGTTGAGTTTTCCCGCCACCGCCTTCCCAATCGCGGCGGCTTCCTCCGCGTTGGTCCGCAGGAGGGTCACCTGCGGGTTATGGACGTAAAACTTCCGTTCATTGAACTTCGCGGGCACCGTCTCCCGCGCAAAAAAGTTGACCATATCCAAACAGCCCGGAGCAAAAATGGCCGGCGTGCCCGAGCGGGCGGCCGCTTCCAACCGGGAGGGGCCGGCGCTTAAAACACCGCCCACCACCTCGTCGGCCCATTCCGTTGTCGTGAAATCCAGCACCCCGGCCGCCACCCCCGAGGCGATCAGCGCCTCCATCGTGCGCCCGCCCGTGCCGGTAGCATGAAAAACAATCACTTCGTAACCCGCCTCCTCGAGAAGTTGCTTGGCGTTTTCGACGCCGATGGTCGTGTTTCCAAACATCGAGGCGAAGATCAGCGGACGATCCTCGGCGGGATCGTCCTGTTTGGTGGCCTCGAACATTCCGCAGATCGCCCCGGCCGCCCGCGCCAGAAGGGGGCGGGAAATACGGTTGAGGCCGGCGACGTCCACCACGCTGGGCATCATCACAATGTCGGTGGCCCCGATGTACTGGGCGGTGTTGCCGCTGGCCAGCGTGGAGACCATCAGTTTGGGAAAGCCCAGGGGCAGGGCGCGCATCCCGGCGGTGCCAATGGCCGTGCCGCCCCCGCCCCCCAGGGAAACAACGCCCTGGATTTTGCCAGACGTATGCAGGACCGAGAGCACCCTAGGGGCCGCCTGACTCATGAATTCCACCGCCTTGCCCCGGTCCTTCCGAATGCCCCCCAGATCCATCCCCGCCATTTCCGCCACCGATTGCCGCGTGAGGTGCGGTTTCACCTGCGGTTCACCGCCGGTACCCACATCGATGAGGAGCGCCTGATGGCCGTGCTGGACGATGCAGTCCGCCACAAACTGGTGCTCGGCGCCTTTGGTATCGAGGGTTCCTAGGACTGCGATGGTGGCCATGGGTGTTTAAGAGTGGAGGGAGCTTTCCCCAGCATGGCGAAGTCCCCCGCCGCGCGCCATCCTTCAAACGAGACTGCCTCTCTCGATGAAAGGGAGGCTGCCCAGTCAGGAGTCGAGCTCCGCCACGG
Source organism: Verrucomicrobiota bacterium (assembly GCA_003402745.1). GTDB lineage: Bacteria > Verrucomicrobiota > Verrucomicrobiia > Chthoniobacterales > Chthoniobacteraceae > Chth-196. Next base: position 4,571 of record QQND01000092.1, read on the forward strand.
TTTGGACGGCGGCTGTGAAAACGTCGGTATCCGAAAGGCAGCAGATGGCCGCGATGAGATCGGGGTCCTCTTCGTTGTGCCGCATCTCGGTTGTGATTTGCATGATGGCGTTCATGCGCAGGTTGAAGGGCAATTTTTCCAGACTGGTGAACCAACGATGCAGGTTGTCGTTCGAAGCCAAGGAGCGGCAGAGTTGTTCAAGGGAGTGGAGTTGAACTGGGGTGAGAGGCGTTCGGAGCGGCATGGGGCAAGGTTTGATTCTTGGGCGCGCCTTGGCCAGCGCAAGGTCAAAAAAGCGCATGGGATCCCATTTGTGAGGCGGCCCGGAACCCAAAAGCCGTCCGCCGCGCTTCAAATTCACAAAGTTGCTCTCGCTTTAGGGGCGATGCCTTTGCCAGCGTCTCTTCCGATGAACCCCGACCTGCCCCAATTTACCGCCGCCGAACACCGCGGTCGATTTGGCTGGCTGGATGTGGTGATTCTGGCGGGCCTCTTTGGCTTGTTCTGGAGCGTCCTGCACTTCGGCGGGGGCATGCTGGTCCAATTCGACGAAAAAGCCATGGCGCCTCTGGACACGGGGGTCTGGAGCATCCCTTATTACGCAGGCCGCACTCTTTTGCGGATGTGGATCGCCTTTGGCTGCTCCCTCATTTTCACTTTCACCGTCGGCTACGCCGCGGCCAAAAGCCGGGTGGCACGCGCCTTTATTTTACCGGCCATCGACGTGCTGCAGTCCGTGCCCGTGCTCGGTTTTTTGTCGGCCACGGTGACGGGGTTTATGGCGCTTTTCCCCGGCAGTCTGCTGGGGGTGGAGTGTGCCAGCATCTTTGCGATCTTCACCGGGCAGGTGTGGAACATGACGTTTGGTTTTTACCACTCCATGGTCACGATCCCCGCTGATTTACAGGAGGCGGCCACCACTTTCGGCCTCAACCGCTGGCAGCGGTTCAGTACGCTGGAGGTGCCTTCCTCCATGCACAGCCTGCTTTGGAATTCGATGATGTCCTTCGGCGGCGGCTGGTTTTTTGTCGCCCAAAGCGAGGCCATCAGCGTGATGAACAAAAGCATCAAACTGCCCGGCCTGGGGTCTTACATGGCCTCCGCCGTGGAGCGTGGTGACAATACGGGCGCGATTTGGGCGGTGGTGGCGATGCTCGTGGTCATCGTCGCGAGCGACCAGTTTGTTTGGCGGCCGCTGATTGCCTGGGCCGACAAATTTAAAATGGAGCTCACCGAGGCCTCCCAAGCCCCCCGCTCCTGGGTCTACGACCTTCTGCGCGGCGCCTACGTCTTTGACTGGCTCGCTGAAAATCTCGTCCACCCTGTCACCGAACGGTTGCGCGAGCTCACGCATACGTTCACGCCCGAGCCCTCGCTCAAGGCGCGACGCGGACCGGACTTCGCCCAGGTGGCTTTTGTGTTGCTCGGGGGGGCCTTCGCCCTGTGGGTGGGGTACCATGCCGTCACCGGGCTGATTTCCGCCATCGAAACGGTCTGGCACGGAGTTCCGCTTGAAACACTCGGGAAAGTGGCGGGCCTCGGTCTGCTCACGATGTTCCGGGTGCTGGCCATGACCTTACTGGCCACCCTCATCTGGACCCCTATCGGAGTCTGGATCGGTTTCAAACCCGGCGTCGCCCGGATCGCTCAACCCCTGGCGCAAATCGCCGCCTCCTTCCCGGTGAACATGACGTTCCCGATCGTGGTCGGCCTTTTTGTGGCCTGGCGCATTCCGATGAACTGGGGGAGTATTTTGCTCATCGCGATGGGCACCCAGTGGTACCTACTCTTCAACGTGATTGCCGGTGCCATGGCCATTCCCAACGACCTCAAGGATGTCGCTCGCACCTATGGCCTGCGAGGATGGGCCCTCTGGCGCACCCTTATTTTGCCAGCGATTTTCCCCTTCTGGGTCACGGGCGCCTGCACTGCCGCGGGGGGCGCGTGGAATGCAAGCATCGTCGCCGAGTGGGCCACGTGGGGAGACACCACCCTCAAAGCCGACGGCCTAGGCGCCTTCATCGCCGAGGTCACCCAGCGCGGAGACAAACCCCTGATCATTTGCAGCATCGCGATGATGTCCCTTTTTGTGGTCGCCACCAATCAGTTGCTCTGGCGCAGGCTCTACGCCCTAGCCGAGCGGCGCTTCCGACTAGACTAACCCATGGCAAAATCCACCGCTCCACTCCCGCCTCCGGCCCCGCTCAAAACCCCTCCGGTCATCGCCGAACTGCGTAACGTCACAAAGTCCTTTGTGGTGGCGGGGGGCAGTGAAATGAAGGTGCTCGACCAGATCGACCTTGCCGTCCACGAGGGAGAACTGCTCGCCCTCCTGGGCCAGTCCGGTTCCGGAAAATCGACCATCCTGCGCTGCCTTACCGGTCTTACCCAGCCCACCATCGGCCGCGTGCTCTGCTACGGCCAACCCCTGGACGGCATTAATCCACATGCCTCCATCGTGTTCCAAACCTTCGCCCTGTATCCTTGGCTGACGGTGGAACAAAACGTCGCCGTCGGCCTCATGTCCAAACACATGTCCCGCTCCGACCGGGACGCCGCCGTCGAAAAGGCCATCGAGTTGATCGGCCTTTCCAACTATCACGCCGCCTATCCCCGCGAGATCTCCGGCGGCATGCGCCAGCGCGTCGGGATTGCCCGGGCCCTGGTTTCGGCCCCGGAAATCCTGTGCCTCGACGAGGCTTTCAGCGCGCTGGACGTTCTCACCGCTGAGAACTTGCGCCACGAAATGATCAGCCTCTGGCACAAAAAGGACACCAGCCTCAAGAGCATCTTCATGGTCACCCACAACATCGAGGAGGCCGTGGAGATGGCGACGCGCATTTGCATTCTCTTCCCGCGCCCCGGTCGGTTGGGGTTGGTGCTCGAAAACAACCTTCCTTATCCCAGGGATTCCAAGAGCCCCGAGTTCCAAAACCTCGTGCGTACCATCCACGAAACGATCACCACACTCACGCTCCCCGATCTTCCCCCGGAACCCTCCCCCGTCTCCGGCGCTCCCATCTCGAGAGCGCGCAACCGCATGGAGTCGATCCCGTACGTCCCCGTGGGGCAGATTTTGGGTCTCCTTAGTATTTTGCGGGACACTCCCGACGTCACCAACATCTACGACATCTCCGACGAGATCGGTAAAGAGTTTGGAGAAACCATCGGGATCGTTAAAGCCGCCGAAATCCTCGAAATGGTCGACACCCCCAAAAACGACGTTCGGCTCACCGACTTGGGGCAGCGTTTCCTCTCCGCCGACCGCATTGGCCGCCGCCAGATCTTCAACGACCAGATCCACAATCTGCGAATTTTCCACATCATCATCGAATATTTGAAGCTCCAGGACGAGGTGGAGGCCGACCAGCTTCTGAAGGACATTGCCAGCGCGCTTCCCTACGACAACCCCGAGAAAATCCTCCAAACCATGGTCGCCTGGGGCCGCTACGCCGGAATCATGGACTTCAACGCCAACACGAGGACCGTTTTTGTCCTCAAGGACGAAGAGGAAGAGCAACCCTAGGCACAAATCCAGTCCGTATTGGCAAATTGCCCGCCGGCACTCCATACTACTCCTTGTGAGCTACACGGTCTTCGCCCGGAAATACCGCCCCCAAACGTTTGACGACGTTGTGGGCCAGGAACACATCACCAGGACGCTGAAAAATGCGATCCTTCAGAACCGTCTTGCCCACGCGTACTTATTCGTGGGCCCAAGGGGTACCGGGAAGACCTCGTCCGCCCGGATTCTGGCCAAGGCGCTCAACTGTTTGAGCAGCTCCGGCCCCACGCTGACCCCCTGCGACCAGTGCGATTCCTGCCGCGAAATCACTGCCGGCAACTCCCTCGACGTACTCGAATTTGACGCGGCCTCCAACACCCAGGTCGACAAAGTCCGTGAAATCATCATCGACAACGTCAAATATCTGCCGGCCCGCGGCCGCTTCAAAGTCTACCTGGTGGATGAGGTACACATGCTCTCCAGCGGCTCCTTCAACGCTCTGCTCAAGACGCTCGAGGAACCGCCGCCGCATGTGAAGTTCCTCTTCGCGACGACCGACGTCCAGAAGCTCCCGGCCACAATTCTCTCCCGCTGTCAGCGTTTCGATCTCAAGCGCATCGGCGCTCCCGTCATCGCGGGCCACCTGATGCACATCGCCTCGCTGGAAGGGGTCAGCCTCACGGAGGAAGCCGCCTTGGCGGTCGCCGTGGGGGCCGATGGAGGAATGCGGGATGCCGAGTCCATGCTGGATCAACTCGTGGCCTTCTGCGGGGGCAAGATCGAGGAGGCCGACGTGCTTTCCGTCTTTGGGTTCACTTCTCGCCAAAAGGTCAGTGATCTGTGCTCTGCCTTGCTCGCCCAGGACGCTTCTGTCGCGCTCGCCCTTGTGCACGAGCAGGCTGAAGCGGGTCGCGACCTCACTCAGTTGCTGGGCGATCTCATTGGCCACTTCCGTAATTTGCTCCTCGTCCAGGCCGACCCTTCGGGTTTGGAAGCCGAACTGGGACGGGCTGTCGTCGAGTCCCTCCACACCCAGTGTCAGGGAGTCGACCGGGAGCGGCTTTTGGAACTCATCGACCTCTGTGCCGCGGCGGAACAGAAGATGAAGTGGGCCTCCAACAAACAAATGTATCTGGAAGTCGCCGTGCTGAGAGCGATTCAGGCGGTCGGTCAGGTGACGCTAGGCGAGGTGCTCGGAGCTCTCACGGCGTTGCGCGAAGGCCGCCCGATTGCGGAGCGGCAGAAGCCCGTGTTCACGCCGGTTCAAGCGCCGGCTCCACGTCCCAAAGTGGCGGCGGCTCCCCCGAAGCCAGTGCAGGCAGCGCCCGAGCCCCCTGTGCAGGCAGTCGCCGCCCCCGTGGCCAAGGTCCAACCGGAAGCAGCTCCTGCCGTCCCGATTCCCGTGAGCGCTTCAGCTCCAGTCGCTCCAGCCAGTGCTCCGGAGCGGATTCCAACGCCCGCCCCCGAGCCCGCCCCCCAGCCCGTAGCGCCCGCCCCTGAGCCCGTA
>QQND01000093.1 GCA_003402745.1 Verrucomicrobiota bacterium
AGTCCGCGTGGATCGTTTTGAAGGAAAAATGGGGATGTTCACCTTGAATCACCTGGAGGTGCATCTGCGCAATAATCTGCTGCGTTTGCAGGGGGGATTGAGGGTTGAAGCCTGCGTGGTCTCGGCGGAGGCGGAGTTTTTGGGGCAGATTCCGGTGGAATTCGCCCCGCTTTACACGGTAGTCCCGCAGTCCGAGATTTGCGCTCTGCTTGAATCGCCGACCGACCGCTACCGGGCGGTGTTGTTTAGCCGGAAAGGCTGCGCTAACAGCGCCCTCTTGACCCAGCAGGTGCTTGGCTACCTGCAACGGCATTACCCGGAGCGGTTCCGGTACGTCGACCGCACGCCGGTGCAGCGGATTGTGCTCAACAAGGCTGACGCCATCCTCGAGGCAGGCTCGCACAAGGTGAAAGCAGGCAGGGTGGTGCTTTGCACCAACGGCTTTACAGACCATGTGGTAGAAAACTCCCAGGGAGAGCCCCTCATTTCCGCGGACACTCGCTGGGTGAAGGGCAACATAGGGTACATGGCAGCCTTTGTGGAAACGGAACAACGCAAACCGGACGCACTAAGTTTCATCCGCAACACGGAGATCGGCGGGGCCAAGCCTTACGTGTACGTCACCCGGCGTCCCCACGATGTCGCAGGAGAAACGACCACACTCACCTGCATGGGCGGCCCCGAACGGCCGCTCGAGGCCTGCGAACAGTACGACCTCAGCACTCCTTTTCCTGGCCGGATACTCTCGGAAATGGACGCCCAGATCCGCCCGCTGGCCCAGCCGCAAAGGCCTCCCGGAACAGCGTACGACTACACCTGGCACGGCCTCATGGGTTACACTCAGGGCGGCATCCGCCGGATCGGTGCTGAGCCATGCAATCCGGTGCTGCTTTACAATCTCGGCTGCAATGGCGTCGGATTTCTCCCCTCTGTCTGCGGAGGCGAACGGGTCTCCAGAATCCTTGCAGGCGAGCCACTGGCTCCGAGCATTTTTGATCCCAAGTAAACGCCCCGTGTCCCGGGCGCGCTGGCTGCTGTTTTTTTCAAGCAGCTCTTTTTCTTGTTCAACAGTATTGATTTAAGCCTTAATGAGGCGCTTCCGTGGGCGGCCGGCTCTTTTAAGTCCGGGGGTCCTCGCGGACAGTTTTCTCATAGCTCGATTTAAAATGAACCTCCCCGAAAACGATTGCACCCGCCGGTCCTTTCTTCTTCAAACATCGACGCTGGCAGCGGCAGCGTTCGTGCCTCCCCGAGGGGTGGGTGCGGCTTCGTCTTTGGCGACCGGGCTTCAGACCAAGGTCATTTCACCTCACACAGGCGCTTACAATGGCTGGCCAACCCTGGCACGCAGAAAGAATGGGGATCTGTGGGTTTCGTGGTCGGGAGGCCGCGTCTCTCACGTGTGCCCTTTTGGACAGGTGCAGTCGATGTTGTCCAAGGATGAAGGCGAGACGTGGACGTGGCCCCGGGTTTTGCTCGACAGCGCCGGAGATGACCGCGACTCCGGCGTGCTGGAGACCGCCGAGGGAACCCTTGTGGTTACCACGTTCACCTCCAATGCGTACCAGCAGCATTTGAAGGAAGGAACCCTGTTTCATATCCACACCGAAAACTCGTGGATCTCAAGGTCCCATTCGCCGGAGGAGTTGGCGCAGTGGAGAGCCGCGGACCAGCGCTTAAGCGAGTCAGAAAGCAAGGCCGAGCTTGGCGAATGGTGCATCCGTTCCACCGACGGCGGGATCTCCTGGTCAGCGAGGATCCCCACCATCGTGAACAGTCCGCATGGCCCCATCCAGCTCAGAGACGGCAGGTTGCTATACGCGGGCAAGCAGTTGTATGCGGAATCTCGGCGGGTCGGCGTTTGTGAATCAAAAAACGACGGTCTCTCCTGGGGATGGCTGGCGGAGATTCCGCTGCGCAAGGGAGACACGCAGCGTTATCACGAGCTGCATGCTGTTGAGGCTGCTAATGGGACGCTCATTGCTCACATACGCAATCATAACGATGAAAACAAGGGATGGACGCTGCAGTCTGAATCCACCGATGGCGGGGTCCATTGGAACGAGCCGCACCCAGTGTGTTATGGTTTCCCCTCGCATCTGCTTTGTCTGCGAGACGGTCGTCTTCTGATGTCATATGGATACCGGCGGGCACCGTATGGAAATCGTGCGCGTGTCAGTGCCGACAATGGGAAGACTTGGGGAGAGGAAATCGTGCTCTCTGCGGATGGCGCGGATGGAGACCTGGGCTACACAAGCACGGTGGAGCTTTCAGACGGGACCTTGCTCAGTGTGTGGTACGAATCCCAGGGGGACAAGCACCTGGCGGTTCTACGGCAGGCTCGGTGGCGGCTCGGTTGAGAGCGGTGTTTTGTTAGACCGTTGCGCCCGATGCGCCCGCCTGAGCTTGGCGCGCGCGTTCGATTGCGGCTACGACTTCTTTTTCAAACACGGGCAACGGATTCAGGGGGGTGAGCGGGTCTGTTACGGGCGTGACTGCGTTGGTGATCGGATTCCAGTTTACGGCGCCGTATCGGGCTGGGGCTGGGTTGGAGGTGAGAATGTGTCCGCCGGCATCGTTTTTATTGAAGTGCCAGAACTCGAAGGGGAAATGCATAAAACCGTGGGATTCCATGAGGGCGGTGATTTTCAACCGGTTCTCGAGGGAGGTTGCGTCGATGAAGGGCGAGCGCATTGGTGTGTGCTCGCTCATTTCCAAATAGGGATACCCGCGCCAGACTTCGCTTCGGTCGTCGCGATTGAAAACGGAGATGTCTATTGCGGAACCGGACATGTGGGTGCCGATCTTCGGGATGTTGGCGATTAACACAATAGCTCTGCGGAAGATCATTTCTAAGGGCGGGATTTCACCGTTGTTTTCCCAAATGCACTTCTTTAAAATCGCGTCGAAGAGGACTGGTTTGCGCACAAGATGCCTCTGCATTTCTAAAGATCGGTAGCCATCTTCAATCTTCAGAATCCAGCCCCTGTCATTCATCTCTCTGCCGATCCCAAGAACATCCCAGACCAAACTCTCTCGAAGGAAATAGACGCGGTCGAGTTCTCCTACGATTTTTGAGGTGGAGAAAAGCATTTCGACGCCGGCCGCAGCTGCTGCCTCTGGGAGGGAAGCGAACCCTTCACCACACTCTTCGACGGGAAAGGCGATGAGTTTCTGGACCAATTCGTAGCCGAGTTCCATCTGCTGCGCCCAGTAGGCGCGCCTCTGGAAATCATTCTCTTTTGTCTGCATAAAAACTGAGAAAACTTGGGTTATCGAATTTCTCCAAGGTACTCCAGAAGGTCTGCCGCTTCCTGTGCAGTGAAGCCTGCCAGCAGGGCCTCCGGCATGGCCGATATTTTTGAAAGCGTAGTTTTGAGAATCTCGGAGGAAGGCACCGTGGCGCTCAAACCTCCCGCTATTTTCAAACGGGTTTCCGTGGAATCCGTGGCAATGACGAAGCCGGTTTTGGAATCCCCGCCCTTCATTTCCAGCGTGGCCAGTTGCCATTCTGGGTCGATCAGCTTTGAGGGCTCCAAAATCTGTTGCAGGAGCGCCTCCCGGTTCCACTTCGTACCGATACGGTCCAGTGCGGGCCCGAAGTCCACACCCACGCCCTCGATTTGGTGGCAGGCGATACAGACCCCGGCAAACAGCGCTTTCCCACGCGCCGCATCGCCGGTGGCGCGCAAGACGACTTCGGGATTGAATCCAACCCCCAAGACGGAGCGGCGTTTGGATTCAGGCAAAAACCGCTCAAAAAGATCCCGCCGTATCGGGTCTGCCAAGACGCTCCCCTTGGCAATCACCTGCGCGCGGATTTCCTCTGAGAAGGAGCCGTCAACGAGCGCTAGCAGAACCCCGAGCGCCCCGCTGCCGGTGGAAAGCAGCGCGTCTAGAGAGGCGGCATCGCCCTTTTTAAGGGCGGCCACCGCGGCTTGTTCTGATTGCCTCTGGGCGAGAGTTTCGGGGCGGATCTCTTTGGGGTTGGGCTTCATGCTGGCGATCCAGTCGCGCATCGCCTGCAACCCCCGATCGTCGACGAGGCGGCCCCCGAGGTACGGCATGTGACCGCGACCGCCTGTGGCCATGCGGTAGAGCAGGACGCTGCGTTCCGGGTCGCCCTTTGCGAGCAGACGGGCCTCGGGCAGACCAAGGTCACCTTGGATGGGGCGGACGTCATGGATCTTCATTTCCTTCGCGAGCACCTCGATGTTCAGGTAGATCGGAACGGCCCCGCCGCCATTGTAGCGGTGGCAGGTGCCGCAGTTGGCGTGCAGGTAGGATCTGGCGCGGACTTCGAGAGTCCCTTTGATTCCGTAGGGGTCTGTGAGACGGGGTTCTTCGGGAATGAGTCCGATTTGTGCGAATAAATCAGTCTGTCTTCCGGAGGCCACGGCCGTGGTTTTGTCCAGCTGTAGTGTGTTGAAGCCGGGGGCGAAGTTGTTCCACATCGAGTGGCAGCGGGAGCATTCGGCGCGGCTGAAAAAGCGCCATGGCTCGTGAGACTCTCCGCCTGGAGCGGCTTTGTCTTTGACGGTGTAGATTGCGGCGGCGCCGCGTGCTGGCACGAGCTCAGCGTCGGTTTGTTCAATGTTCCAGCGGTAACTATATGTACCCCAGAGACTGCCGTCGAAATGAAGGATCTGCGTTTCTACGCGGCGGCTTGAGGCTGGGTTTCCACGCTCCATTTCCAGCGAGTAGGTTTTTACGAGCACTGCGCCTTCAGGGTAGCTCCATTGGCCGCGCATGAGCACGCCCTTGGAGTTTTCTGAAACCAGCGTTCCCCCGTCTCCCGGAAAGGCAGCCCAGCGTTCTGACGTAGCGTGATCCGCCCAGCGGGTGGCGTTGATTGAGTAGGGCACCACGCCCGGTGAGGGCGTCTGTGAAGCGGTTTGGGTAAAAATGCCAGTCTCGCTGAGATTGCGGGGGAAGGTGGTTTTTTGATCTGCCAAGGCGTTTCTTTTCAGGCGCCAGAGGCCGCCTCCGCTGTGATCGCAGATCAGGAGTTCGCCATCGGGTCCGAGGCCGAAGGCAGCGGGCATGAGAGAACTGCGGGCCAGTTCTCGGCGCTCCTTGACGGTGTCGCCCTCGGTGCGAAGGGACCAGAAGGTGCCCATCTGCCAGTCTCCGTAAATGTAGGAGCCAGCCAGTTCAGGGAGGCGGCTGCCGTGGTAAAACTCGCCTCCGGTGATGCTCGCGGCCTCCTCGTGGGAGTGTGCCACCAGGGGTGGCGTTACAGGGCTCGGGCCTCGGAGACGGTCCGGCTTTACGTCCTGACGGCTGCCTTCAGTGAGGCTCCAGCCGTAGTTCCCGGCGGGTTTGATGCGGTAGATCATTTCCCACAATTCCCAGCCCACGTCGCCGACGAAGAGATCGCCGTTTTTGGGGTTGAAACTCATGCGCCAGGGGTTGCGCAATCCGTAGGCCCACACCTCGCCGCGCGCCCCGGGTTGGGCGACGAACGGATTGTCCTTTGGAATCCCGTAGGGAAGGCCGTTTCCGGGGTGGTCGACATCAATCCTTAGAATGCTGGAGAGCACGTCGCTGATGTCCTGTCCGGTGACTCTTGGATCGGGCGGGTCGGGAGGAGACGCGTCGCCTGTCCCGAGGTAAAGCATTCCGTCGGGGCCGAAGCGAAGGTTGCCACCGTTGTGGCCGCCCGCGACCCATGAGAAGATGAGTGTACCGGTGGTTGGGTCGATACGAGGGGCGCTTTCGGAACTGACTTTGAAGCGGATGATGCGAGAGCCGTTCTCCCGGTTTTTTTCACCCTTCATGTCCAGGTTCGCCCAGACGAAGACAAAGCGGTTCTCTGCAAAGCGGGGATGGAAAGCCAGCGCGTAGGTTTCGATAATTTCCGGGTCGTAAGCTCGGAGATCAAAAAAGGGGTCGGGTTTTTCCGCTTTCACCGCCGGGTCGAAGGAAAAGAAGCGGCCGCTTTGTTCCGCCACGACGAGGCGGTTTGTGCCTGGAATCACGGCGACGTCCAGGGGATTGAGGAAAGTTAGTTCTGGGAAAACGCGTTCGGTGACAAAGGGGAGGGCGGGCTCGGGGGTTCCGTGGATATTCGAGGTGGTCCAAGGGACGCGTTGAGGGCCCAGCGCGTGTAGGGAGCAGGAAGCGGCAAGGGCGAGGCCGGTGAAGTGAGCGAGGAAAGCGTTTGTCAGGATCATACGGAGTCGGTGGGGGGCAGGGAGCAGAGGGGGCGTTTGACTGCGACGGCTTCGATCTCGTAGCGGAGGCTCGGGTCGAGGCAGTTTACGATGGTGGTACGCGCCGGGCAGGGGGCCGGAAAATATTCGCGGTAGAGTTTGTTGTAAAAGGGGAGGTCTTCTGCATCCCTCACGTAGTTACGGGTTTGAAGGACATGGGCTAGGTCGCTGCCTGCCGTTTCCAGGACCAGTCTCACGTTTTCCATTGAGCGGCGGAATTCGCCCTCAAAGGTGTCCCCGATAATTTGCCCGTCCAAATCCACCGAGGCTTGGCCGGAGACAAAAATCAAGTCTCCGAAGGTAACGCACGGGCTGAAAGGCTGGTCTGAGATGGGGGTTCCGGGCTGCAGGGGGTAGGACACTAAGGGGTGATTCATGGCAGTGCTGGAGATGCGTGTGGAGCGTCGTCCTCAAGGAGTTTTTTGGTGGCGTCCATGGGAAGAATGATGAGGCCCGCGAGGATGAAGGCTCCTGCGAGGGTGAAGAAAACGAGGGTTTTTCCTTCGCCGCCGCCCACTTTGAGGAGCCAGGGGACGAGCAGGGCACCGGCGCTTGCGCCAAAGTTGCCCCACATATTGCCCCAACCGCCCGCGGCGGCGGTGGCGCGACCGCCGACGTCTCCCATGAAGGCCCAAAGCGCGGGGTTTGCCAGATCGGTGCAAAACGAAACGGTGGCGCAGCAGGCGATGAGCAGCCAGGTGGATTGGACAAAGGGGCAGCAAAGGTAGGCTGCGGCGCACACGAACATTGAACTGGTCATGGGCAGAAGCCGGCCCCAGCGCAGGCCAAAGCACCGCGTGGCCCAGTCGCAAAAGTAGCCCCCGGCGACCTGTCCAAGCATGCCGAAAGCGAGGACGTACGTGAGTAACCGCCCGCCCTCGACCTGGCCGACGCCGCGCTCCTCCACGAGGTACGTCGGCAACCAGGTCACCAGAAACCCCCAGCCCAAATTTTGAAGGGATTGTGCGGCGGAATTACACCAAAGGCTGCGGCTCTTACCAAAGCTGAGCAGGGCTGCTCCAAACTCGCGCCCAGTGAGCGGTTTTTCTGCTTCGACCCGGCCGATGATGGCCAGTTCTTCGGGAGTGATTTTTGGATGCTCGTGCGGTGAGGAACGCACCACGTTCCAAAAAAGCAACGCGATGAGTAACCCTGCGACTCCGTCAATCCAAAGGGAGGTGCGCCAGTTGCCGAAAGACACCACCAGCCAGATGGTCAGGAAAGGGGCGAGGGTTCCGCCGATGCGGCCTCCAAGGGCGACCAGGCCGCTTGCCCGCGCGCGGCCTTCGAGAGGAATCCATTTGCGAATGAGAGCCATGGAGGTGGGATACGCTCCAGCCTCCGCCGCCCCGCACAAAAGGCGAACAAAGAGCAACCCCGCAAAGGTGCTGACTAGGCCGGTGGCAAGCGTCAGCAGCGACCAGAGCACGATGTAGGCGGTGAGCATGGGACGCGCTCCAAAACGGTCGCTGGCCCAGCCCGCGGGGACTTGGAAGAGGGCGTAGGTGAAAAAGAAGGAGCCCAAGATCGTCCCGATCTGCTCTTTGGAGAGGGCAAGCTCCGCATTAAAGGACAGGGATTTAACGATCTCCCCCATGCAAATACGATCGAGATACAGGATGAAAGCCATCAACATCGTCACCCAGAGGATGCGGTTGCGGACGTTGGCAACAGGGGTGGGTGTTGACATGGGAGTCGCGGGTTAGGGGGACTTCGGTTGCACAGCACGAAGCCGCTCTTTTTCTTCCGCCTCGCGTTTGAGGACGTCGCCAGCGTGTTTGGAATAAGACTCGAAGACGTCGCCGACGACCCTGTCAGCGAGCATTCCGAGTTTTTTCAGAATCACGTCCTCCGCCTCGGGTTGGAGGGCGGAGCGATTGGGTTCGTAGCCGCCCACCTCGTGGGAGGCGGCTGTGGCGATGTAACCGATGTTGCCGTTTGCATAGCCGACGATGATTGGAGTGGCTCGGTCGGCGATGGCTTTTTCCAGTTTAAAACCGTACTCGACCATGGGTTCCCCGGGCATACTCAGGAATAAAAAAGGCCCGACCTTGATCGCCATGAGTTCGGCACGGACGGGTTGCTCTTTGCCGGGAAGCTCTAAAATTTCATTGGCGACTCGGATTTTGTAAAAAGATTCGCGTTGTTGGAGTTTCTCGCGCGTGACGCTGAGGGCGAGCGTGCGCACGACGGCGCCTCCGAGGTCGCGGCCCGCCCACTGAATATCTGCCTCGTCGGCGCAGCGGTACGGGTAGCC
>QQND01000094.1 GCA_003402745.1 Verrucomicrobiota bacterium
GATTGATCCTATCGGCTTCGGCTTGGAAAACTTCAACGCCGCCGGGAAATGGCGCACAGAGGATCGCTTCCAGGCGGTTGATGCCAACGGAAAACCCAATCCCAAGCTGCTCAAGACTTGGACCATCGACCCCGCAGCGGCGTTTCACAAAGGCCCTGCTTTCAACGACTACTTCGAACTGCGCGATCTGATTGCTGCCAAGCCTGAGAGGTTTGCGCGCGGTTTTTCTGAGGCGCTTATCCAGTATGCGCTGGGCCGACCATTCGCATTCACTGACGAGGACCTCGCGGCGGACATCGTTCAAAGCGCTCAGCAAAACAGCTTTGTACTGCGCAATTTTGTTCAGACGCTCGTCGCCAGCAAAGCGTTCCACCTCAAATAACCCGCCCGCCACATCACTCCAAAGCCTCGACAACTGCCCCAGGGTCCTGACCGCCGGCGGTGTTCCCGGGCTCGGCCCCCGCCCGGATCGCCAACTCCGCTTATACCCTCGCCTATTCTTTCCACTCACATTTCCTCTGTCCACACAGACACCGCTCTCCAGACCGGTACCCCTAAAACGCGGAAACGCGTTTAGCGCGCCCCGCGGTAACGATGCGCGTGCGCTGCGGAAATACGGGCAAAAGCAATTTCTGACCAATTCGCTATGCCCCCCTTCCGCTCCTCACTTCTTCTGATCCTTCTCTGCAAACTGTTTGGCGCAGGCTCCGCCAAAGACACCCTCAAGTCCAATGTGGTCTTTATCCTCGGCGACGATCTCGGTTACGGCGACCTTGGCTGCTACGGGGCCAGCAAAATCCGCAACCCCAACATCGCCCGCCTCGCTCAGGAAGTCACCCTCTTCACTCAGGCCTGCGCCGCGAGCCCCTCTGCTCGCCGACACGTCAGACGTTTATGTGGTGCTGTGGGAGCGCCGGGCCAGAATGCGGCGCCATTTGGCGAGAAGGCGGCGGTTTCCAGGGGTAAGGGGCAAAAGTTCCATTTCTTCGGGCGTAAACCAGCGCAGTTCGAGGCTCTCTTCGCTCATACGGAAGGTCGCATTTTCGGGGGCGATTAGCATCCAGCGGATGTCGAAATGTTCATGCTCCGGCTCATTGAGACGCGCAGGGATCGTGTGGATATCGAGGTCGTACGGGCGCGGCGAGGCTAGAATCAGTCCCTCGATGCCGGATTCCTCGAGGGCTTCGCGTTGCGCGACCCGCAGAACGTTTTCGTCCCCGTCACAGTGGCCGCCAAACGGAAGCCATTTATCAAGTTTGCGGTGGTGGTGCAGCAGCGTTCGGGAGCCGTCGGCGTTCACGAGCATCACGCTTCCAGTGAAGTGCGCGGGGAAACAAGAGCGTTTGAAGCACTCAGGGGCGGATTCCAGAAGCTCGATCATCCGGGACCGGAACACGGTCTCCTGGTGGCGTTCAGAGAGATCGAGTTCATGGAGGGCTGCGCAAAGGTCAGTGCGGGTCATGTGCAACTTTTAACAGAGCACGCAAACGAAATGAACGGAGAGAAATGCTTAGCGCGACCAATAATGATACTTTTGTGCGTTTCCGCAAACTACGATTGATCCCTCACGGCATCCGCTTTTGTTCCGAAGATGCAAATATTGCAGTTCTGGCCCAGAGCATTCACCTCGCAGTGCAATCGTTCGCATCAGGGAACGGGCAACTCATCCGGATCCATCGAGCGTGAAGATTTGAACGTCACCTGTCCGATCCCAAATTCGAGTTTGCTTACAGCGTTCAAATGGTAGGATTTTTGAGTCTATCCCCATTTTCGAAGTTCGCGCGTTCGGTATTATCGCGGGGCGCGCTAGAGCCCTGCACCGCCCCCTGCCCCTTTTTATATGAAAACCATCGCTTCCTTTTGGAAGACCGAGGAAGCGCACCTGCTGCGGTTGCGATTGGCCGCGGCTGGTATTCCATCCTTCCTCCAAGATGAGAATATCACTCAGATGCATCCTTGGCGCGCTGCCGCAATAGGCGGAGTGAGAGTGCAGGTCGATGACTCTTATCTTGCTTCAGCACAAAAAATTCTTTCCGGTCCGTTTATATCGTCAGCGGAACACTCGCCGCCAACCGACCCGGATGCGCTGGAGTGCTGTTCCTGCCAGGCAATCATCCCCCAAAGCCAGACGCGCTGCTTTTCCTGCGGTTGGAGTTATGAAGACCCAGTCAAAGACTAGCAAACTCCCACCAACCGCCGCCATGCAACGCAACTCAGCGCCCGAAGCCGACGCGCTTTACCAACAAGTGGCCGGCAAGATCGAGGCGTTGATTCTCTCCGGCGCGCTGCGAGCGGGAGAGCGGGTGCCGTCAGTGCGGCGGGCGAGCGGTCAGCATGGAGTGAGTGTGGCGACGGTGGTGCAGGCGTATGTAACGCTGGAAGATCGCGGGCTGATCGAGGCGCGGCCGAAGTCGGGGTTCTTCGTCCGGGCGCGGCTGCGACATCAGGTGCCGGAGCCGATGGCTTCGCGACCGGCACTCACAGCGACGAAGGTAGAGGTGGGAAGCTTGCAGGCGCGGATCTTCGACGCGGCGCGACTGCCTGAGGCGGTGCCGTTTGGTGCGGCGTATCCGGGGGAGGAAAATCTGCCGGTGGTGAAGCTGAACCGAATCATGGCCGCAGTCGCGCGAAGGGCGGGTGCGCGTGGCGTGAGTTACGACATGCCGCCGGGATGCGAGTCACTGCGGCGGCAACTGGCAAAACGTTCGCTCGACTGGGGCACGCAGCTTTCGCCAGATGCATTCATCACCACGTGTGGTGGAACGGAGGCGCTGGCGCTTTGCCTGCGCGCGGTCACGAAGCCGGGCGACGTCGTTGCAGTGGAGTCTCCGAGCTACTTCGGGGTGCTGCAGCAGATAGAGGAGCTTGGCCTGAAAGCGATTGAGATCCCGATGCATCCACGCGACGGGATGAATCTCGACGCTCTGGAGCGGGCGCTCAAAGGCCGGCGTGTGGCGGCGTGCCTGGCGGTGCCCAACTTCAACAACCCGCTCGGCTCGTTGATGCCAGACGAACACAAGCGACGTCTGATCGGGATCCTTGCACGGCGCGACGTGCCCTTAATCGAGGACGACATCAATGGCGCACTAATACACAACGGTCCCCGGCCTAGGGTGGCGCAGTCGTTCGACCGCGATGGGCGAGTGATGCTCTGCGGCGCTTTTTCCAAGACGATCGCACCTGGCTATCGCGTGGGCTGGGTCGCGCCGGGGCGATATTACGCGAAGGTGAAAGCGCTAAAGCTGACAAGCACACTTGCCACGGCGTCGCTGCCGCAGATGGCGATCGCGGAGTTCGTGGCAAACGGCGGTTACGACCGACATCTCCGAGCGCTGCGGCGGAACTTCGCAGAGCAGATCCAACAGACGAGCGAGGCCATCTCGGCTGCATTTCCCGAGGAGATCAAAGTGACGCGGCCAACGGGCGGCTTCGTCCTGTGGGTGGAACTTCCGAAGAAAGTTTCGGCACTGAATCTGCATGAGCGCGCGCTAGCGGAGAAGATCAGCATCGCACCCGGGCCGATGTTTTCGGCATCACAGAGCTTTGAGAACTTCATCCGGATAAACTGCGGTCATCCGTGGTCGCCACGACTGGAACGGGCAATCGGGAGACTCGGAAAACTGGTGAAAAGTCTGCGCTGACCCTCAATCTGTGTGGGCTGGGAATCGTGCGCTCTGTATCTGGCGGCGCGGAGCTTTGGCGGTAGCGTGGAGTCGCATGCAAAACAATGCCCTCCTGCCCCTTCAGCTCATTTCCACCGGTCTTTTCCTCTTGCTCCTTTTCGGAGGTGTCTGGATTTTGAATAAATACAAGAGACTCTTCGAATTCGACCCGGACATGCCTAGTGAGAACTCCAGCTCGCTCAATTACAACAAACTTCATGTGATTGCGTTGTGGCTCCACGCGTTGTTGCTCACGGGTGCGTTTGCGCTCCTGCTGCACTGAAACAGTTATGGAAGTACGCGAATTTTTTAGTCTCGATGCGGACCTGCTTGCGAAGGTCGGACGGCTGCGGGTCGAGGCGTGGGAAACGGAGACGGCGCGCGCTGCGGAGCGATCGGTGTGGGTGGATGAATTTGAGCGGGTGGCGTGGCACTGGGTGGTATTTCGAGACGGCTTACCGGTGGCGGCGGCGCGGCTGAGCTTGCATGACGCTCTGACTGAGGTGCCCGATTCGGAAAGCTACGCCGGCGTTTTTTCCACGCCCCCCGAAACGCCGATTGCCTCGCTCAATCGGCTTGTAGTTCACCCCTCGGCACGGGGAAACGGGTTAAGCCGGCAGCTGGATTTGGTACGCATCGAAGCAGCGGAACGGCTCGGCGCGAGGGTGGCAATCCTATCCACGGCCTCCGGCCAGCGGCGGGTGGCGCAACTGGTCGACTTGGGCTTTGTGTTTGTGGGATACGGACCAACCTTCAAAAATCCGCCCCTGTGCCATTTGCCTGCACCGGCAGTTCTCCTCTGCCAACTTCCACGGGTCAACGCGGGCGGGCCGACCCTCTTGGCTTGATTTTTGAGAAACCCAGACATGTCACCAAGTACGCTCAGGTAGTCTCTAAATGTCGCACCAGACTTCGCGACAAAATTTCTCGTGGTGGCGTCATTGCTTTCCCCGCAAATCGTAAGATCGACTTCACCCACCCGCAATTCGTTGATGATAGAGCTGGTGGCAACCCGTGGAGTTTCCTTCAGGGGCGCACCCGTGGGCGCGATGACCATTCGTTTCACACCTTAGAGACCGACCAGCGGGAATCCTTCTCAACATTATAGAGTGCGACCTCGAGCGCATCCGGCTCATCAAGGCCGCCGCGCGCGCGAGCGGTATGGCCGCGGGGCGCGCTTAGCCCGAGATGAAACCTTCCGTGGTGCCCATGTGGCGCTTTTCTCCAGAGATTGACACTCAGGAAATATTGTAGCGAGACGTCGTAATGATATCTGAGTTGGGCAATCAAACCACGCCCTCCACTACCTTGTAGATTATCACCCGGCTTTTGGTCTGCAGGATCATAGACCGTTGTTCGCACCCCCTGTTAGCCCTGTACAAAAACGCGCCAGGCTCCTACTGCGACCCGCCCTCAAGCAGCCTTGCTCCAGCCCTTCCCATGGACGAAGGTAAGCGGCCATGGCTTCGCTTCTCGACACCTCCCTTCCGCTGGCAGCTGCTGCCGCGTACGCGCTGTCGGCTCTGTATTTGAAACGCGCGACCATGGAAGGCGGGGGATTGTGGCGCATCACCTTTCTCACAAACTGGGGCCAGGCCCTGCTCCTCTTCCCCCTCGTCCTTCTAGGCCACGGCAGCCTCACCGCTCTGGAAGCTTGGCGCATCCTGCTGACCTCCCTCATTTTCTTTCTCGGGCAAGTCAGTGTTTTCGCAGGAATGCGCTACGGCGACGTCTCCGTGGTCACCCCAGTCATGGGCGTGAAAGTGATTTTTGTGGCTGCCCTCGTGACCCATTTCGCGCACGAAAAACTTCCCTGGCTTTGGTGGGTAGCCGCAGCAATCAGCGCCTCGGCAGCCGTCCTGCTCGCCGGCGGCCGTCCAAACGGAGGGCGCAGCCTGCTGCCAGGTCTCGCGGGCGGGCTGTGCGCGGCCCTCGCGTTTTCCGGGGTCGACGTGTTGTATCAAGAGTGGGCCTCCGGCTTAGGCGTCTGGCGCTTTTCGGCGCTCGTCGCCCTCGCGATGGGCCTTTGGTCGCTCACCCTCCTTCCCCTGCTCGAGGGCGCCTGGTGGAAACTGCCCAACACAGCGCGGCGCGCTTTTATGCCGGGCCTCCTTGCCACCATCGGACAGGTGCTGCTGATGGCCTACTGCGTCGTGGAACTCAAAGGAGCCGCCTGGGCCAACCTCCTCTACAGCTCCCGGGGCATCTGGAGCGTCGCCTTGGTCTGGGGCGCCGGCACCGCCTTTGGTAACAATGAAGGCGCCGCTGGCCGCCCCGTCATGCTCCGACGTCTGGCGGGCGCCGGCCTGATGCTGGCGGCAATCGCCCTAGTGCTTCTTTAACGGCCCACCAGCCGGCTGAATGCGCCGACCGCAGTCGCTGCCGCCTTTTTTTACTCGCCCGTTTTGCTTGCATGCGCCCCCCGCCTCGCCCCCAATGGGAACACCTAGCCCGGCACCCTCCAGGGGATCTGCGAGACAATCCTCCGTTTATGAAAACTCTCGACCTGTCTACACTCGGCCTCAACGTTTGCGAGATCCTGCACAACGCTCCGGAACCTGTTCTTTACGAACACGCTATTCACTTCGAACCAGGCTCCCGCATTTGCTCCTCCGGCGCCCTTGTGGCCTACTCCGGCGATAAAACCGGCCGCTCTCCCGGAGACAAACGGCTATTGCGCCATCCTGATTCCGAGGCCCATGTCTGGTGGGGTAAGGTCAACCGTCCCATGGAGGCCCCCGCCTTTGCCACTGCCAGGGAACGGGCTCTGGATTATCTCAACTCCAGAGATCGCCTCTATGTCGTAGACGGTTTTGCAGGCTGGCATCCCGGCCATCAGCTCAAAATCCGCGTCATCTGCTCCAGGCCTTATCACGCGCTTTTTATGCGCACCATGCTCATTCGTCCCACCTCCGAGCAGCTCAGCGCGTTCGGCACCCCGGATTTCACCCTGCTCAATGCTGGCGCGTTTCCAGCGGCGCGCCTTGAGGAAAACGCCTCCTCAAAAACCTGCATTGCACTGTCACTGGAGGAAAAACAAATGGTGATTCTAGGCACCGAATACGCCGGTGAAATGAAAAAGGGGGTGTTTACCCTCCTCAACTACCTCATGCCCAAAGAGGGACTTCTTTCAATGCACTGCTCGGCCACCGCCGATGCTTCGGGAAAAAGCAGCTCCATCCTTTTCGGCCTGTCTGGAACCGGAAAAACCACCCTCTCCGCCGACCCAAAACGCCACCTCATCGGCGACGACGAACACGTGTGGGCCCATGACGGCATCTTCAATATCGAAGGCGGCTGTTACGCAAAGGCCATCGACCTTTCGCCCCAATCCGAACCCGAAATCTTTCAGGCTCTCCGATTCGGAGCCGTCCTGGAAAACGTGGTTCTCAATGAGGACAACCGCCGGGTCGATTTCCACGACACCTCCATCACTCAAAACACCCGCGGCGCGTATCCCATCGAATTCATCCAAAACGCCCGCATCCCCTGCCTGGCGGATCATCCTTCCGACATTCTCTTTCTCACCTGCGATGCCTTTGGCGTGCTCCCGCCCGTCTCCCGGCTCACTCCCGAGCAGGCCATGTACCACTTCATCTCCGGCTATACCTCCAAGGTCGCCGGCACCGAAGAAGGCATCACCGAACCCACCACCACCTTCAGCGCTTGTTTCGGCGCCCCCTTCCTCGTCTGGCACCCCGGCAAATATGCGGAATTGCTCGCGGAAAAAATGCGCTCCCACAGGGCCCACGTCTGGCTGGTCAACACCGGTTGGACCGGAGGCTCCCACGGAACCGGAAGCCGGATCAAACTCGCCCACACCCGAGCCATCGTCGATGCCATTCACGCAGGAGTCCTTGCCCATGCACCGACGGTCCAAGACCCCTTTTTTGGAATCCAGGCCGTCACCTATGTCCCCAACGTTCCCGAGCATCTACTGGTGCCCGAATACGCCTGGCAGGACCCCCTCGCTTATCGCGCTACCGCGGCCAAACTCGCCGCCGCTTTCTCCGCCAACTTTCAACAGTTTCAGGACGGGGTCAGTGAGGAAGTGCGTGCAGCAGGACCCGTCCACGCTTAGACACACTCAGCGGCAAGCGACAGGCTCCGCCCGAAAGCCCCCCATCTTTCTCCCATCCCTCTGTGAAACTCCTTCTCGTTGACGGTTATTACTACGCCTACCGCTGCTTCCACGCCCTCATCGGCCTCACCAACGCTCGGGGGGAACCCGCCGGCGCCGTCTACGGTTTCTTGAAGGCCCTCCGCCGGATGCAGCGCGACCTCCACCCCGATCGCGCCGCCGTCGTCTGGGACATGGGCACCCCAGCCAGGCGCACCGACCTCCAACCCGAGTACAAGGCCCAACGCGCCGAGATGCCCGAACCGCTGCAAGCCCAGCTTCCCATCCTTCGCGAACTCATCCCGCTGCTGGGGTTCTCCTCCGTCTTTTTGCCCGACACCGAAGCCGACGACCTGATGGCCTCCTACGCCATCGCGGCCCAAAACCGCGGCTGGGAAGCCATCCTCGCCACCGCAGACAAGGACCTCTACCAAATCGTGGGCCCAAAGATCCGGATTTATTCCACTCAAAAAACCGATCTCGCCACTCCAAAAGACACA
>QQND01000095.1 GCA_003402745.1 Verrucomicrobiota bacterium
AAAGCTAGGCTGGCCTGGATGCGGCGCTCCCGTGAGGAAGCACTGGCCCGCGTGGTGGTTTCCGTCCACTCCAGGATGCGACATGCCGCTGAAACTCGTGAAATGTTGTCGGTGCTCTGAGAGGGAATCAAGGTAGGGGCTGGATGGCTCGCCAGGCTTTGGAAAGAAGAACTGCGGCATCATTCCCAGGGGCACATGGATTGCGAGAAGACGCTTTGGGGGGAGCCTGTCTGCCGCACGTCCCAGGAGGGGCAGCGCAAGGCAGGCGCCGGCCGCGCTTAGGAACTGGCGGCGGGAGACTCGGGGTTGGGGGAATGGCTGGTTCATTCGGCTGTGTTTTTGTTGGCGGGCTTGCGCGGTGCCTGTGGGGAGTTTTGCGTGGATCCAAACTCTCCTTCGGAAGGCAGGTTAGGGATTGTTTTTGGTCTTGGCTTGAAGCAACTGGCTTTGTCCCAAAGCGTGAATGAGCGAGCGTATTTTGTATCCGCCTTCCTTGTTGCTTGCGACGATGCGCCGAATTTCGGCGCGATCCGCGTAGCCCACCTCCATCCCGCTCGCGTAGCGGGAGAGATGCGCGACAAAGGCCGTGGCGAGTCTCTCGTCGTCACTGGCAAGAAGGGTGTTGAGGGAAGTGAGGTCCTGAAACGGCCGGCCGTCGGCGAGCGCCCCTGAGGTGTCAACGCTCGGTCCGAGCTTATATTGGACGCGCCAGGCGGTTTTTCCCTTCTCCGGCGGTTCCTCGCCGGCTCCATTGGAGCGGTAGCGTTGACGGAGTCCGCCAATGGGATCGAAGGCTTCCAGAGCAAACCCCGGCGGGTCGATCTTTGCATGACAGGCGGCGCAGGCGGCGTCTGAACGGTGGCGATCGAGCTGCTCTCGGATGGTCGTAGCCCCCCGGGTGTCTGGATCGATGAGACTCACGCCGGGAGGTGGAGGCGGGGCAGGGGCGTTCAGAAGCCTGTCCATGACCCAGACGCCGCGTTTAACGGGCGAGGTGGTGGTGCCATTCGCCGTGAGTTTATGAATCGCCGCCTGTCCCAAAAGGCCGCCGCGCAGGCTGTCGGGCGGGAGAGCGACTTTGCGAACCTCCACGCCGTGCACGCCGTCTATGCCATAGTGTTCGGCCAAGTTTTGGGTGAGCATGGCAAAGCCTGGTTTAAGCAGAGAACGCACGGGAAGATCCTTGGCGATGAGTTCATGGACAAAGGCAAACGTTTCGGCCGACATCCCCGTGTGGAGAAGAAAACGATACTCGGGATACAGTTTTGGATCCGGCGTTGTTTCGTCAAGCCGGCTGAGTTCAAGCCACTGGTTTGTGAAGTTTTCGATGAAGCGCGTGCTGCGTTTGTCTGAAAGAAGTCGCTCTATTTGTGAGTGAAGCTCTTTGGGCTGGAGCAGAGATTGATCGCGCGCTTTGGCAAGAAGTTCGTCATCGGGGGGGCCGTTCCAGAGCCAGTAGGAAAGCCGCGAGGCCGTGGTGAATGCTTGCTCTTCTGAAAATATTCCCCAGCTGTTTTTTGAATCCGAGGGATGAAACAAAAATTCGGGGGAGGTCAGCACCGCGACATAGACGCGGCGCATGGCGTCCTCGAAGCAATCCTTCGCAGCCAGTCGCGACTTCAGCAGGGCGAGGTACGGCTCCATCTGTTGCGGTGTCACATCGCGGCGAAAGGCCTGCGGCATGAAGGACGCTAGAAGCCGCCGTGCATCTTCAATGGGCTGTGATGATTGCACCGTTTCTAGGGGGCGCTTTTGCTCCCCGGGTGGAAGGTCCAAAAAGAGGCTGGGCGAGTAGCCCCCGAGGCCGCGCAGCGGGTTGCGATGCGGCGCAAGTGCGTCGCTTTCTGTCGGGAGGATGCCAATGGTGAGATCCCCAAACAAGCGCTTGTGACTTTCTGGAGGCCAAGAGGGGTTCAGAGGGCCTTCGATCTCGAACCAATCCAGGGCGACCCCTGGCCCGGTGTGTTTGGCAGCGCGGCCCGCTAATTGCCCGATGCGGGCACCAATCCACGGGATCGAAACGGGATCAAACACGATGGACTCGTGTTCGCTAAGCCAGGTGGTGATTTCCGCTTCGTTCGACTGCAGGGACGGTGCGGTGAAAGTGCTGAGAAGTCTCCCGCCCTCCTGTTGCTTGCCTTCCTCGTGGGCGCGAAGCACAGCAGCTTGCGGGGCCGTACACGAAACGGGTGTTCCTTGATCCCATTGAAACCCCCATAACGAAAGTTTCAAGCGATACATCCCCGAGTAGATGGGCGCCACATTCATGGCCGCCTCGTAGCCGGAAAGGTTGGGATTCAGCAAACCCACGGCGCTCCTGCTTTCCGAAACCTTCCCTTCCTTGAGCAGCAGCCGCCGCTCCTCAATGTCGGGCCCTTCATGGCCCACATTGCCTGATTTCTCCTCAAACCCGCTGCGGACAGGGAAGGCGGGGTCCGGCTGTTTGTCCTTGAGCAGGACAAATTGGCCTTGAATGAGGTTCCCTCCGAACTTGAACAAGCCTGCGGGATAGATGCGCTTTTGAAAAACAGGGGGCGGCGTGCTGCGCGTTGCAATGGCGGCATCCAAAGCTTTCTCCACCGCCTCCTGGTACGCGGCCAGATGGCCGGGGGAAAGGTCCAGTCCGCCCCCGATCTTTTCAAAGCCGGCCACGCGACCGTCTGCGGGCAGCAAGGCTGTAATGTCGAGTTTAGGGAGGGCCAAAAGATCGCAAAGAGTGTTTTCAAACTCCTGCCTCGTCATTCTGCGCATCCGGATGCGGCCGTTTTTTCCGGTGCTTGACGCAGCGGTCAGCTTCAAGTCCAGGTCCGCGAGAAAGGCTGCTTTTGTGCGCTCTTCGGGGCGGCTTTTTTTCTTGGGGGGCATCTCGCCGCTTTGGACGACATCGTGAATTTTGATCCAGGTTTCAGCATTCTGGGGGTCAAACTTCAGGCTGCTGAGGTCCACGTTGCCCTTTTTCGTTTCGCTATCGTGGCAGTCGTAACAGTGCTGCTCAAAGAACGCCGCGGGTTCTGCGAATGCTAGCGTGCCGAGCAGAAACAGGAGAGGCGGGAGTAACAGAAAATGCATGAGATGAAGGTGGGAACGCCTTTGTTTTAATTGCGCAGCAGACGGGCGGACAATCTGGGCTGGGTTTTGAGAATGAGATTCACGTTGTCTGCGAATTGAAGGCCGAGTTGAGGCGGGTTTTTGGAGGAACCCCGCAAACGTCCGCAGGCAATTTGGACGACAGCAAAGTCTGCCTCCGCGGGAAGCAGGCATTTTGCAGTGACTTTCCGCCAGCCTTCCTTCGCGCTGCCTCCCTCGGAGATGCATTCTCCCATGCCGAACCCGAGCGCGTCGCGAAGCACTGCGGGCCAGGAGGCTCGGAGGGATTCCTGTGCCCCGGAGAATAAATAAAGATGGCAACCAAAACGGAGCGTCTCCTCCCCCCCGGGCCGAGTGTCCAGAAAGTCTGCAGATAGCTCAAGGACTTGGACGCCTCCGAGAGCCATTTGAGCGCGCATAGGGCGGAGATCTACAATTTGAAAAACATCGCAAGAGTCGGCAGGGCTATTCGGGACAGCGGAATCGCCTTGAGCGCGCAGAAAATGCAGCGCTTGTTTTCCCTCCCCCGCTTTCCCCTGACTCACCGTCGCTTCATCTCCGCTCCAAGTGCCAAAATCGGCAGGAAAGCCGGATCCAATCGTGGTGTTTTGTTTTTCAAAGCTCCCGTCCGACAACGCACAGAAGCGAGATGCCTTGCTCACCGCTTGCGGGACGGCATAGGCAAAAACCAGAGAGGCGCTGAAAAGACCGACTACCAAGCCTGCGGCAGCCGCGATAAAGGGACGCCAAGAGAACACCCGCGCAGGATGCGAGGCGGCACTCAGAGTGAGCGAGGCTAGCAACTGGGTTGCCGAGGCGTTGGAACTCGCATGGGCAGCTAAAGTGACGTCCAAATTGATGTAACTCAGATACAAGTCGGCGATTTCAGGATCGCTTTTCAGAGTGTCTTGGAGCAGCTTCGCGTTGTCGTCCGCGATTGTGCCCGCGATATAGCTCTGGATGAGTTCGTGCCAGTGTGTTCTCATGCGAATTCCCTTTTTGCCACGGTCTTTTGCACACATTCTTGCAGGCTTTGTCGGATCCGGTGCAGGAGTTTGTAGAGCGACATCGGCGTTTGGCCACGCAGGGTGGCAAGGGCATCCATGCTGCTGCCCTTCGTGTAGGCTGTGAGCACTAAGTCCCTCTGGACTTCGGGCAGTTTTTGCAGACAGCCTTCCAACGCCTCGCGTTCCGTAAAATGCCGCTGCTCCAAGAGCACAGCCCTGTCTGCGAGTTGATTTACCAGTGCGTCGTCAAAAACGTGGCGGTCGCGTTTCCGGGTTTGCAGGAATTTGAGCACCTCCAGGCGAGCCACCCCGAAGGCCCATTTTTTAAAATCCTGCGCCGAATCAAACTTTTGCCACAAGACGACGATCACATCCTGCATCACTTCATCTGCCTCCTCGCGTCTGGGCAACATGGCACGGATAAAAGTGTGCAAAGCGGCCTGGTGCTCGGCGTACAAGCTCAGGAACGGTTCGTAAAGATGGCTTTCAGGGCGGGGAGGAGGCATGCGGTTCTAAAACATAGCCACAAAAGGGGGCGCGGTTTGCCGGATTATTTTTCAGCAACACGCTCCAGGACTGTGGGGACTCTCAGTCCAGCCCGCGAGAGCAGGCGGTGGGAAGGTTTTTGCGGTTCAAGGGTTGTCTTTCTTGATGTGGTTAATGCATCCGGCTCAGTGCCTGCAGTCTTCAGTCCGTTCTTGGTGCGGCTTTCCGGGTCTGCGGTGGAGGATCTGGTGCATCAAGCAAAAGAGGGGTCCTTTGTTTTTTGCTATGTCCTACGGAAAAAAACAGTTCAGCTGGTGAAGTTCATCCAGTGATCCCAACCCTTATGAAAAAGCACTCCATTCTCGCTTCCGCTTTGTGGGCAAGCGTCTGCTTCGCGAATTTTTGTCCCTCCCTGCTTTTCGCCCAGAAAGAACAGGAGTCCGTGCGCTGGCCTGGCCGCCAGCCGGATGGTTCGGTGTTGCTGCCGAACATGTGGTCGCTGCGTCCCGCAGGGGTGCAGGTGGAGGTGGCGGATTTTCCAGTGAATATTGCCATGCATCCTGAGGGAAAGTTTGCTGCGGTGCTCCACGCTGGGCATTCCGCGCACGAGATCCAGGTTTTGGACATTGCGGGCGGTAAGATTGTCCAAACGGTGAATGTAGCCGAGACGTTTTACGGTCTGGAATTTTCTCAATCCGGGAAGCGGCTGTACGCGAGCGGCGCGAGTCATGAGGTGATTCGTTGCTTCAATTTTGACCGGGAAAAGGGAGAGCTCGGCGCCGAGGAGCAAATTGTGCTGCGCGATTCCAAGGAGCGCGGCATTCCCTCGGGGCTGGCGCTTTCCTCGGATGCGCAGTCTCTTTACGTGGCCAATGTGCTTGGGCAGAACATTGCCAAGGTGGATCTCTCTGGAAAAAAAGCGGCTGTGGTGGACATTGCTTTTGGAGCCTCTGCCGCCCCGAACGTTGTGACGCCCCCAAAAGACGCCGCTGCGCGGACCGCAGATGAGGCGGCGATTACCAAACGGGCTGAGGCAGCGCTGGATCTCGCCGACCCCGCGGCGCCTTATCCGTATGCGTGCCGTTTGGACGAGCGGCGGAACAGGTTGTACGTGAGTTTGTGGGCGCAAGCGGAGGTGGCGGTGATTGACCTCAAGACCAACGGGGTGGTCGCTCGCTGGAAGACGGAGGAGCACCCGAACGAAATGCTGCTGAGTAAGAACGGCAAGCTGCTCTACGTGGCGAACGCGCACCGCAACACGGTCAGCGTGATTGATACCGAAACCGGCCTGCCCACGGAGGTGATCTGGGCTGCGCTGCATCCGCAGTCGCCTCCGGGGGCCACTCCCAACAGCCTGGCGCTTTCGCCGGATGAAAAAACGCTTTTCATCGCGAACGCTAATATTAATACGCTGGCGGTGTGTGATGTGAGCGTGCGGGGTAAAAGCCGCTCGCTTGGGTTCATTCCAACGGGGTGGTATCCGACCTCGGTGCGGGTGACGCCCGATGGCAAGCGGTTGTTGGTGGCCAACGGGAAGGGGAGTATTTCAAAAGCGAATCCGAAGGGGCCGCAGCCGGGGGTGAAAGCGGTTCCCGGAACGGTCGTCGAGTATATCGGCAGCCTTTTCAAAGGGACCATCAGTATCCTCGATTTGCCTGCGCGCGCCGAGTTTGAGACCCGGCTGGAGAAGTACACGGCGGAGGCGTACCGGTGTTCTCCCTTGCTGAAAGACAACGCGCCTGTGGGCACCCGGCCCAAAGGGAATCCGATTCCCGGCAAGCTTGGGGACCCAAGTCCCATCAAACATTGCATTTATATCGTCAAAGAAAACCGGACCTACGACCAGGTTTTCGGCGACATGAAGGAAGGCAACGGCGATGCAAGCCTGTGTCTGTTTCCTGAACGCAGCACGCCTAATCACCACAAGCTCGCCCGCTCTTTCGTGCTGCTCGACAACTTTTACGTGGAGAGCGAAGTAAGCGCCGACGGCCACGAGTGGAGCATGGCTGCGTATGCGAGCGACTATGTTGAAAAATTCTGGCCCCTCAATTACGGACACAACAAGTCGCGCAAATATGCCTATCCAAGCGAGGGTAATTTTCCCATCGCCACGCCTGCTGGCGGCTACCTGTGGGATCGCGCTGCCGAGGCGGGGGTGAGTTTCCGGAGCTATGGAGAGTTTGTGCAAAATGGAAAGACCCCTGAGGACCCCTGCAAATCGCGCGTTAAGTCGCTGCAGGGCAGGTTTGACCCTGCCTATCGCAGCTTTGACATGGATTACCCGGACGTGAAAAGGGCGGAACGTTTCATCAGCGAACTGCAGCGTTTTGAAAAAGAGGGAGAAATGCCCAGACTTCAAGTCGTGCGTCTGCCGCAGGATCACACCGCCGGCACTACCCCTGGAAAGTGGACGCCGACGGCGTGTGTCGCAGACAACGATCTCGCTCTGGGCATGCTGGTGGAGGCGGTATCAAAATCGAAGTTCTGGGCGAGCACGGCGATCTTTGTGGTGGAGGACGACGCTCAAAACGGTCCCGACCATGTGGACGCGCACCGCACCGTCGCGCTGGCGATCAGCCCCTACACGCGGCGCGGCACGGTGGATTCTACGATGTACTCCACCAGCTCGATGCTCCGAAGCATGGAGCTGATTTTGGGCATGCGCCCGATGTCCCAGTTCGACGCGGCCGCGACGCCGATGTACAAGTCGTTCCAGAGTCAGGCGGATGTGCGGCCCTTTGTGGCGGTGGCGGCCAAGGTCGACACTCAGGAGGTAAACTCCAGCGTTGCTTGGGGCGCCGGCAAGTCTCGGAAGCTCGACTTCTCCAAAGAGGACGCCGCTGATGACCTCGTGCTAAACGAGATCATCTGGCGCAGCGTCCGCGGTGCCGCAAGCAAGATGCCCGCCCCGGTGCGCGCTGCGTTCGTGTTCGCAGC
>QQND01000096.1 GCA_003402745.1 Verrucomicrobiota bacterium
CAAAAAGGTCGGATAGCTTTCGGCAGTGCCTTTCACTAGTTTGGAGAAGGCGACCGTCGATCACCGAGATGAGAAGTGGTCCCATGACCGTTTCTGTGGAGAAGATGCTTTTCAGCCGTGAGGGTCAAAATTTTCGCTTCCCCTAATTTTCAAACTTTCCTGATCATGTCGCAGACCACGCCAGCCCAGCCCTTTTACATTCGAATGCACGCCAGTGATAACGTCGCGATTGTCGTCAATGATGGCGGCCTTCCGGCAGGGGCTGAATTCCCTGGGGAGTTTGTTTTGAATCAACACGTGCCCCAAGGACACAAAGTAGCGTTGCGGGAATTAGCCGCGGGCGAATCCATCGTGCGTTATGGCGTGACGATCGGCCATGCGACGCGCGCCATCAGGCGGGGAGACTGGGTGGAGGAAGCCCTAGTACGCCTTCCGCCCGCGCAAGATTTGGCGGGGCTGCCGGTGTGCACGGTTAAGGAGGAAAATCCCGGACCCTTGGAGGGATACACCTTTGAGGGTTACCGCAATGAAGATGGGACCGTAGGCACGCGGAACATTCTAGCCATAACAACCACCGTCCAATGTGTCGCAGGCGTGGTCGAACACGCGGTGAAGCGCATCAAGATGGAGCTTTTGCCGCAATACCCAGGGGTCGATGACGTGATCGCTCTTGAGCACACGTACGGATGCGGGGTAGCCATTGATGCGCCTGAGGCCGACATACCTATCCGGACGCTCCGCAACATTAGCCTGAACCCAAATTTCGGCGGGCAGGCCTTAGTGGTGAGCCTGGGGTGCGAGAAGCTCCAACCCGCGCGCCTGTTGCCCCCGGGAACCCTCCCCGTCCCCACCAGCTCCTGCCTGGTCTGTTTGCAGGACGAAAGGCACGTCGGATTTGAATCAATGATCACCTCGATCCTGGAGATGGCCGCAAAGACGCTGGCCGTTCTTGGCCAGCGGCGCCGAGTCACCTGCCCCGTGTCAGACCTCGTCGTGGGCCTGCAGTGTGGGGGTAGCGATGCCTTTTCCGGGGTCACTGCCAATCCTGCCGTCGGATTTGCCTCGGATCTCTTGGTGCGCGCGGGAGCTTCCGTGTTGTTTTCCGAGACGACCGAGGTCCGGGACGCCATCAGTCAACTCACGGCCCGGGCCGCAAACCCCGAGGTCGCTGCAGACCTCATCCGCGAAATGGCCTGGTATGACCGGTATCTGGAAAGAGGAGGGGTTGATCGCAGCGCCAATACGACGCCTGGCAACAAAAAGGGAGGCCTTGTAAACATCGTGGAAAAAGCGATGGGTTCCGTTGTAAAGTCAGGCACGGGGACCATTTCCGGAGTGCTGGGGCCTGGGGAAAAACTCCGGTCCAAGGGATTGATTTATGCGGCGACACCCGCCAGTGATTTCATTTGCGGCACGCTCCAAATGGCGGCGGGAATGAATCTTCATGT
Source organism: Verrucomicrobiota bacterium (assembly GCA_003402745.1). Lineage (GTDB taxonomy): Bacteria > Verrucomicrobiota > Verrucomicrobiia > Chthoniobacterales > Chthoniobacteraceae > Chth-196. Next base: position 1,449 of record QQND01000096.1, read on the forward strand.
TTTTACCACTGGCCGCGGCACACCCTATGGGCTGGCGGCGGTGCCTGTGCTCAAGGTGGCGACTCGCTCGGATCTTGCCCGCCGCTGGCATGATCTGATGGACCTCAATGCTGGCACCATCGCCACCGGCGAATCCACCATTGCCGATGTTGGCTGGGAGCTCTTTCACCTTCTCCTGGCGGTGGCCAGCGGGAAAAAAACGTGGGCTGAACATTGGAAATTGCACAACGCACTGACCTTATTTAACCCCGCCCCGGTGACCTAGGGCGTCCTTGCGGGAAAAACAACAGGCCACTCCCGAGCCCCAACTGGAAAACCTTTGTTGGCCCGCTTTTCCAAGAGTTCCTCTTTTCAACGAAATTTCACCAGCGCCTTACCTTGGTTTGGCCGCTTTTTCTCGGTTACGGCTGATAAAAATACGCAGTGAACCGTGACCCTTCCGTAGGCAAAAAACTTAAAAATCTTCCCGTTCCACGCGCCAGCGGGTTTCGGGGTACAGATTGATCGCATCAGAATCGATTTCAAAGCCACAGGATTCCAACAGAAAGGCAACGCCTTCTTTGGAGTGCATGGTTTCCCGCAGGCTGCGGGCGAAGAGTTCGACGTATTCTTTGTAGCTGTCCAAGGCCAACGACCCGTCGGAGACGTACTTGGCGAGTTCGGCATCGTGGCTGTCGATGAGTTCCATGAGGGCCTTGCGCAAACGCAGCCGCATTACGGGGTCCACCACCAGTCTGAACGGGTTGGCGGAAGGGTCCGTGGGGACAGGGTCCTTTGAAATCTCAAAGGGCAGCGTGGCTAAATTATAGGTGGATAGGGCGTCGTCTTCCATGGCATTGGCTCCGTGGCCTAAGCTTACCTCACTAGGGGCGGTCTGCAAGCGGAGGGAAACGGGTGCCCCCACACAAGGCCTCTTTTCTTTGGGGCCCCCCTTGCGCTAGGCTTCCCGGATGTCCCTTGAACCGCCCGAATTACTCGCTCCCGCCGGCAACTGGGACTGCGTGCGCGCTGCCGTCGCCAATGGAGCGGACGCTGTGTTTTTCGGACTTCCTCGCTTCAACGCCCGGATGCGCGCCGACAACTTCTCGGAAGCTGACCTGCCAGAGGTAGTCCGGTTTTGCCACCGCGCGGGGGTGCGGGCTTACGTGACTTTTAACACGCTGGTTTTCACTGGAGAACTGGACGCGGCCGCCGAAACCCTGCGTCTGCTCAGCCGCAGCGGGGTGGATGCCATCATTGTGCAGGACGTCGGCCTGGTCCGGCTCGCGGGCCACATCGTGCCCGACTTGCGCATCCACGCGTCCACTCAGATGACGCTGACCTCTCCCGAGGGGGTGCGCTTTGCGGGGGCGCTGGGCGTCAAACGCGTGGTGCTCGGACGCGAGGTTTCACTGCGCGAGTTGGAGCGCTTCGACATGGAGGCGGGCGGGGTGCCTCTGGAGGTTTTTGTCCACGGCGCCCTCTGTGTCGCCTACTCGGGACAATGTCTGACCAGTGAGTCCCTTGGCCAGCGGAGCGCCAACCGGGGGGAATGCGCGCAGGCCTGCCGCATGCCCTACGAGCTGCTCGTGGATGGCGTCAAAAAGGATTTGGGGGACAAACGCTACCTGCTTTCCCCTCAAGATCTGGCGGCCGTAGACCACATTCCCGATCTGATCCGCGCCGGAGTGGTTTCTTTCAAAATCGAAGGCCGCCTCAAATCCCCAGAATACGTCGCCGCGGTGTGTCAGGTCTACCGAAAGGCGATCGACGCCGCTCTCGAGGGGGCGCCCGCCAAAGCCAGTGCTGAGGACCGCTACCAACTGGAGATGTCGTTTTCGCGCGGTTTGTTCCACGGCTGGATGGAGGGGGTGGACCACCAGAGCCTCGTGCCGGCGCGGTTTGGCAAGAAGCGAGGGCCTTTTGTCGGGCGCCTGCAGAAGGTGGGCAAAGATTACGTCGAACTCGAATCCGCCCTCCCCCTCAAACCGGGGGACGGGGTCGTGTTCGATACCGGCGGCGACACCAATGCGGAGCAGGGCGGCCGGATCTACGAAATTCGCGGGCGGCAATTGTTTTTCCAGCACGGCCTGATCCAATTTAGCCGCCTCAAGCTGGGGGACCGCGTCTGGAAAACGGACGACCCCGCGCTGAACAAACGGCTCCAACAGTCCTACGCAGGTACGATCACGCCTAGAAAGCGGACTCCCGTGCGGCTCCAACTCGGCGGCAGCGCTGGGGGATCTCTTTGGGTAGAGGCCCTCTCCACCTCTGGGGTGCTTATGGCGCGCGCGGAATCCCAGCTGCCCTTGCAGGAGGCCCGCAACGCGCCACTTACCTGCGAACGTTTAGCGGAGCACCTGGGCCGATTCAGCGACGCCCCCTACGCACTTGCCGCCCTCGAAACCCAGTTCGAAGGGCCCGTCATCCTACCGATTTCCGAACTGAACCGGCTCAGGCGCTCGCTCGTGGACGCCCTCGAGGTGCAGGCCCGCCCGGTGCGTCTGGAGCGGCCGGACCGCTGGCAAAGTCTGCTGACACTGGAGACCTCTCTGAAGACGCCCGAGCGCCCGGCACTGACGCTGCTTTGCCGGACCACCGACCAGCTCCTCACCGCCGTCGAGGCGGGCGTGGGACGTGTCTATCTCGATTTTGAAGATGTCCGCCGCTACAAGGAAGCCGTTGAACAGGTGCGCGCCTTGTCCGGACAAACGGAAGTCTGGCTGGCTACGCCGCGCATTCAAAAGGCGGGAGAGCAGGGCTTTTTCAGGCTCATCGGGAACGCCCTCCCCGACGGCGTCCTGGTTCGTAATTTGGGGGCACTGGATTTCTTTAGTGGCGCTGAAAGCGGAGGCTCCCTGCGACTCGCGGGGGATTTTTCGCTGAACGTTGCCAACCCTCTGACCGCTCAGGAGTTCCTGGGAAGGGGCCTGGAAACGGTCACGGTTTCCTATGATTTAACGTTAGAGCAGGTTCTGGATCTCGCGCGCGGGCTGCCCGAAGGGCTGTTGGGGGGGGTGGAGCTGACTTTGCACCAGCACATGCCGATGTTTCATATGGAACACTGTGTTTTCGCCGCGTTTATGTCCGAAGGGCGTTCCTTTCTGGACTGCGGCAGGCCCTGTGAAAAACACAGCGTCCATTTGCGCGACCGGGTCGGGATGGCGCACCCGCTGCGCGCGGATGCTGGCTGCCGCAACACGCTCTTCAACGCCGTCCCCCAGACGGGCGCCCAATATTTTGAGGCCCTCACTCAGGCGGGGATCTGCACGTTCCGGGTGGAGTTGCTGGAGGAGGACGGGGCGGAGACAAAACGCCTGATCTGCGCGTATCAGGGGTTGCTTGCCGGGGAACGGGATGGGACCTCCTTGTGGCGCGAGTTTCGGGCCCAGTCACAATTGGGGGTGACACGGGGGACGCTTGCTACGAAAGAAGAGTAGAGCTCGTGGGGTTGGCAACGGTTTCCAGGCGGTTCTTAGAGAGATTGGTTTGCGTGTTTGCGCTCCACCGCTGAAAACTAAGCCTTTGAACTTCGGGAGTCCAAATTCTGCATGAATCGGAAAATCTTAATGAACCTTCTGAAGCTGACCGTGGTGGTTTCAGCTCTGTTTTGGTTGCGCGGTCGGGTGGATCTTGCGGGAGTGGGAAAAGTTCTGGCCGGGGCGAACTTTTGGTTCCTAGGGCTGGCGGTTTTTTTGAGCTGGACGCCCATTTTCGTCTCCAGTTTCCGCTGGCGGACTTTGCTCAACACTCTGGGCATATCCATACCCCTCGCCGCTCTGGCTTGCATCACCCATATAGCGCAGTTTTTTGCCGTCCTTGTGCCCGGAGTCGCCGGCGATGATGGTACGCGGTTTTTTTACATTTCCCGGCTCGCTCCCGGCCGGGTGAAGCAGGCTTGCTCAACAGTGCTGCTGGACAGGGCGGTGGGTTTTACCAGCCTGTTTGTACTGACGGCAGCGTGCATTCCTTTAAATTGGGAACTGTTGTCAGCACAGCCTTCTACGCGCTGGGTGGGGGTCGCGTTTTTGTGCATCGGCGCCTCTCTTTTTTTGTTTAGCCTCCTTTTTTTAGGGCTCAAACGGACCTATCTGGAAGGTTTGTGTCTGAAGATTAAAATGCGTTTTTCGGGTTCTTCTTGGATTGGCGAGCTCATGGACATTGCCACCGTCTTCTCCGGGAATCGCGGACGTCTCTGTGTGGTAGGCGCAGCCGCCTTGATCACACAGATCTTTATCTGCTGCGCCTTCTGCTCGGCAGGTCATGCCGTGGGGATTCATTTGCCCTTGTGGGCGTGGATGAGTTTTGTCCCCGTCATTCTGGTGGCGGGCGTTTTACCCGTAACTTTTGCGGGGATTGGCGTGAGGGACTATCTCTTGTTCTTGTTTTTGGGAGCCGCGGCCGGCGTGGGCGCGGGCGCGGACCAGATCGCGGCGCTATCTCTGTTGATGCTTCTCTCAACCCTGTTTCTGGCCTCCCTTGGGGGCGTGGTCTACCTCGTTTACAAACCCGCAAAACACGCAGTGCCGCCTGTCCTAGCCACCGTCTAATCGCCAACAAGCCGGAATCCACGCGTGTCTTTCCTTGCGTCCGGCGCGGAATTTCGCAGGCTGTCAGCGTGCGTGAATTTCAGCCTGAAACAGAATCTCTCGCGGGCGCCCTTTTGCTCGCGCATCCGAGTCTCCGTGATCCAAATTTTGAGAAAACGGTTATCTTTTTGTCCATGCACGACGGCGAAAACGGCGCCTTCGGAGTGGTTTTGAACAGACCGAGCGGCCGAAGGCTCAACGAACTCATGCCCAATCAGGATCTGGGCTCCCTTTCGATGGTCCCCGTCTATTTGGGCGGGCCGGTAGCCACGGACCAACTCCTACTCGCGGCTTTCCGTTGGGAGGAAACCCCGGAAGGAGGCGCATGGACCTGGCGCCACGACCTTACCTTTGAGACAGCGGGTGAGGTGGTTCAGGAAGAGGGCACCATCCTCCGGGTGTTTGCGGGATATGCAGGCTGGGGCCAGGGCCAACTGGAGAAGGAACTCGCGACCAGCACTTGGCTGGTTCACACCCCAGACGACGAAATCTTACACCCCGACCTGGTCGGGATGCTGTGGAAGGGTCTGGTCGGAACCCACGGCCCCGTCTTTCAGTTCCTGCTCAACCCCCCCGAAAACTTGGGCAACAACTGAACACGGCTCATGAACCTTTTTTCCAGCCAGAGCCAGGGCAACTCCTGAATACACCCTGGCCCTTCACTTTGGGACACCACCGGTTCCCGTTTGCCTGATCCATCCCCAAACATCAGAACTCCCGCTTTTTAAAGCGGTTTTGGTGCCTGTGCTTTTGAAGCATCCTCGACTTTCGGAGCTGGAGCTGGAGCTGGAGCTGGTGGAGCTGGAGCTGGAGCTGGAGCTGGAGCTGGTGGAGCTGGAGCTGGTGGAGCTGGAGCTGGTGGGGCTGGAGCTGGTGGGGCTGGAGCTGGTGGGGCTGGAG
>QQND01000097.1 GCA_003402745.1 Verrucomicrobiota bacterium
AGGTTAGTCTCTGTGATACGGTGTCCCTGCCTTAATGGTGAAGGTCCGGTAGACCTGCTCCAGCACAATAACTAGGGCCATTTCATGCTGGAAGGTAAGCTTGCTCAGGGCCCAGAGCCAGTCTGCCGCATGGCGCAGTTCCTCGGTGTGGCCGTCAGCGCCGCCGATCAAAATAGCGATGTTTTTTACCGTGCCGGACTGCTCCCAAGAGGAGATCCGACCGGCTAGGGCCCTGCTTGTGAGTTGCTCCCCGCGCTCATCCAGGGCGATGCGGAGCATGCCGGCGCTGCGTTCCAAAAGGGCGGCGCTTTCGTTCTCTCTCGTGCCGGATCTCAGGTATTCCACGCTGAAGGACGTCCAGGGGCGCAAGCGACCGGCGTATTCCTCAACGCCAGATTTTGCAAAGGCCAGCTTAGGCTTTCCAATGGCGAAAATCCTCAAGTTCATCGGGGGTTACGTATTTGCAGGGAGTCTGGGCGGCGGTCCGAGGGCGCCTTGGGACAAGAATAAGGCTCTCATCGCTTTTTCGGTCGGCGCGGTTTTTCTTTTTGGCCATGACTGGAGCGACCCTGCATGCGCTTGGAGGTCTCTTGAGCAGGCCGCTTAGAGGTCCGAGGGAGCGTGCGTTTTCCAGTAGCCCCGGGGCTTTGCACTTCGCCCGTGGGCTCGAAGTCGACCTGTTTCTTGAACGGGTCCACCCGGCACACTTTGACCTGCAGGACCGCGCCCAGTCCAAACGTGTTTTTCCCTCGCCGCCCTCGGAACTCGAGGCGCACGGAGTCAAAGGAGTAGAAATCGTCCGGCAAGCGGCTGACGTGGATCATTCCTGTAAACAAAACATCCGGTAGTTCGATCACCAGGCCGTGACTGCGTACATCGATGACGGTGGCTCGAAATGTGTCCGGCTCGCGGGCCCGCAGTTGGCGTTCGAAGTATTCCAGCTTTTTGCGTTGGACGGAGTCCTTTTCGGCTTCCGCCGAAGTGCGCTCGGTGCCCGAGATGTGCGTGGCAGCCGCCGCCAAATCTCCGCTCTTTGCCGGGGGCCCGCCGCCAGCGAGAGCGCGGTGCACGAGCAGATCGGCATAGCGCCGGATGGGGCTGGTAAAGTGGGTGTAGTTCGGCTTGGCAAGGCCGTAATGTCCGAGGGGTGCCACCCCGTAGGTGGCGCGTTTGAGGCTTTTGAGAAACTCCACCTTGAGGAGGGACTCCTCGGGCTGGCCGCGGATGGCCGTTAACATCCGCTGTACTTCTTTCCGGTTGGTCATGTCCCCCACCCGGCAGCCGTAGCGCCCCGCTTTTTCGCGGAACTCCCGCAAACGATCCGGGTCCGGCACCTCGTGGACGCGGTACACCACAGGCACCTTTGCCCGCTTGAGGCTGGTCGCCACCGCCTCGTTGGCGGCGAGCATGCATTCCTCAACGAGTTGATGAGACGGGTCGTTCTCGATTTTTTCCAGCCGTACCGGGCGGCGCTCATCATCGAGCCAGACTTTGACTTCTGGAAAATCCAAATCCAGGGACCCGTCGGCAAACCTCTTTTTCCGCAGGACTTGGGCCAGCTCCCACGCGGCGCACACGCGTTCCTGGACGGAAGCATCCGTGTAACACAGCGAGCCCTCGGGCACACGTGGCAGATCTTTTCGCCCCGCGGTCTTGTTTTCGAGAATCGCGAAGGCTTGCCGGTAGGTGAGACGGGCCACGCTCCGGATGACCGTCCGCGCAAACCGAGCGGAGCGGATTTCGCCCTGAGCGTTGAATTCTAGGAACGCCGAAAAAGCCAGCCGGTCGACTCCTGCCTTGAGTGAACAGACGCCATTGCTTAGACGCTCTGGCAGCATCGGGATGACCCGTCCGCAGAGGTAGGTCGAGTTGCCACGGTGGCGCGCGTCCTTGTCCAGAGCGGAACCGCGTTTGACGTAATGGGCGACATCGGCGATGTGGACGGCCAGGCGCCAGCCGCTGCCCTTGCGTTCGACGTGGATGGCGTCGTCGTAGTCCTTCGCATCGTCAGGGTCGATGGTGAGCACGGGCTGGTCCCGGAGGTCTTCGCGGTTGGCAAAATCCGAGGCCGGCACCACCGCTGGAATGGCCTCTGCCTCCTCAAGAACGGCTGCTGGAAATTCTTCGGGAAGGTTGTAGCGGCGCATCAGCGCGAGTAAATCCACCCCGCTAGCGAAGGCGGGCCCAAGCACTTCGAGCACCTCCCCTTCCGGATTGACGTGGCGGCTTTCCCACGGGTCGAGACGCACCACCACCTTGTCTCCCTCGCGCGGGGGCGCGGGAAGCGGCTTTTGAGGTTCCCGCAGGTAGATGTCGTGCGCCAGGCGCGGGTCGTCGGGGATGACATACTGGAAGCCCTTTGTGGCGGCCACCGTGCCTACGACCGTCTGGTTGGCGGACACCAAGATGCGCACGACTCTCGCTTCCGGGCTGCTCCTGCCCTGCGGCTGTTCGCGCCCCTCGTGCACTTGGCGCGCAAGCACGCGGTCGCCATGCATTGCAGTGCCAACATTCACGGCGGACAGGAAAAAGTCACCCGCCCCTCCCTCGGTTTCGATCAGCTTTGCATTCCCTCCGGGAAAAGCCAGAACCGTGCCGGTCACCAAATCCGCAGTCGCTGGGAGAATAAAATAGTTGCGGCGTATCCTGGCGATGGCACCTTCCTCTTCGAGCTCGGCGAGGGCCTCGCGCACCTTGCGCCGGTCGGAGGCGGGTTGGCCGAGGGCGCGGGAGAGGCCGACTTTTTCCAAAGGCTGATAATCGGGCTTTGCGAGGAGGCGGAGGATGTCTTTTTTAAGGTTTTTCATAAGGCCAGCTCGTCGAAACACAATCTACACTCGGAGGTGGACCCGGCCAAGGAGGAGTTGCCAGAGACTCTACGGACACCTCGGACACCTCCAGAAGTTGTCCGGAGGAAAGACTGGGGCGGTTCTGTCTTGAGCCTTGGCCGTTTGTGGCGATCGTCTGTGGAATGCGCCCCCATCTTCCCACTTTCCTCCTGAGTCTGGCACTCTGCACAAGCCTCTTTGCCCAAGCGGAGCCCGCCTTTGACACCACCTCCCTGAAAACACAGGAAAAAACCATCACGACCGTCCTCGAGAAAATGCCGAACTCCCCGAACCTGCTCTCCCGGCGGGGGGATATGCGGGTCTTTTTGGGTGACTTTCCCGGCGCCATTTCCGACTACGAGGGCATGATCGCCCTGGACCCCGCCTTGGACGCTCCGCACTGGCGATTGGGAATTGCCTACTACTTCGCTGGGGAATTCGCGAAGGCAGCGCGCCAGTTTGACAAGTACCACGCCTACGATGGGCGTGATCGCGAGAACGGCGTGTGGAAGTTTTTTTCCCAAGTGCGCGGTGAGGGTTTGGAAGCTGCCCGCAAGGGGCTTCTGGTTTATACCCAGTTTGACAGAGAACCGTTTCCCTCGGTCTACAAAATGCTGGCGGGTGAACAAACCGCCGCAGGTGTCCTCGAAGAGCTTGAACGCAAAGGGCTCCAAAAGGAGACGCAGGTCGTCTTTTTTGCAAAGTATTACGCGGGACTTTACGCGTCGGTGACCGGCCACAAGGAGGCGGGTTTGAAATGGGTGCAGGAAGCCGTGGCGTTGTTTCCCCCGGCCGCGGCCGACCGTGGCGGGCCGGGTTATATGTGGCAGGCCGCCCGGCTCCATGCCCAGCAGCTGGCTTCCGAATTGGGCCGATGACATTTCACTCCGTTCACGGCATCCTTATTCCATGTCTGCCGCCAAAGCGATTGCCAGTGCCGCGTTCCAAGCCGTCCTCGGGTCCGATGATTCCGAGGTCAAACGGGTCGCCCGGGAGCGCGCGGACGAGATGACTCCTGCAGGCGGGGGGGATTTCGGGCTGGAGATCATCGACGGCACCGCAGCCAACGCTTCTGAAGCGGCCAGTCGCATTCGGCAGACCATCGACGCGCTTCAAACGTTCCCGTTTTTCGGAGGGGAAAAGCTGGTGTGGCTTAAAAACGCGAACTTTCTCGGAGACACCGTCACAGGCCGGGCGGCGGATGTTCTGGAGGGCTTGGAGGCTCTGGTGACGTCTTTAAGCGCGGGATTGCCAGACGGAGTGCGTTTTTTGCTGAGCGCCTCTGAGGTCGACAAGCGCCGGTCGTTTTACAAGACGCTTGGAAAACTGGCGAAAGTCGCCGTGTTCGACACTTTGGACACCTCCAAGTCGGGCTGGGAAGAGGCCGCCATGGAGTTGGCCCGACAGGTTGCGGAAACCGCCGGCGTCCGGCTCAAGCACGACGCGCTCGAATTGCTCGCGATTCGCACTGGGGGCGACCGCCGGACGATCACCTCGGAGCTGGAGAAGCTCGCGTTGTACGTCGGCGAGGCGCAGCGTGAGGCGACGGTGCAGGATGTGGCACTTCTCGTGCCGATGACGGCTGAGGCAGTGATTTTTGAACTTGGCAATGCGTTGGCGTCCAGAAACACCCACAACGCCCTCGCGTTGCTCCAACAACTTCTGGGCCAGAAGGAAAGCCCGATCGCAATTTTGCTGGTGGCAATCATCCCGACGTTCCGGAATTTGCTGGCTGTGAAAGATCTGATGGAGCGCCACAAGCTCACGCGGCCCGCGCAGCCCTTTTTCTTTGGAAAGACGCTGGAAAAACTCCCTCCCCAGGCTACCGAACACTTGCCGCGCAAAAAAGACGGGACGGTAAACGCCTTCGCCCTCGGGATCGCCGCGCAGCATGCCCATCGGTTTACGCTGCCGGAGTTGCGAGCCGCCCAGAAAAACGTGCTGGAAGCTAACGTCGCGCTGGTAAGTTCCGCGCAGGATCCAGAGGGGCTTTTGCAGCAGTTGGTGATCCGCTTGACCGCAGCCTGACCGCCGCCGGAGCGCGGGCCAGGCGCGGACCTGGGAGGCTAAGAATGTATCGGGACTCTGAGGGGGCTTTGTTTTGAAGCGGGAACAGGCCTCTCCAAGAAGCCTCTTCCCGCTGCGTGCGTCCCGCTTCTAGTGGCGAGTTTCCGCACTCCCCGAGGGCGCCGCCGCAAGCCCGCCCTGGCCTAATTTGCGGTGAAACAGCTCCACCGCGATCCCCAGCGACTGTTGGGCGAGTACAGGATTGTACCGTGGGCCTTCATCCCGTAAAAAAGCGTGAGCGCCGTTGAATTCGAGCCACTGGTAATGTGTGCCGGCCTCTTCCAGCGCCTGATGAATCTGCATCCGGCCTTCGAAAGGAACGTGAGGATCCTGCCGCCCCCAAACCATCAGCAACTCTCCGCCGATGGCCCCGTGGCGGGCGCGTTCGAGGGAGTCGTCTGCCATGCCTGTCCCCAACCCCCGCGGATGGGCGTCCAGCTTGTGAATGTCGGTGGCGTAAAAGCTCACGCCCGCCAGGATTTCAGGATTGAAACAGGCCCTGAAATTTAAATGCCCTCCTATGCAGATGCCGAGGGAACCCAACCGGCCCGTGCAAAGCGGATGGGCCTGCAGAAACGCGATGACCGCGCGCGTGTCTGCATCATAGGCGGCAAGCGGCTTGTTGACCTTGCACCAGTTGCCGCGGTCGGTGCCTTCGGCGTCGTAGGCGAGGACCTTGCCCAGGGGTTCAAATTCGTGGAAGATTTCGGGAACAGCGACGATGAACCCTTGCGCGGCCAGGAAAGCGGCGGTCCGCCGGATAGGGCCGGTGACGTGAAAAATTTCAGAATAGAGGATCAGCCCCGGGTAGTGCCCTCCTGCTGAGGGGCGGAACACGTGTGTCCGCATGAGCCCAGAGGGGGTTTGGAGATCGGCATACTCAGAGTCGATGATGGTCATGGGGACTGGTACAGCAGAAGGGGGGCCACTGGGATTTCCTTTGCAAAGATTCTGCATCAAAGTCGGGTGCACCGGTCTTGCATTAGTGTTATATTCGCGGGAGGCAAACCGCCTTGAGATAACTATGCAATCCTCCGCTCAAACTAAACAAAACAGCGATCGCGAAGTGGAACTGGAAGCCCTCGCAGAAATGGAATCCAGAATGGAATCCAAAAAGGGCGGCCGGTCCAGGGCCGGAGAGCCGCTCCCGAGCGCGTATCTTCCGCCGGCGAAGGTGGAGCGCAAGTTCTTGCTGGGGGAGATTCCCAAAGTGCTGGGGCTGGATGGAGGCTGCCGTGTGGAGCAGGGATATCTCGCCGTGGAGAAGGATGGTTCGGAAGTGCGCATTCGCAAGACGGAGAAGGCGGGGGCGCTTTTTGTAAAAAACGCAACCGGTCCTGGGCAGGTGGAAGTGGAGGTGTCTCTCACGGCGGAGCAGACGGCCGCACTCTGGCCCCTGACGGAAGGCAGGCGCATGAGCAAAGTTTCCCACAAGGTGGATGTCGCGGAAATCCCTTTTACGCTGGATCTCTATGAAGGCCAGCTCAACTGGCTGCGCATCGCCGAAGCTGAGTTTCCCGGACCGACCGCCGCCGAGGCTTTTACCCCGCCCGCCTGGTTCAAACGGGAGGTCAGCGACCTGGTCGCCTACAAGCACAGCAATCTGGCGCGGGAATAAAAAGGGGTTCTGCGTTGCGGCGCCTGGAAGTTTTGCACCCTAGGAGTTGCGGCGGTGTCTCAACGTGAAGGCAGGACTTCCGAGCGGACCGCCCTACAGGGCACAGGGCACAGGGCAC
>QQND01000098.1 GCA_003402745.1 Verrucomicrobiota bacterium
GTTCTTGGTTCTTGGTTCTTGGTTCTTGGTTCTTGGTTCTTTTGAGCGGGGTTAAAAAATCGTGGGGGTGCCTTCCTGCATCCAGACGATGCTGTTTTCCATTTGGCGGCTGGAGGCGGCGGCGAGGAGCCGGCGCGGGGGTTCGTCGAGGGGTTCGTAGGAAAGGCGGAAGGTGCCGTAGTGCATGGGCACCATTACTTTTGCCTGGAGCGCCACGAAGGCGTCCAGCGCCTCTTCCGGATTCATATGAACCGTTCGTAGGCTGGGAGGGTCGTATGCTCCGATGGGTAGGAGGGCGACGTCCACGGGGTAGCGGCGGCCGATTTCCTGGAAACCTTCGAAATAAGCGGTGTCGCCGCAGTGGTAAATAACGCGGCCGCCGACCTCGATGATAAAGCCTCCAAAACCGCGATGTGAATCGTGCAGCAATCGGGCGCCCCAGTGGCGGCAGGGGGTGAGCGTGACACGCAAGGGGCCGTATTCAAAGGTTTCCCAGTATTGCAATTCCTGCACCACCCGGAAGCCGAGGTCGTGGACGAGGTCGCCGACTTCAAAGGGGACGACGACGGGTTGGTTGGCGGCGATGCCTCTTAACGTGCGGCGGTCGAGGTGATCGAAATGGGCGTGCGTTACGAGCACCAAGTCAATTTCTGGCAGCGCGTTGAGGGCGACCCCTGGGCTGCGCATTCTTTTGATGCCCTTGACCCAGCTGCTCCAGTTCGGGTCGATGAGCACGTTCACCCCCTCTGCCTGGAGGAGGAAGGAGGCGTGGCCGATCCAAGTGAGGGCGATTTCCTGGTCCACGAGCGTCGGCCACTGCGGACGCTGGGAGACGCCCGAGCATTTTGTGAAAAGCGAGGGGAGGATGATTTCCGTCACCGGGTTGCGTTTCGTCCACCCGGCGCCGGGCGCGAGTGTGACGCGTTGCGCAGACGGAGAAGCGGCTCCTTTTTGGGGGTGTAGGCCCACCAAACCGGCTGATTTTCGGATTTCCGCCATAGACCCTTTGCGTGCTGGGATAGCCACAGGGGCACACCTTAAACCACGCTTTTCCAGCGCGCAAAAGGAAACATGGCGGGTCCGTTTTCGGAAGGGCTCCGTTTGAACCTGTCGCCCGGTTTCCCGTGCTCTGCTGGCATAGTTGACACCGCCTCCTATTCTCTTGGAGAGTGGCTTATATGACTCCCTCCCCCGTTGGTCGCCGGGTATTTTTGCAATCGGTCGGTGGCGCTTTCGTGGCCTCGGCCTTTGCGCCCAAGTCGCTTTACGGAGCCGCAGAAAGTGTGGCACCCACCGCCTCGGCGGAAGGTAAGGCACAGATCACGTTTCTGGAGCCGGCGGAGGTGCTGGTTTGCGGGAGCACCCTTTTTGCCTGTCAACTGGCCTTGGAGGCGGCCAAACGCGGAAAGAGGACCGTCTTGGTGTTGGACCGCGTGAATCCTTTTTACGAGGGCATCGCCTGTTTGCGGCCCTGGGTGGCCAACGGGGAGGAGGAGAAATTCCCCTCGGTGGTGCGTGGCGTTTTGAATGCCGCCACCAGCGAGACAAAGGGAGGCCGCACCTACTTCAACGCCTCCAAGGCGGCGCTGGAAATCGAAGACCAGCTCAGCGAAGCCGGGGTCCGCTTTTTGTACAACGCATCCGTCGCGGGAGCGCTCGGCGACGAGGGGCGTCTGGCGGGAGTCGTTTTTGGAGGCAAAACCGGCTTGTTTGCCCTGGAAAGCGATGTCGTGGTGGACGCTACCCTTGAAGCCACGGTGGCACGCGCCGCTGGGGTGCGAGCCACCCTCATCCCCGGCCCGAGGCGGTTTCATTACGTGGCCGACCTCGCGGCGCCGGCGTCAGAAAGGACCGCTTTCTACACCGCGTCCAACGGGGCGAAGGTCTCGGTGGAAATACACCATTATTTTGCGTGTTTCGACCTCGTTTTGGACTCTACCAGTGAGGGGCCGCTCGCGATGGCGGAAGACTTTGACCGGGTTTACGCCGCGGTTCTCGAAATGCCGTGGAACTCCGGGGAAAAACGGTTCCGGGGCGGAGACGGTTTTTTAACCAGCGGGATCGACCGGCTGGAGGTAAAAAACGGGCGTGTGGAGGGCTTTGAAAACTTGTTTGTCTTTGGTCCGAAAGGCATGCCCTCGAACGACGAAGGGTCGCTCGTGCTTAAAGACTGGAGGGCCCTTTTCGCAGCGTTTCCGGACGCCGTGGAGCGGGTGGTCTCCGTCCGACAGGGGGCGAAGCAGCCCCGGCCAACGTATGAATTTTGGAACCGCGGCGTCCCTCGTGAAACAGCCTCCGAGGCGGGAGTGGCGCATCAGTTTTTTGACCACGGGTTTGACGAGCCCGGAACGAGCCTCGAAGCGGTTCGGTTTCATCCCCCGGCGGTCGCTTTGAAGACGGAGGTTCTGGTGACTGGGGGCGGTACCAGCGGCAATGCGGCCTCTTATGCCTGTGCGTCGCTGGGTTTAAAGACGGTATGTCTGGAGCGGGGCCTTGAACTTGGGGGCGCTAATACGATCGGAGGGGTCACCAACCTGTGGTTTGGAAAACGCACCAAGGCGTTCGACGAGTATTACGAAGCAATGGAGGCCAAGAACAACGGGTTGAACGCGCCGGGTTTTTACAAGGGTACCCGGAAGGCGGGGGCGCGTGTTTTGTTTGGCTGCGCCATCACCGGCGTGGCCCATAGCGGCCGGAGCGTGCGCAGCATCTACGTAATCACCCCATTCGGCCTGACGGCCATGCAGGCGCCCCGCTATATCGACGCCACGGGCGACGGGGCCGTAGCCGCCTGGGCGGGTTGCGGATATACCTTTGGTGGAGAGCATGATGAACTCACACTCTGGGCCTCCTTCGCGGGATACAAGCCGGGCCGGGGAGAAGCGTTGCGCCCCTTCCTTTCCCCCTGCGACGAGCGCAGCCCCCTAGACACCACGCGGTTCATTTTGTCGATGCGCCGGAACAGTAAGATCTCCCTCGACCAGGTGCATGTGCCGCCTCCGTTCTACCTCGCCCCCCGGGAGTCTCGGCACATTCGCGGGGGAAAAACACTCACCTTCCTCGATCTGCTTGCCGGCCGGCGTTTTAAGGACGGGGTTTTCCGGGTGGAATCTAATCCGGACATCAAGGGACTCGCCACCAGCGATGCAGCGAAGGCCGGCTTTATTCCCACAAACTGGAAGGCGCTTTACCAGGCCACCGTGCCGTATGCGGCGATGATCCCAGTGAGCCTCGACAACGTGATCATCGCCGGGAAAGCCTATTCGGTCACCCACGACGCCCTCTCTGCCGCCCGGATGCAACGGGACCTTTGCGTGATGGGAATGGTCGCGGGACACGCCGTCCGTCTCGCCGTGGATGCGGGGACGCTGCTTCGCGACATTCCGGTAGAATCCCTCCAGAAAACGCTGATCAGCAAGGGAATGCTCAAACCCTTAGACCTCGCGGACGACGACTTCGGCTTCGGCCTCAGTCCGGAGGAGATCGCAAAAAAAGTCGCCTCTTCTAACGACATGGATGCGTGCCTGCCAACCTCGGCCATGTTGTGCCTGCTCCCACGCGCCCGTGCTTTGGCGGCGCTGGAGCCTTTTGCGGCAACCCCCCAGCCCAGCGTGCAGCGGGTGTTGTGTTTTCTGGGAAGTCCGAAGGGAACGGATGCCTATTTGCAGCAGGTGGACCAGGCGCTGCGGGATACGGAGCTTTCCAACGAATTGTTTGGCGGTGTTGGAACCAAGCATCTCATGCCAGACCAAGGGTACGCTCCTGTGGCGGCGTTGATGCTGGGGAGTCTTTGCGCGGTCCGCGACCGGCGGACTGTCCCGCTGTTGGCGAAGTTGGCGGAAAGGTTGGCCCTGGAGCCGAAGGATTTGAGGCCGGGCTGGGGCTATTTTTATAGCCTCGCCTGCGGTTTCGAGCGCCTCGCCTGTCTCGAGGGGCGGCGTCCGCTCAAACAGGTGCTCGCGGCGCCCTTTTTTGCCGATCAGATCATCACCCGTGCCGAGGACATGCGAGGCTGTCAAAACACGGTCGGGGAACGAGTGGTGTACCTTCAAATGGCCTTGTTTCGAGCTCTCACGCGGTGCGGTGATCCCGAGGGGGCGCTGGGCCTTTGCCTTTTTCTCAATGAGGCACGCGTTTGCCTCGCGCGCGCCGCCCGCGCGGAATTGGTCATCGCCACGGGACAGAACTTTGGGTTTCGCGCGGAGGCCTGGCGGGAGTGGATCCAAAAAAATGCGCAGGCACTTCAGGTAAACCCCCAGACGGCTAAGTTCGCATGAACGAACCCCCTGCTTCACAGAAGCCGGGGCGAGGCGTCCTCCTCTGGGATCTGCCCGCCCGCCTGAGTCACTGGGGGTTTTCGCTGAGCCTGACGGCTTCCCTTTTGATTGGTTTTCAATCCGATCCGGAGAGCGTGATTTTCAAGTATCACATTCTTGCGGGAGTTTTGACGCTCTGGTTTTTGGCGGTGCGGCTGGTTTTGGGTTGGGTTGGGTCCAAACCAATGCGCTGGGACGTCTTTTTCAAGACGGTGACCGGGATACGCGGGTATTTGGCCGGAGTGTTCGCCTGGAGGCCTCTGAAACACTTTGGGTTGAACCCCGGCTCCGCCTTGTTCGCGCTCGCGCTCTATCTTCTCATCCCTGGGGTGGTGTACACGGGTTTCATTGCGGACTGGGCTGAGACGTGGCACGGCCGGCTTGCCTACGGGTGCCTCTTTTTAATCGGCACTCATTTGGCCGGATTGGTATTGCACGCTCTGCGGCACCGTGAAATGAGTCCGCTGGCAATGGTGCACGGCCGAGGAAGAGGACTGGAGAACGAGGCCGTACCGACTCCGAACGCGCGCGCGGGACTGATCCTGCTGTTGCTGAGCCTAGTCGTTTCCGGATTGCTTTTTCGGTATTTTGACGAGGCGACGTCTGTGTTGCAGATCCCATTCCTGCCAGAGATCGCATTTCCAGTGGTTCAGAAGGGGTAGGCGGCGAGCGCAGGGCCGCTTCTAACGGATCCCAGCGGTCTCGGGCGCCCTTTGAGTGTCAGTCACCAAGACCCCCCAGAAAGGTTTCGCCCCATTAGGTGCATTGGGCGCCATTCGGCGTCATTCGGCTTGGTGCAAAGAGCTCGGTGCAAGACCGCGGCTGACCGTGAAACGTCCTAGGACTTCCAGTCCAAGGCGCCTTTTTTAACGGCGTACACGTATCCCAGGGTGAGGATCCCAACGAAGGAGAACATACTCCAGAAGATGGAGGCTCCATATTGGACGATAGCGTCCTTATAAATGACAGCCCAAGGGTACATAAACACGATTTCCAAGTCGAACAGGATGAAGAGCATCGCAACCAGGTAGAACTTGACGCTGAAACGGGGCTGGCTGCCGACTTCGGCGACCATCCCGCATTCGTAGGCGGTGTCCTTGGTGGCATTGCGGCGGGTGGCCTTGCCGAGCACGAGGCTCACGACGAGGGCGCTGCAAGCGAAGCCGATGGCGATCAAAACCTGCAGGAGAATGGGAAGATAGTCGGTCTTCATGGGTTTAAGAGACGGTCTGAAAGAGGCGGAGAAGCCCAACTCGGTAAAAGCGGCGAACCTCCGCCTGTTTCGAAGTCTATCGAAGGGTCTGGAGGCCGTGCCGGGTGCGAACGTTGAGAGGGTTGTTTAGGATTTCACCCCTAGACTCATACCTAGGTTTCCACAGGTTGTGGAGCCGCCAAGCTTCCACGGCCCTATGGAGCCGCCA
>QQND01000099.1 GCA_003402745.1 Verrucomicrobiota bacterium
CAGAACTTCTCCCCCTACACCGGTACCATCGGTTCCGGCGGGACCATGATCACGATGGGCACCGTCGCCGGGCTCGCCGTCGGCATGCCCATTTCCCTCTCGGGTATCCTTCCCGCGGGAACGTTCACGTTCATTACCTCCATCGACGCGGACGGTGCTTCCGTGGGGATCTCCCAGCCCGCCATCGCCGACCAGCTCACTGCCGGCACGTTTACCACGTGGAGCACTCTCAGGCTCAACGGCGATATCACCGCCTCTTCCTCCAACGCTTCGAGCGTCTCCTCGCTTTCCTCCACCGGTTCCGTCCTCGACCTCAACGGCGCCAACCGCGTCTTCAATATCGCGCCCGTCACGGTGAACAGCAACACGGCCCTCGCCCCCATCACACCCACGCTCAACGTCAGCGCTGCCATCACCGACCAGTGGACAAGCGGCACTTTCACCGGTTCGAGCGGTGGCTATGGCCTCACCAAAACAGGCAACGGCCTGCTGCAGCTGAGCGCTGGCTCCAGCAGCTTCTCCGGCGGAATGAATGTCTTGGCGGGCGGGCTCATCATCGGCGGCAGCAGCGCGGGCAACGCAGTGGGCGCAACCGTGACCGCGGGCCCCGTGGGCACGGGGGTACTGGCTATGGGCTCCCTGACGACCCTGATCACAAGCGGCTCCTACGCCCTTGCCAACAATTACACCCTGGCTGGAACACTGAGCTTCAAAGGTCTCAACACTCTCACTTTAAACGGCTCAGGGTCTCTCTCCAAAACCGCCTTCTCCACCATCAACGTCGAGGCGCCTCAAGCCACGCTGACCCTGGGCGGCATCTTGTCCGACACCTCTGGGGGCACTGGCCTGCTGGCCGCTGGCCTCACAAAATCGGGGCTCGGAACCCTCGCATTGCTCAATTCCAACACCTTTACCGGAGGCATCCAGTTAAATGCAGGCACCCTCCTCCTGGGAGGTCCGGCGGGCAGCAGCGTTTCTCCCCTGCCGAGCTACACGAGCACCCCCACCAGCACCATCACCCTGAACTCAGGGCTCCTCCAGTTGCTCAACAACGGACCTTCCAGCGGCAGCATCATTTCCTACGCAGACACAGCCCTCGTCTCGGGCACCAGCGCTTCCGCCGTCAGCCTGCAAATCGGCCCTTACAGTGCAAACACCGCCAACACGATTGAGGTCGGCTCCCTCACGATGACCGGCGGACAGATCCTCAACGTGCTGGGCAGCAGTAACTACAGCCTGCGCATCGACAATCTCGACTCCTCCGGCACCGCCGCCGTCAGGATCAACCCCTCCTCCGGCACCACGGTGGCCGTCTACAATTTTACAGGCGCCAAACCTTTGAACATCGGCCTAGGAAGCCTGATTTTCCCCAACATCGTCAGCCTTCTGAGCGTGACGGATCGCACAACACAGACCGAGGCCTTTGGGGTCTCTGAATCCTGGGGCCTCTTGGACGGCAGCGGCAATCTGCTTGAAACGGGGGCCGGGAAAGTCCTGCTCACGGGCGCTGGAACAAGCAACTTCAGCGGGGGCATCACCCTCAATGGCGGCGCCTTGGTGGTGACCGGCACGGGCCAACTGGGCGCAGCCACCAACACGGTTGGAGTGACAGGGGTAGGCACCACAGGCGGGATGCTGGTGATCGACGGCGGCAAATCGGGGTTGACGCTCCAGCAGTCTCTGAGCGTGAGCGGGCGCGGCCCGACACCGATGGCGTCAAATGTGGCGCTATTGTCGATTGGCAACAACACCTTCACCGGCGCGCTTCAACTTGGGAACCAAGCCTCCCGCGCCGATCTCGGGGCCGCTTACGGAAACACAACGTTCAGCGGCCCCATCAACTTAGGCACCACTGCCCCGTACTTTACAGGCAGCGGAAACGTCATCCTTTCGGGCTCCATCAGCAGCGCCACTGCTGTTTCTTGGAACAAAAATACCACCTCCCTTTCCAGCGGCCTCTGGCTCCAAAACGTGAACAACACTTTTTCAGGATCGCTTACGATCAACTCAAGCACGTTCGCACGGGTGGAAGACGGCCGCGCTTTGGGCAAAGGAGCGATACAGGTGAATCTGGGAGTGGGTGGCCTGGAACTCAGGGCAGATGCTCCGACCCTTGGGAGCTTCTCTTCGGTGAACACCTTTTTCAATGGTTACTCTGGAACTGTATTTGCCGACCGGGCCGTTGGGGGCGTCGGACTCGCGCAGAACCTTGCTATGGGCCGCTTCTCTTTTACCACAGTTAGCAGCGCAGGCTGTTTAAGCCTAAACTTATTGAGTCGTGATGGTTATGGGATAACCATCGGCACCCTTGGGGGCTCGTTTGGTGTTTTCTCCTATAACACCGCCGCAGGGCAGCCCATAAGCTTCACAAATAAAACCAACGGAACAAGTACTCTCAATGGAAACGTTACACTTGGCTTTGCGACCCCTCTTTTAAACTACGCGAACAACGCCCTGCTCACCATTTCGGCCAATGGCGACACGGTTTGGAATGGCGACCTGCTCACCTCCGGCTCCATCAGCACAGGCTTCTTGGACGGCTTTAACAAATCAGGCTCGGGCCTTTTGCAGATGAACGGCACCGCCTCAACCTACTTCGGAACCACCACTGTCAGCGACGGCATCCTTCAAGTCGGCAGTCTGGAAGCCATCAACAATTCCGGAGCGGTCAATGGTTCCCTTGGACTGGATGGCGGCGGCTTCAGCTTTAGCGGCGCCACCAGCGAAACCACCAACAAACTCGTCAACCTGTCTGGCTCCGGAAACGGCCTTCTGCTTGCGAACGGCTCGGGTTCCGCGACTGTAACCTTTGCGGGAGGGCTCACCGCCGGAAGTCTGGGTGCAAAGTCCCTCGTTTTGGGCGGCACCAACACCGCAGCGAACACCCTTTCGGAGATGATTTCCAATGGCACCAATGCCGTGGTTTCACTTTTCAAAGCGGACAGCGGCACTTGGGTTTACGCCCCCTCCACCACCGCCACCCTCTCCCCTCCCACAGGCATCATGGGGACAGGCACGTTCAACGTCGGCACCCTGCGAGTCAACACCAGCACGGGCATCACCGTTGGCATGAGCGTGAGCGGCGGCGCCGGTCTCCCTTCAGCGGTTGTCACGGCGGTCAGCGGGAACACCATTTGGCTCTCCAACAACCTGACCTCCGCCCTCAACAATACCGCCCTGACCTTCGGTTCCCTCTCCACATTTACCGGCGCGATCTCCATTTCGGGCGGCTCCTTCAAAATCAAGAATGCCCAGATCACTGCCGTCAACGTCATCTCCGACCAAAGCCCCGTCGCCTTCGTCGCCGACAATGCCGCCCCCGGCTTGGGCCGGCAGACTGCCGGTGGGCGTTTTGAATACTCCGCCTACAGCGGCACCACAGAAAACGTCGGAACCCTCAGCGCGTCGGCCGGCCAAGGCGTAGTTTCCATCAACCACTGGGCCGGGTCCCTCCCTCCGGTACTTGCCTTCAGCAGCCTAGGCGCGCGTTCCGCAGGGGCCACCGTCGATTTTTCGCCGGTCGACGGCATCATCAACATTCTAAGCGGCGGCACCAACGTCAACGGCCTCCTCGGTGCAGGCATCTCGGGTTGGGCCGCCACCTTCAAAGGAGTGGATTTTGCCACCCTCACCGGCCAGTCGGTGGACAGCTATGCGAGCTACACCCCCTTTGGCGGTGCCACCCTGGGCGGCACCCTGAACTACCTTCTTTCCTCGGGATCCAGCACCAGCACCGCCCAAACCCTCAACTCCCTCAAACTCACTGGCGCCGGCACCCTCACCCTCGGCGGCACCCTCTCCCTCAACTCCGGCGCCCTCCTTTTTGACAACTCCACAGGCGCAAAAACCATTGCCCACAACGGCACCCTCACCAACACGCTTGGGGCTGCCAACAAGGAATTGATTGTCATCACCAACGGCACCGCGCCCACCAATGCACTCACCCTTTCCGCGCTTTTAGGGTCCGGAGCCGCTTCTCTCACCAAAGCCGGCAGCGGTCTCTTGATCCTAAGCGGTTCCAACACCTACACGGGGAACACGGTGCTCAACGGCGGCACGCTGCGGCTGAGCGGCGGCAGCGCGAGCATCGGGCTTCCCGGGGCGAGCAACTCCCTCACCCTCCGGCAGGACGCCACCTTTGATGTCAACGGAGCCGGTCTCTCCTCCTCCCTCTACACCGGAGGCACGCTGACTTTGAGTACCGTTGGAATTCTCAGCGGCGCAGGCAATCTCGACAACACCGCGCCCGGCGCCTCAGCCCTCTCCCTCGGAAGCTCGAGCACCGCGGCCACGGGCGTCTTCACCGGCGTGATTTCAAATTCCAGCGGCACCCTCACCGTCGTTCGCAACGGCGCCTCCGGCACCCAATATCTCACCGGTCTCAACACCTACACGGGCGCCACCGTCCTCAGCGGCGGGGCCACGCTCGCCGTCACCAGCCTTGCTAACGGCGGGACCGCCAGCGGCATCGGTGCCTCGTCCAACGCCGCGGCCAACCTCGTTTTCAACGGCGGCATCCTTCAGTACACCGGCTCCACCCCGTATTTCACCCAGTTCACACAGACCCCCTCCGTCGCCACCGACCGTCTCTTCACTCTCGCTGGCAACGCCACCCTGGATTCCTCTGGCAACTACGGCAACAACGACCTCGCTGCAGCCAGCCAAAACAACGCCACCCTCGTTTTTTCCAACACCGGCAGCCTCGCCTTTACCGGCACTGGCACACGCACGCTCACCCTCACCGGAAACTCCACCGGAGACAACGAAATCGCGCTCAAGCTCGTAAACAACGGCACTGCCGCCCTCTCCGTCACAAAATCGGGTACAGGCCAGTGGTTGCTCTCTGGAACAAACACCTACTCCGGCACGACCACCGTCAGCGCAGGAATTCTTCAGGCACAGGACGGAATCGGACTCTCCCCCAACAGCAACCTGACCCTCAACGGTGGAGTCTTCCAAAGCAGCGGCACGTTCACTCGCGCCTTGGGCACCACTGCGGGAAAAGTGCAGTTCGGCAGCTCTGGGGGCGGCTTCGCAGCCTCGGGCACGGGCCTCAAAGTCAACCTGGGCGGCTCCCTCACCCTGGGCACCGCCCCTGCAGCGGGCA
>QQND01000100.1 GCA_003402745.1 Verrucomicrobiota bacterium
GGCTTCCAGAGCACTTTTCCATTGCCCAGGGTTTCTAAACCCTGCCCACTGGCACCTTTCGAAACCATGCAAATTCAGGATCGCATCCGTTATTTCGCACACCAATCTCCCGTCATCGCCGCAGACGCCTTTGTCGCTGCAGGGGCCGCGCTGATTGGCGATGTGACCCTCGGGGCCCAAGCCAGCGTGTGGTTTCAAGCCGCACTTCGGGCCGACCTCAACTTGATCCGGATTGGCGCCTTTTCTAACATTCAGGACGGCGCAGTCATTCATGTTTCTGACGATCATGGCACGATCGTCGGTGAGCGCGTCACGGTGGGCCATGGCGCTGTTTTGCATGCCTGTACTGTTGGCGATGAGGTTCTTGTCGGGATGAACGCGGTAGTCCTGGATGGCGCGGAGATCGGCGCCCGCTCTATCATCGGGGCAAATGCGCTTGTGACTGCAGGGACGAAAGTCCCGCCGGGGTCGCTGTTCTTGGGCTCGCCGGGGAAAGTGGCGCGGCAACTCACCCCGGAGGAACAGAGCGGGCTGGCCGGGTGGGCGGAGCGCTATGTCATTCTGGCCCAGGCATACCTTTCCGGCGGACCACAAATTGTCCTGCCGCCCCTTCCCAAAATCCCCTCCGTTTAATTAAATACAGTTTATGTCCTCAAACCTACTCCCCGGTTCCCTGCAGCAGGCACTCCAGAAGGCTTCCATCGAAGAAGCTTTGCAGGAGGTTCTTACACACTTTGGTTGTCAGGCCGGCACCTGGCACGTTCTTCGGGACGGGGCGCTGCATCTGGCGGCCGCCTGCCACATTCCCCCGCCGGTTTTGGCACTCGTTCAGACTGTTCCGATCGGCAAGGGCATTGCGGGTCTTGCCGCCGAACGGCTTGAACCCATCTCCCTCTGCAACCTCCAGACCGACACCTCCGGCCAGGCTCGCCCCGCGGCTAAGGGCACCGGCATGGAGGGGTCTCTGGCCGTGCCCGCCCTTCATGAAGGACACCTGCGCGGGGTGCTAGGAATCGCCAAAGCAGAGGCCCACGACTGGACGGACGCCGAAAAAGCAGCGGTGAGCGCGGCCGCTGCCGTTCTCGCCGCCCGTTAAGACGCAAGGGGCCCGCTGGTTGAATTCTAAAACCCTCCCGGCTACGGGGCGAGTTGGACGGCGAGCAGTTTTGTGCCGTCTTTCACGAAAAGTTTGCCGTCGACATAGGCGGGTGAGGACCATGTCTTTCCGACGAAATGGGTGCGGCCCAGTTCCTTGTATCCGGCCTCGGAGGCCTGCACCAGGCGCAGCTCTCCGGTCGAATCGAGAATGAGGAGGGAATCGTTGACCGCAGTGATGCTCGCGTAGTCGCCAAGCCCCGGCTCTTTCCAGCGCTCCACGCCGGTGGCTGGGTTGAGGCAAACAAGGTCGCATTTGTTGCCCGGGCCTGGGCTAAAGAGGTTGGTCCCCACCTGGACTTGAGAACTGATGACCACTTTCATCTGCGCGTTTTCCCAGGCGCGCTCGGCGGCAAAGGCGCCGTCTTTGTTAGAAACCTTGAAGCGGATCGTTCCGATGCTCGTGGAGGTCACCGTGACCGTGTCGCCATCAATCAAAGGGGTCGCGACGTGCCGCTTTGCCCCCGTCTTAAGCGGCTCCCTCCAAAGGACCTTGCCGGAAGCCGCGTCCACACCCATCAGCGCATCCGCGGTTAAGTGGACGGCCTGGCGCACCCCGGCAAGGGTCGCGGCGACGACACTGGAGTAGGCGGTGTTGTCGTTGCCGGCGGTCCAGAGTTCCTTGCCTGTTTTTTTGTCGAAAGCGACCAGCGTTCCCTTGGTGGGGCTGCCGACCGGGACAAAAATGCGGTCCCCGTCCACCACTCCGGAACCGTTGTTGCCGTGGCGCCGTGAGGCCGTCTCCTTGGAACCGGGGTCTGGGCTCTTGTTGCCAAACCAGGTGGCGCCGTATTGGTCGCCAAAACTGACCGCCCAGAGTTGCTTGCCGTCGGCGAGCGCGAGGCAGCGGAATTCGCCGCCGCAGGACTGCACGTAGAGGCGGTTTTCATCGATGAGGGGAGTGCAGCGGGGGCCTTCTCCGTAGGCGTTCTGGAATTCAACCATGGGCCCCACGTTGGCGCGCCAGAGCTCCTTGCCGGAGGCGCTGTCCAGGCAGTGGACGACTTCCTGGCCGTCGACCCCGTCCATAAACACCAGGCGGTTTTGGGCGACGATCGGCGAGGACTGGCCGGGGCCGGCCGCGATTTCCCAAAGGACTTTTGGTTCTTGCGGCAGCGCTTTGATGGGGTGGGCGGTGTCCTGCACCGTCCCGTCGCGGGCGGGGCCGCGCCATTGGGGCCAGTCAGCGGCCTGGAGGGTGACGGAGGGAAGGGCCAAGGCAATAAGGAGCAGGGGGGCTGCGTTCATCCCCCCATTCTCTACGCGGTTACCGGCGGCATTCAAGTCGCGGGGTTGGAAAGATTTTTTAAAAATCGAATCCGTATCCCGCCCTGAAGAGGCTAAAGAAAGCGAAGAAATCTTATGAATATCCGTCCTCTGAAATTCCTTTGCTCCGTTTCGCTGGTTGGCGCCACCGTATTTGCAGGCGACGACAAGCAGGTAGAAGTCGCGAAGCAGGGAGGGTTTGTCCCCAAGATCCAGGAGGCCTCGGAGGAGGGGCTCAACGCGATCAAGCAGTTCAAAGTCGCCCCTGGACTGGCCGTCGACCTTTGGGCGGCTGAACCGCTTCTGGCCAACCCGGTGGCGATTGCGACGGATGAAAAAGGGCGCTGGTTTGTCGCCGAAACCTTCCGGCTCCACGCAGGGGTCAGCGACATCCGCGCGCACATGAACTGGCTGGAAGACGAACTCGCCAGCACAAACCAAGAGGCGTGGATGGCGATCCTTAAGGGTGATAAGGGCGTGGATTTTGAGAAAAACTCCAAAAATTCCGAGCGTGTTCAGCTCGTGTGGGACAGCAAGGGCAATGGAAAGGCGGACAGTTCCAAAATTTTCGCAGAAGGTTTTAACGACCCTCTCTCAGGCATCGCCGCAGGTGTGCTGGCGCGTAAGGGCTCTGTCTATCTGACAAACATTCCCGATCTCTGGTTATTGAAGGATACCAAAAAAACGGGGGCCGCGGACGTCCGCACTTCTCTGGCACGCGGATTCGGGGTGCGCACGGCCTTTCTCGGCCACGACATGCACGGGCTACGCGTGGGCCCCGACGGTCGCTTGTACTTTTCCATCGGAGACCGCGGCGCCAACGCCACGGGCAGCGACGGCAGCCGCGTTGTAAATACCGAAACGGGAGCTGTTTATCGGTGTAATTTTGACGGGTCCGGATTGGAGATTTTTGCCGTGGGCTTGCGGAATCCCCAGGAGCTGGCCTTCGACAAGTTTGGCAACCTCTTCACCGGCGACAACAACTCCGACGCAGGCGATCCGGCACGCTGGGTTTACGTGATGCAAAACAGCGACAGCGGTTGGCGCATCGGGTGGCAATTTCTCACCAAACCGGAGGCGCGCGGTCCCTGGCTTTCCGAACGGCTTTGTTATCCTGCGTTTCCTGGACAGGCCGCCTACCATCTTCCCCCTGTTGCGGTTCTGGGCAACGGTCCCAGTGGTTTGACCTATCATCCCGGCACGGGACTGGCGCCGCAATGGAAGGACCACTTCTTTCTTGCGAACTTCAGCGGCAGCCCTTCCAACAGCGGCATTCTTTCGGTGACAGTGTCTCCAAAGGGCGCTGGATTTGAGATGTCTCCCATTGAAAATCCGATCTGGAACATTCTCGCCACGGACGTCGAGTTCGGGGTGGACGGAAGTCTTTATATTTCAGACTGGGTGAACGGTTGGGGAATGAACGGGAAAGGGCGGATCTATAAGCTTTCGGACACCGCCCACCGGGGCGACCCCATCTTGGCGGAAACTCAAAAATTCATCGGTGAGGGAATGGAATCGCGGGGCGTCAAGGAACTCTCCACCTTGTTGGCCCACGTCGATATGCGGGTCCGCCAGGAGGCCCAGTTTGAACTTGCCGCGCGCGGTGAGAGTGGCGCCCTCTCCGCCGTGGCCGCCGACCATGCTTCAGCGTTGGCGCGGTTGCATGCGATTTGGGGACTGGGCCAAATCGCGAGGGGCTCGGCTCAAGACGGAGGTTTGATTGTCCCTTGGCTCAAGGATGCGGATCCTGAAGTCCGCGCCCAGGCCGTGAAAACGCTTGGGGATCTCAATGCAAACTCAGAGAAAACGCTCACAAATCTGTTGCCGCTTCTGAAAGATCAGAGCTCTCGGGTGCGGTCTTTTGCCGCGATTGCGCTGGGAAAAGCCAAGGCGCGAGCCGCCGTGCCCGCCCTCTTTGAGGCGCTTGCGGCCAACCACGAGGCAGACCCCGTGCTTCGACACGCCTTATGTGCGGGGCTGGCGGACTGCGCTGCGCCGGACGAATTGCAGGCGGCGGCGGGCAATCCTTCGGCTTCCATCCGCATGGGGGCGGTCATCGCGCTCCGGCGTTTGAAACACGAGGGGGTCGCCCGGTTTCTTGGCGATGCCGAACCCTCGGTTGTGGCGGAAGCCGCCCGCGCCATTCACGACGAATCCATCGATACC
>QQND01000101.1 GCA_003402745.1 Verrucomicrobiota bacterium
CGATTTGAAAGTGTCTGTCCCCTGCGCTGCATACACCCCTTGCTACGGATGCGACGGGGAAAAGGCTTTACCGGAGTGTCTGTCCCTTGCGCTCCTCCGCCACGCCGCTCCCACGCGGCAGGGTCAGCCATAAATCGCACAGCGGTGTCCGAGACCATACCGCGCGAGAGCGATCCGAAAATGGGAGGAGAAGGATTTTTTCGCCAATCAGTCAGCGAGTGGCTTGATGAAAATGTTCTTGTAGCTGAGCGGGGAGCCGTGGTTCTGGAAGCCGATGGGGCCATTGTCCTTTTTGCCCCAGTTCATTGCGAATGCGTCCAAGGTCTTTTCGCCGTTTAAGAGCACGGTGATCACGCCTTTCTCGACGCGAATCTCGAAGTGGTTCCACTCGCCAGCAGGTTTGGCGGCGCGTAAGAGGGGCGGTTGGTGGGGGTAAAGGCCGCCACTAGTTCCGTTCCAAATTGGACGAGGAGGCTTGTCTGCGTCATTGATCTCGACCTGGGTTGCTCCGCCCCGAAGGAAGACACCACTGTTGCCGTTGTTTGGCACTTTCCAGTCCACGAGGAGCACGAAGTTTGCGAAGTCTTCCGTGTGGAAAAGATCGGCACCTTTGCCGTCATAGACGAGCTCTCCATCGTTCACACTCCAGTGGGTGGGTGACTCCTTTTTCTCGACCCAGCCGGTGAGGTCTTTGCCGTCAAAAAGCGCGCGGAAGCCCTCTGGTGGAGTGTTTTCCGCCGCGAGAGCGAGGTTGCTTGCGAGCACAAGTGCAATGAGGGTGAGACGGATCATGTTTAACTTGGAATGTTGGGGTTCGGCATCGATTTCCTGATCACTTTGAGCCGGATTGCAACCATACAAATAAGTCGGCTACCTCGTCTGGGTGGCAGGTGTTTATAAGGCCGGGCGGCATGAGGGAGATGGGCGAGGCTTCGGACTTGGAAATATCGCTGTGTTTAAGCGTGCGCACGTCGCTCGAGGTGAAAATATTTTCCTGAAGCTGCAACATATCGGGCCCTTCGTTGACCTTGCGTCCGACGAAGATATCGCCATTTTTCATCGTCACCTGCGTGGTGCCATACTGGTCGCTGATCGTCTTGCTCGGCTCAGTGAGGCTTTCGATGAGCTCGCGCACACCAAACTTACGCGTTGCGAGCGTGAGATCGGGGCCGACCACCCCGCCTTCGTTTTTAAAAAGGTGGCACGCAACACAACCGGTCTCGCGAAACAAGGTCTTACCGCGCTCGATGTCACGCTTGCCATTTAGCAGCGGCTCTACTTCAGCGACGAGTTCGTCGGTGCTCCAGTTTTTTACAAACAGGCGAGAGGCCACTGGCGGCGCTGGCTGCACCTCAGGCGGTGCGCTGAGGACTTTCTCGAGCGCCTCCTTTTCTTCGGGAACGAGCGAGGCGATTGCATCGTTGCGGATGTCAGCGATGAACTTGGCAAGATGGCCTGCTTTGTTGAAATCAGCACGCAGGAACCAACGGAAGTAAATTTCCCGACTGCCTGCAGGCCAACCTTCGGAGACAAAGCGCAGGGCTGCGGCATAGCCTATCTGCTCCTCTTGTGTGTAGGCCCGTTGGAAAAGCGGAAACAGCTTCTGCGCCGCCAACGGGGACTTCCAGCGCACGAGCAGTTGGGCGGCTTCGGCGTTGAAGCGACTATCCCTTGCGGGCACATTCGCGTGTAGCAACGACAGGAGCTCATCGCGAATTTTCCCCTCCGGGTCACCGAGACGAATTGCGACAACTTGAAGCGCTCTTATGATGTCAAGCCGTGCAGGCTCCGGCAGCGCCGACTGGTCTGCTGCC
The DNA here is from genome assembly GCA_003402745.1 of Verrucomicrobiota bacterium. Taxonomy (GTDB): domain Bacteria; phylum Verrucomicrobiota; class Verrucomicrobiia; order Chthoniobacterales; family Chthoniobacteraceae; genus Chth-196. Next base: position 1,815 of record QQND01000101.1, read on the forward strand.
AGGAGCCTGGCATAGAGCGCTTCGCGGACGTCCTTCTGTTCGAGTCGCGCAAGCGCAAGCGAAAGCTGCACGACCGCCTTTGAATCGGAGAGTGCCAGCGCCTTGTGTTTCCACTGCTCAACGGGTCGAAACTCGAGCAGTGTCCGCGCGGCAAAGCGGATAAACCCGTCCTCGTGGGAGACGCAGCGCAGCGCAAGATCGAGCGACTCTGCATCGGTCGCGTGATACGCATTTTCGAGACGGTGCCGCAGTGCACGCAGTTCACGAGCCCTCGGGTCGCCAATGGGCGGCGCCGCAGCGGTGTTTTCCTTACCGTTGTAAAAGACCCGGAACAGGCCGCTGTAACCCGTGCGGCTGCCCCCGGTAAAATACATGGCGCCGTCCTTTGGATTCACTGCGATGTCCGCGGGCTTTAGCCCGCGCCCCTCAAGGAAAACCTCCATGCTCGCCGAGTAGCTCGCACCCTTCTCCCGAAGATTGACCGCGTAGATGCGGCCATAGGTCCAGTCATTGATGAAGAGCGCTTCCTGGTAGCGTGGTGGAAACTTCGCGCCATAGCCGAAGGCCACCCCCGTGGGGCTGCCGCGCCCGACATTGAGCACCGGCGGCAGGGAGTCCGCGTAATCCTCCGGCCATTTCCCCGACACGCTCCGCCAGCCATACTCTGCGCCGTCCACTACGTGGCAGACACGCGTGGGCCGGTACCACGGCATGCCGAGGTCCCACTCCATATCCGCATCGTAGGTGAAAAGCTCTCCATCGCGGTTGTACGCGGCGTCATACTGATTGCGAAAACCCTCTGCGATCAGTGTCCATTCGCAGCCGTCCGGCGACATCCGGCAGAAATAGCCCGCCGGAGCGCCATTCCCGAGCATGAAGCCGTGGCCCTTGATTTTCGGCAGAGCGAGGTCGTCTTTCCAGAGCGGCGGGACCTGGTAGCGTTGATACTCGGTTGGGCGCGTCGCATTGCCGCAAACGACCGTGATGCTTTTTCCGTCCGGAGAAAGCATCAAGGCATGCGGGCCGTGGTCGCCGCTGCCACTTAATTTCCGCAATAGTTCCACCTTGTCGAAAACGCCGTCCCCGTCGGTGTCGCGCACGCGGTAAACACCCGAACCAGCCTCATAAACGCCCTCCTGGCAAACCATCACGTAGAGACTGTCGAACGCCCAGAGCAGCCCGTTTGCGTGTCCCACGGGAAGGTTGATGGGCTCAATTTTCGTCGCCTCCGGGTCGCCACCGATTGCCGGCAGAGTGACTCTTACGAGCCGACCGCCGGCGTCCGAGGCGATGATGCGCCCCGCCCCGTCGAAGCACATCGCAACCCAAGAACCTTCGTCCTCATCGAGAGCGTGCAACCGCTCGACCTTGAAGCCCTCTGGCGCCTTGATGTCTGCCGCCGCCGTCACCGAGGGACGCAGTGGCGCGAAAACATCGCCCTGCGGTGCAGCGGCATATTCGCAAAGCACTTTTGCAGGCTCAGCTTTATCATTCACCACGACGCGCCATGCGCCGTCCGTCTCCAGCCGGAAGCGCGTGCCGTCGGGATCCGTGGCGAGCATGCTCATCACCAAAGAATCTGCCCCGCCGCTGCTTTTTGTATGGAGCCTTAGCGTGTTGACCCCCTTGAGCGCCTGCTTTTTGAACTCGAAAACCTTCGGGCGCTTCGAGTCATCGTGCTCACCAACGCTCTCCCCATTTAAGGTCACTACGCACGGCGCCGTCGACATGAGCTTTATGCGAACCACCGCCGGCGCGTTCACGAGTTGGAACTCACGTTCAAAAACGACCGCCGCATCCTTGGCCGCCAGTTGGCTAGATCCGATCCAACTCAGTTTCGACGGCAGTCGATTTGCTGGAACGTTTTCTGCCGCGTTCGCGGCTTGCGTGCCAAATGACAGCAGCAAAACAAGTATTGGGAGCGCGATCGTTGCGACTTTGGCTGGGAGAAATTCGAGGCGTATATTCATGCTGGTCATCAGGGTTGCGTTCCGATGTGGAGGGATTTCCAACTCTATGACCAAGTTCTGAGCCACATCTTAGACCTCCCTCACGGGTGGAACGTTTCGTTTCAAGCATCCATACCATCGCGCATGGCCTTCAATGGAAGGTTTTACCGGAGTGTCTGTCCCCTGCGCTCCCGCTCGCTTGGCCGCGGTACCATTCCTGCGCTCGCTTTTTTAGAGTGGAGTTGATCACTACGGTCTCAAACTCCTCGCCCTCGTCCTCCATTTTCCGGAAAGTTTCCTCAAAGGGCAGCGCGTTTTGACTTTCCCCGTGCATCTTCTCTCCTAAGGATCTCATCCTCAAACGAGTTTACTCACAAACCACCCCTACGCCCTCCACGTTTTAGTCCCATGGTTGCCGCCAACCGCTCCCTTCGCCTTCAACTCACCCGCTTCGCCGTCCCTGCCTTTTTGTTTGCGGCAACCGGCTCCCTGCTTGGCGCCACCGCTCAACCCGTCCCAAACACCCCGGCGCAAACGGCTTTTTTCGAGGAACACATCCGGCCTGCTCTGGTCGAAAACTGCTACCAGTGCCACTCCGCCGACGCCCAAAAAACGGGCAAACTCAAGGGCGGCCTCTTCCTAGACACCC
>QQND01000102.1 GCA_003402745.1 Verrucomicrobiota bacterium
CTACCGCGCCGCCGGTCTACCGCCCGCCGCCTCACCTCCGGACGGCACGGGCGGGGCCTGCTCGGTCACCAGCGAAAGCGCCCGCTGCAAATTGGTCAGCCGCTCGGAATCGCACACCTTTTGCCCGATCTCGTCGGTGATGTAAAAGCTGTCGATGGCCGCCCCTTTCTCCGTGTTAACCCGGGACAACGCGATTTCCAGTCCCTCGTCTCCAAAAGCCTTGAGAAGAGCGTGTAAAAGACCCAACCGGTCCGCCGTCTGGATGTCCACCACTGTGTAGATGGGGTGAGTGCTGTTGTCGATGGCGATGCGGGTTGGAAAATCAATGGACTCGCTTAACTGAAACCCCCGTCGCCCGATAGACCGGTTGAGCTTGGAGGTGAAGTCGAACGATTCGTCCTCAAGCGCGCTGCGCAACACCTTCTCCGCGGAATCCATCGCCGCACGGTCCGTCACCGCCTCAAAGTCCCGCGTGCAGACCCGGAAGATATCCAGCACCAGGCTGTCCGCCCGGGTAAAGGCGTCCGCACTCAGGATGTTGAACCCCGCCGCCGACAAAGAGCCCGCGATCTTCGAGAGCAACGCATGGCGGTCCCAACCACAAAACCAAAACTCGGTATGAGCCCGGTTGGGATGCGGCAGCCACTTGAGCGCAGGGGCCAGCGCCAGCGCCGCATTCTGCTCACGCTGCTCCAAAAAACGGCGGAAAAGCCGGATGTGCTCGCTCATCGCCTCCGCCGGGTAGGTCAGAAAATAACGCTCCGGCATTGCCAGAAAATGAGCCGCGATTTCACCCTCCCACATTTCCTTGCCCTTGAGCAACTGCGTCACTCCCGCCCGCAAATCCTCCCGCTCCACACGGCGCTGCCGGAAAAATTCCGCATTGTCTCCCAGAAAAAGCTGGGTGGAACGGTACAGCTGCCACACCAGAGATTCCTTCCAGTCCGACCACGAGTCATCCCCCACCCCTTGGCCGTCCACGAGGGTCAACAACATGAGCGCCTCCAAATTACCCTGGCTTCCCACCAAGCCCGCAAACTCCTCGATCGTGGCGGCATCCTCCACATTGCGCCGCTGCGCTGTGCTCGAAAGCGTGGAATGATGGTCTACCAGAAAAATGAGCATCTTGCGCTGGGCGGAAGTCAGCTGCAGCCGCACCGCCACCCTCTGCGCAGCGATGGCGCTGGCCTCCGCATGATGACTCACGTTCGCCGCCTTCCCCGTATCGTGCAAAAGAATCGCAAGATACAACACTGCAGGATCTTCCAGCTTGTGAAAAAGCTTCCGGTAACCCTGCAATTTGGGGTCCTCCGTGTCCAGCAAAGCGTCCAGTTTTTCAATGCACACCAAGGTGTGCTCGTCGGCTGTGTAACGGTGAAAAAACTCGTGCTGCACAAGGCATGTCAGCTCCCCAAACTCGGGCAAATAACGTCCAAGAAAATCCACCTGATGCATCGCACGCAACACCGACCCCGCCTCCCCCTTGCGCGAAAGAATCGCCCAAAAGGCCTCCCGGTTGGCCTTGGAATACTGGAAAGTGCGGTCCACCAAATGCAGCCTGCGCCGGATCAACTGCGCCAACTCCGGGCTGACCCGCTCCTCGCGCTTCTGCTGATAGTGGAAAAGCCGCATCAGCCGGGCGGAGTTCTGGTTGAAGACCGCCCGATTTTCTGGGTAGATCCTTCCGTTTAAACTGTAAAACCCGTCGAAATGCTCCTCTTTCGGAGGCCGCGCCAGACGCAGTAGTTTGAGCAGCTTCGCCCGCTTGTTGGGCTGCGGCGTGACCACACACAGCCGCTCGCAGATCAACTCGGTCACGTTATAAATCACCCGGGCATTCTGGTAGTAGTCCCGCATCAACGCCTCTGTCCTACGCAAAATGTTCTTCTGGGTGTAATCAAGATTGTTGGCCAGAACCAGTTGCTGACTGAGCACGATGGCGTCCACCGGACGCTGATTGAGGTAGTGCAGTTCGTTCCGGATTTTGAGCAAAAAATCATAGGCCCGGTCCAACTGGCGGCGCTCCGTTTCATTCAAGAGCTTTTTCTCCACCATCTCCGCCGTGGACCTGACCCCCTCCTTAAAAAAACTAATCCACAGCAGGTTCTGATAATCCCGCAGGCCTCCGCACCCATTTTTGATGTTAGGCTCCTGCATGTAAACCGTCTGGCCGAACTTTGCGTGCCGCTCGGTCTGGTCCGCCACCCGTTGGGCGATGTATTCTTCCTTGTGGTTGTCCACGCACTGCTTGACAAACTGCCGGTGAAATTTGGCGAAAAAGACCTCGTCTCCGGCCACCAACCGCGCCTCCAAAAGCGACGTTTTAGAGAGCATATCCAAGTTCGCCTGCGCCACCGCCTCCTCCGGCGTCCGCGTGCTATGCCCCACCTTGAAACCAACGTCCCAGAGCGTATACAGGATCTTTTCGACAATCCCCGCCAATTCCGCCGCCGCTGCCGGCTCTGAAGAGCGGTCGTGCAAAAACATCAAATCCACATCGCTGTAAGGATTAAGCTCCCCCCGCCCATACCCGCCGATGGCCACAAGAGCCAGCTTCAAACCGCTCGGCTTGGGCGCGCCCTCAAGCTTTCGAGCCGCCTCCAGAAGGTGGCGCAACACAATATCCACCACCGTCGCCCTCTGGCCGCTGATTTCACGCCCCCCGCCACCACTCCGATGCTTGAGCAGAATCCGGTGGTTCTCCAACTTGATAAACTTCTGATAGAGTTTCAGGAGTTCTTCAGAGCGCAAATTTCCCTGCGAGAAGAGCTCCTGCTCCGCGTGAGCCAATACCTTTTCACGATGACGCATGACAAAAAATAAACCTCGTTTCCACTCGTTTGCCGCTCACTCTCAGTGCAACCCGCCCCCAACGGCGCCCTCTGCCGCTGGTCTCCCCCCCCGCGCAGGCAGTGTCGCCGGGGAAAACTTGCAGAACTCGTGGCCTCTGAATTGCTCCGTCATTAGCTAAATCCTAGCGCCTTTTTTTTGTCATGCAATCTTCCCACCAAACGAATCCAGACCACCATCCCGTGCTTCTCATCGACGACGACCGCAAGCTTTGCCGCCTCATCACAGGCTACCTCGACCCCCTCGGTTACGCCGTCACCGCCGCCCACACAGGCCCCGACGGCCTCGCCCTCGTCCTCGAACAACCCTGGCACGCCGTGCTTCTGGACATGATGCTCCCAGGCATGGACGGCTTCGAAGTGCTCAAGCGTATCCGCCAAAAAAGCGAGGTGCCTGTCCTCATGCTCACCAACCGAGGCGAGGAAGCCGACCGAATCGTCGGCCTCGAACTCGGCGCCGACGACTACCTCCCAAAAACAGTCTCCAGTCGCGAAATGCTCGCCCGCCTGCGCGCCGTCGCCCGTCGCGCCCACCGCGACCCCTCCCCCAACACCACCGGTGCCACCGCCGACGAGGACCTCCACATCGGTCCCCTGCACATCCACACCGCCTCCCGCACCACGACCCTTGGAGACAAAGCCCTCCACCTCACCCCGGTCGAATACGACCTCCTCCTCTCCCTCGCCCGCGCCGTGGGCCGCATCAAATCTCGAGAACAACTCCTGGAGGAAATCCGGGAGCGCAATTACGAAGTCTTCGACCGTTCCATCGACGTCCACATCTCCGCACTACGAAAAAAACTCGGCGACGACCCCAAAACCCCCCGCTTTATCCGCACCGTCCGCACCGCCGGATATTCCCTGATGCACCCCGATGCCGACTGAAACCCCTCCCCCTGACCTCTCCTCCCAGGCTCTCGGAAAGCCTCTCCAAAAAAGGCCCGCCCCTCGCAAGCACAGGCTCTCAGGAGTGCCCGTCTCACTTCAGATTCTATCCTGGTTCTTTCTCAACCTCCTCATCGTCGGAGTCGGGGCCTTTCTTCTGCTCGCCTCCGAAGGCGGTCCCTTGCTGAACGTACTGATCAACGGCCGTGCCGGCGAACGCCTTGACGCCATCGCCGCCGATATCGCCGAACGCATTAACGGTCTCCCGCGCGAAAAATGGGGCTCCATTCTCGAAAATTATTCGCGCCGCTACAAAATCGCCTTCGCCCTGACCCGCAGGGACGGCGATCTTCAAGCCGGAAAAGTCCCGCCGCTCCCCCCGGAGGTCATCGCCAAAATCCACGAATTCCCGGGCCCACAGCGCCCGCCCCCCCAAACCCCGCCTCTCTTTGGAGACTCCCCCGAAAACTTCCGTCCCCCGCCCCCCCCCCCCACCCCTTCCCCAGAGGAATCCCAAACCCTTTCACACCCCGACCCGACGAAACGCCCCGGCCCAAACACCCTCCCCCCCACCACCTTCCCGTTCCCCCCC